>CAZTYW010000006.1:0-2701 GCA_964617695.1 uncultured Dehalococcoidia bacterium
TTGAGGGTGAGGGTACCGTTGCTCACGTCGCTTACCAGCACTGCCGTCAGCGGGTCGTTCTCGACATCCGTGTCATTGGTCAGCACACCCGGAGCCAGGACGCTGAGCGTGCCGTCTTCGTTCACCGTGTAGGCGTCATTGTTTGCCACCGGAGCATCGTTGACCGGGTTGACGGTGATGGTCACCGTGGCCGAACTGGAGTAGGCGGCGCCATCAAAAGCCTGGTAGATGAAGGAGTCGGCGCCGAAGAAGTCGGGGTCGGGGGCATAGGTGAAAGATCCGTCACTATTGAGGGTGAGGGTGCCGTTGGTGACGTCGGTGACCAGCACCGCCGTGAGTGTATCGTTCTCCACATCGGTATCATTGCCCAGCACACCGGGAGCGGGAACGCTGAGTGTGCCGTCCTCGTCCACCGTGTAGGCGTCATCGGTTGCCACTGGTGGATCGTTGACCGGGTTGACGGTGATGGTCACTGTGGCAGGCGTATTCACTGACAGTGCTGACCCGTCACTAGCCCGGTAGGTAAAGCTGTCTGCGCCGTAGAAGTCCGGGTTAGGGGTGTAGGAAAAGGAGCCTTCGCTGTTGAGGGAGAGGGTGCCGTTGGTGGTCCCAGTCTCAAGCAAAGCCGTCAACGTCCCACCGTCCGCGTCGCTGTCATTGCTCAGCACACCTGGAGCAGGCACATTGAGCGTGCTGTCCTCGTCCACACTGTAGGCATCATCTACGACCACCGGCGGTTCATTGATGGCCGTTGTTGCACCGACCTCCGTGCGGGGTGTCTGATCGCTGCTCATGGTCACCGAGTTCGTGATCACAGTACCGCCAGCCATACTGTAGTCTGCGATTACCTGGAATCCAGCCTCCTGGCCGGTGACTCCCGCAGCGAGGATGCCCACGTTCCATCTTATGGCCTCCACCGTGCCTGGGTCTGCCGGCTCTGAGGCATTCCATGCGGAAGCGTAATAGTACTGAAATGTTACGCCGCTCGGCCCGTATGCGCTGCCGCCCACGTATGTGGTGTAGGTAGGAATCCAGTCTTCCAGGACGACGTTGTTGAATGCAGTGCCTGTGTCGTTCCCGTAGGTGATTGAGTACGTTATGGCAGCCCCAGGCTCGACGGGATCCGGTGAGTCCACTTTGGATAGAGAAGGTACAAGCCCGGTGCCGACGGTGGTTGTAGCCGTGTCCGTCGAGCTTATTTCGGCGCTGCTGATTTTGGCTGCAGCCAGAATAGAAGTCCCGTCAGCCAGGCCTGAGTCCACAGCCACCTGGAACCCTGCCTGCTGCCCAGTTATGTTGCTCAGCGCTCCAATGTTCCATCTTATCGACTGCACCGTAGCTGGTTCTGTTGTGGTCCAGGAGAAACCATCAGAATACTCGATGGTCACCCCGGTTTCCCCAAAGGCGCTACCGCTCAGATAGGTTGTGTTGCTCGGAATGTCACTCTTTATGCTTGTGTTCGTGGCATCGGCGTTGCCAGCATTGCCGTAGGTGGACGTGTACGTTATGGTACCCCCCGCCGGCACCGGATCAGGGCTGTCCGCCAGGGATATGGTCAGGTCTGCGTTGGAGGAGATCACGTCCAGGCTGCCTGTCCACATGGTGGCGTTGTAATGGAAGCTGGCCAAGTTGGTGTTGGCATCCAGCTGGAGCGAGGTGAAGGTGCTTGTCCCGGGACGGACCGCGCGAAGCGTGTAATAGGCCCTTACGCCCTTGTACGCGATGGCCTTTGGATCAGAGTAATACATGTCGTACTCGGTGTAGACAATGGGCCCGCTGCAATCGGCCGTGGCGTAGAAATCCAGTCGAACCTGCTCCATCTCAAACAGCCTTCTATCAAACTGCAGCGGGAGGGAGAGGTAGCCGATGGTTCTGGTATCAGAGGCCTGTGCCTCGACTACGAAGGTCTCACCGAGGTAGATTGCGGCCGGTACGCTGATAACGTTTGAATCGTCCTGTCCCTGTTCTGACAGGCCTTCCACCTGGAGCGTTTGCGTGCCCATTGCCGAGACCTGGTCCGACGAAACGTCGACCCTGAAAGACCTGGTAGTGCCTATGGCACTGACGTTGCGGGCGATCTCAACTACCCAGAAAACGTCTGCCTGTTGCCCGGGGGCCAGGTCTCCCACGGACTTCACCAGCGTCTCATACTCGGAGAGCTTGATATAGATGTTGGAACTGGTCCACTGGAAGTTGACGAAAGCATTGCTGACGGGGTCGGTCCCGTTGCTGGTCACCCTGGCGTGGATGACTGACTTGTCCGGGCCGATGGGGTTGCCCAGGGCGTCGAAGCCATCGGGGTTGTTGGAGTCTATGCCTATCCTGTCCCACGACAGGATTTCAACGCTCAGGGAAGGAGCCGCCTTGACGCGCGTGGCCGCCATGGGTGATAAAGGCAGCAAAGACAGCACAACTGCCAGCAGCACCACTGCAGGGATGCGACGTCTGCTTGTCTGGCCCAGTTTCCCACCCCGCCATTGTTAAACCTGGCCTTTGCGCGTATCCCAAGCTACTGGCTTTCTGGTGGCTGCCGCCCGTCAATCAGGATTGTGGATGCCAATTGCAGGGATTCCGTAGCTGCGAGAAGAACGTGCGAACTGCTCCTGCAACATACGTCAAGGCCAGATTCCATGGTTATGGGTGCCAGCTGCAGTGTACGCGAGTCACAACCACCACGGAAGGCTGGTTTGGAGACGAGAAC
>CAZTYW010000006.1:2801-15679 GCA_964617695.1 uncultured Dehalococcoidia bacterium
CACCACTGCCGGCCTGACCAGGCATGCATCCTGGACTGCCCGAGCCAATGCAGGAAACCCATGGTGATATAATTGTGAACGGCGCTATGGAACGGATGGTGATCATACGGCCCCCCAGCGAGGCCAACAGCCTTCTGCTCCCTGTCACCCTCGGTTGCTCACATAACAGGTGCACGTTCTGCGGTACCTACACCGGCGTCCGGTTCAGGATAAGGAGCATAGACGACGTCAAGGCCGATGTAGACCGGATAGCCAGCAACTATGGCTGGAGTGTTGACAGGGTCTTCCTGGAGAACGGCGATGCGCTGGTGTGCCGCCAGGAAATGCTGGTGGCGATACTGGAGCACCTGAACAGGAGATTCACCAGGCTGGAGCGCGTCGGCACCTACGCCAATCCGCAGAACCTGCTCGTGAAGAGTGTGGATGATCTCAGGGCTCTTCGGGATCTCAAGCTGGGGATGATATACCTGGGCGTCGAGACAGGCGATGAAGAGCTTCTCCGGAGAATCGACAAGGGGGTCAGCAGGAGCCAGATGGTCGAGGCGGGGAGAAAGGCCAAAGCGGCGGGCATCCCGCTCTCGGTGACGGTCCTGCTGGGGCTGGCCGGCATGGAGGGCAGCGAGCGGCATGCGATTGAGACGGCAAAGATTCTCACCGAGATCGACCCTGACTTCTGCGGTGCGCTCACCCTGATGCTGGTGCCAGGGACTCGGCTCCACGACCAGTGGCAGCGTGGGGAATTCTCGCCCCTTTCACCCTTCCAGTACCTCGAAGAGTTGCGGCAGATGATCGCTCACTCTGACTTTGCCAACTGCTTCTTCGCCTCAAACCACGCCTCGAACTACCTGCCCCTGCGTCTGCAACTGCCACAGCAGAAAGACGAGGGGCTGAAGCTGCTCGACAAAGTCCTGGCGGCTCGGGACGAGCGCGCCCTCAGGCCGGATTACCTCAGGGCGCTATGACCGCCGGCCGGTCCGCAGTGCACAGTCCTGGTAGCGTGCGGCCGGTCTAGGCTTCTGCCTTGCCCCCTGCCATGAACCTGTGATAGCTGGCAAACCGTCTTAGGGCGCCGCAGGCCCTGCGCAGTGAGCTGTAGGTGGTAATGCCTGCCTGCCTCAGTTCCTGTACGAGCTCTTCAGCCACCGCTGCCTTCCCCTGTTCCTGTACCGCCATGACCACAGGCTTGCCCGCCGGGTTCTCCCGCCCAAAGCTCGAGACACATTGCTTGAACTCGGCCATTCGCTCAGGCGTAAACCACTTGGAGAAGTCGGCACCCACGTGGATGATGATGACGTCTATGAGAGGGTCCGCAGCCACGGTCCCCATGGCCCGCTGCAACGCGGCCACCGTGGCAAATATACTACCTGTGTCCATTGGGTTGACCACACTCTGGTTCACCAGGGAGACAAACTCTAGTAGCCTGGCCCGCGTCGCCGGGGAAAGCGCCGGTACGTCTATGCCTTCCTCGGCGCAGATGTCAGCCGTGGCCACGTTGTTTCCCCCTCCGCCGCCGAACACCGCTACCCGCCCTCCCGGCGATGGCCTCAACTGAAGTATGGTCATGGCGATGTCGGCCATCTCCTCAATCGAGCCGACCCTTATGGCTCCGGTCTGCTTGAAGAATGCGTCCCACACCTGTCCGTCCCCTGCCAGGGAACCGGTGTGTGTGGCAGCGGCCCTGGCCCCCGCTCTGGTGAGGCCGCCCTTCCAGATAATTACCGGCTTGCTGAGGTTTATCCGCCTGACCAGATCGGCAAGCCGCCTGCCGTCTTTGACACCCTCAATATAGAGGCAGATGATCTGCGTTTCCGGATCGGTGGCCAGGTATTCCAGAAAGTCGGTGGAGTCCATGACCAGGGCGTTGCCGTAGCTTATCACCTTGCTGAATCCGATTCCGTGCGCCGGGCCCAGCCTGACGAAAATCAGGCCGTGGCCGCCACTCTGCGACACGAAGGCCACGGGGCCCTGAGTAAGCACGATCTGGTCGTACATCTGCATCCGCGCCGACGGCACGTGGTAGCCGAGGCAGTTGGGCCCCACGACGCGAAGGCCTCCCCTCACCGCGATATCCCGCATCCTGGCCTCCATTTCGCTTCCTGCTGGTTCTCCGGTCTCAGAGAAGCCGGCCGTGGCAATCTGTACGTTGAGTGCCCCGGCTGCCACGCAGTCTTCCAGCACCTGGGGCACGGAAGCCACCGGTACCGCCACTATTACAAGGTCGAGGGGCTCAGGAATGGCGGTCACGCTCGGATATGCCTTCAGGCCTTCGATCATGCTGGCCCTGGGATTTACGGGGTATATGCGTCCTTCGAACCCGGCCTGCTTGAGTAGATGCAGGAACGTCAGGCCGGTGTAACCGGGTGGATGGCCGCTATCGTCTCTGGGCACGCCCACGATAGCGATGGACTTCGGATGGAAAGCTTGTTCGAGACTCGGGTCTGCTGTCATGGTGCCCTCGCTTCTGGTGGTAGGAAATGAACCGGCTGACTGCCCGGGCAGCCTGCAGGTAGGAACGGTAGACCGGGAACCCTGCCTTGAAGAACTGCCCCTGCATTTCCCAGACGACCTTCTCATTTTCACTCAGACCGGCGGTGCGGAGAACGATGACTACAGGTCTGTCGATGCTCTTGCCGGCTTCGATCACGGCGTCTATCTCATGGCTGTATGTTGGCAATCCAACCTTGAGAGCAATAACTACAGGTAGTGATACGAACAAAATGTCAATCCCGTCCCAGCCGCCGATGACCTCGATCGTCTTGGCGAGTGAGGGTGGGTCCAGGTATATGCCTGTTGCCGTATCAAGAGGATTGCGTAGCCCGACCCCGACCGGCGGCGTAAATCTGAGCAAGTCCTGCCGTAGCTGACGGGGGAATACCGGCACAACCAGTCCGGCCCTTTCGCACTGGTCTGCCGCCACCACGTTTGCCCCTCCGCCCATGCCTATGATGCCGATCCTCCTTCCACGCGGCGGCCTCATGTACGAGAATGCCTCGATAGTGTCTATCAACTCCTCTATGTCTTGGACCTGTATGGCCCCTGCCTGCTGGCACAGCGAGTCCCATGTGTCTCTGCTACCGGCCAGTGCGCCGGTATGTGAGGCCACCGCCTCCGTTCCGGCCTGTGTTGTTCCACCCTTGAGGACGATCACAGGTTTGGCTGCAGCGGCCTCTCTGAGCACCCTGAGGAATCTCCGGGGCTGCCTTATCCCCTCGATATAGGCGGCGATGGTCGCGGTGCCGCTGTCGTGAGCGAAGTGCTCGATGAAATCCGCCTCGTTCAGGTCGACCGCGTTTCCGTAGCTGACGAGCTTCCTGAAGTATATCTGGCGCTCTGCTGCGGCGAGGATCAGGTCCCTGGCGTTACCTCCACTTTGAGACAGAAAGCTTACGTCGCCGCTCTCCCGGCTAATACTGCCGTCGAGCGACAGCCCTGCCTCGGGGCAGTGCAGTCCCAGGCAGTTCGGCCCGACAACCCGCACGCCGCCCTGGCGAGCGATCTTCAGAATCTCCCTTTCCAGCCGCACCCCTTCCCTGTCTCCGGTCTCACCGAAGCCAGCGCTAAAGATGACGACCACCTTCACTCCTGCCTCAACACACTCCTGCATGAGCTTCGGCGTCATTGGCGCGGGCAGGGCACACACGACGTTGTCAACCGGCTCGGGTATGTCTTTGAGGCTGGGGTAAGCCTTCAGTCTCATGATCTCGCTCGCCCTGGGGTTCACCGGATAGATTCTCCCCTCGTAGCCAAGGTTCAATAAGGGGTACAGGAAGTAGATGTTGGTGAGGGAGAGCGGGGCGGCGGAAGCGCCGACGACGGCTATCGACCTGGGGTGAAACATGAAGCCGATGTCTTGCATGTACGTTATTCTTGCAAATGGGCGCAGATGGGTCAAACCTGCAGCAAATGCGGCTGGTCCAGTGCTGGCGGCAATCCTCTCGTTACGTCCGTGCGTCTCAGCTTCACGTTGACAATGGTTGCTGGTCGGCTTACCATTGGCCCTGGGTCGTGCTAAGCGGGGAGCTAGCGGTGCCCTGTACCCGAAATCCGCTATAGCGGGGCTGAATTCCCGTCTGAGGCTGTTGACCTTGTGGGACTGTCCCTGTTGAGCGGTGTTGAGGATCAGGCCCTGTGCGGCAGAACACTATGAACCCCGTCAGGTCCGGAAGGAAGCAGCGGTAAATAGCAGCTTCTGGGTGCCACAGGTCCTCCTGGTCGGAGCTGTCAGACAGGGGTAAGCCATTAGGCGAGGTCGAAGCTGGGTGCACGACCCTGATTTTTTTATGTAGCGTGCTGCAGGATGTCACGGCTGCTGGCTGTAGAGGCAAAGACTCTAATGGCCCGGTATGGACTGCGGGCGAGAAAAAGCCTCGGCCAGCACTTCCTTGTCGATAGGCAGGTGCTGCGGCAGGTGGTGAAGGCAGCCCAACTGTCGCCGCAGGACACAGTGATTGAGATTGGCCCGGGACTTGGCATCTTGACCAGGGAGCTGGCCAGGCGAGCGGGCAGGGTTATTGCGGTGGAGACAGACGGTAGGCTGGCCTCTGCCCTGAGTGAGACCATGGTCGCGGCCAACAACGTCAGCATAGTTGAGGCTGACATACTTCACACCGAACCCGGTATGCTCCTGGCTGACGCCGGAGCAGCCAACAGTCCGTTCAGCTACAAAGTAGTGGCCAACATTCCTTACTACATCACGTCCGCTGTACTTCGCCATTTCCTCGAGGCCCGTGTTAGACCGAGCGTCATGGTCGTCATGGTGCAGAAGGAGGTCGGGGAAGCTGTTACTGCACAGCCGGGCAGCATGAGTATGCTGGCTGTCAGCGTCCAGTTTTACGGGAGGCCGACCATCGCTGGTCGTGTGCCAGCGCGGAGTTTCTACCCGCGTCCAAAGGTTGACTCCGTCATCCTGCGGATTGACCTTTATCGGCAGGCCCCCGTCGAGGTGCCACAAGCCGAGAGGTTCTTTGCCGCCGTGCGAGCGGGGTTCAGCGCGCCGCGGAAGCAACTGCGCAATTCACTGGCTCAGGGCCTGGGGATATCTCCGTCTGACGCCGCTGCCCTTCTTGAGAGGACAATGATAGACCCTCGCCGCCGGGCTGAGACACTGAGTTTAGACGAGTGGGCAAGAATATCCGGGGAAGTGGACGGACATGGGGCCAACATCGGTGCCTAGAGAGGCGAAAGCCTGTGCCAAGATCAACCTGACGCTTGAGGTCACAGGCAGACGCGCGGACGGCTACCACGAGGTCACCAGCGTCATGCAGGCGATTGATCTGTGTGACACCCTGCGTTTTCAGCCGCGCCAGGGCGTCTACCTGGAGTCCAACGTGGCGGAACTCGTTTCTCCCCTCAATCTGGTCGCCAGGGCGATTGGCCTGCTACAGGAGGTTGCTGGTTCAGAGCGGGGCGTGTCTGTCCTTCTGGACAAGGCTATTCCGCTGGCCGCCGGGTTGGGGGGTGGCAGCAGCGATGCCGCGGCTACCCTGCGTGCCCTCAATCAGATGTGGGGGTTGGGTCTTGGCTCTGAAGACCTGGCGAAAGCGGCTGCCAGCCTGGGGTCCGATGTGTCCTTCTTTCTCGGCGATGGGGCGACCGCAATGGTGCAGGGACGCGGTGAGAAGGTGACCCCGCTGCCTTGCCTGGCCGAAACGTGGGCCGTCTTGCTGAGACCGCCGGTGGACATTCCCAACAAGACAAGGGAGATGTATTCGAGAGTGGGCCCGTCTCATTTTACTGCTGGGGAACACACGAAGCGCCTTGTCGACTTGATCAAGCGGGGAGAAAGGCTCAACTGCGATTTGTGCTATAATATCTTTGACGATATTGCTTTTTGTTGTTTTCCTCAACTTGAGGAGTTTCGGCTTCGATTTCTGGCTGCGGGGGTGGGCCGGGTCCGCCTGGCGGGGTCTGGGCCTACCCTTTTCAGCTTGGTGGAGGATAAAGGGCATGGCCAAGAGGTCTGTCGCCGGCTAAAGGCTGAGAAGTTAGAAGTCTACCTGGTTCGCACGATCTAGACATGACGGTTACGGCAATGAGAGTTGGGGAGTTTCTGGGAGATCTGCAGGATGTGATTCCGCGCCTGACCTGGAAGAGGGCGACGGCCCTTGTTATTCTGATCGTTGCCTCCCTGGGCGGCGTGGTTCTTTTTGCGCTATTGACGAACTTTATTTCGCCGGCTGGGCTTGAAAAGTATGGTTATCCGGGCGTTTTCTTGGCAAACCTGCTGCCGAGCCTGAGCGTTGTCATCCCGGCCCACCTGTTTATACCGGGCCAGGCATTGAGCGTTGTTGTCGCCGCTGTCGGCAGCGTCTTCTGGGTGGCGATCGCAGCAAGCGTGGGTTCGACTCTGGGAGAGATTACGGCGTACTACGTCGGCTACGGCGGCAAGAATCTTTTCCACCTGGAACGTTTCAGCAGGTATCAGACTGCGGAGAAATGGATGACAAGGCATGGTGCACTTGCCACCACCGTCTTTGCATTTCTGCCTTTGTTTTTCTTTGATTTCGTCGGCATTGCCGCCGGAGCACTGCGATTCCCGGTGAAGAGATTCCTCTTCTTCTGCCTTCTGGGGCGGTTGCCCCGAGCTTTCGCCGAGATCTACTTCTACACCTGGGCATTCGGGAACATCATCTCTCATCTCCCTTCCTGGATGAGTGCTCCCTTTGTGGGCTAGACTTCCCCCGGACGAGACACTGTGAAGATGAATGAGTTCCTGACCGAACTCCGCGAGGCTTTTACAGTGGCTACCAGGGGGAGCGTGGTGAAGGCATTCGCTCTTCTGGTCGTTATCCTCATCGTCGCCCTGGCCGTGTATTTGCCCTTGAGGCATTTCTTCCCCCCGGAGGAACTGGAGCGATACGCCGAGTATGGGTACCTGGCCGTCTTCCTGGTAACCTTCATTTCAAGCCTGTCGGTTGTACTACCTTTGCCAGGTACCGTGCTGGTGATAGCGGCCGCTGCCATATGGAACCCCGTGCTGGTGGCGCTGGTCGCCAGCATAGGGGGCACGCTGGGTGAACTGAGCGGGTATGCTGTAGGCTATGGAGGAAGGGCCATTATCGCCCCGGAACACACTGAAAGATATCGAGTGGCCGAGAGTTGGATGCAGCGCCGGGGGGGTTTTGCCATCTTCCTTTTCGCTCTCGTCCCCTTCCTCATCTTCGATTTCGTGGGGATAGCCGCAGGGGTCTTCAGATACCCTGTGAAAAGGTTCCTGTTGTATGCCTGGCTGGGGCGGTTCCCCCGCAGTCTTATTGAGGTCTACGTTGGGGTACCGTTGCTTGAGTATCTCGCTGAGCATCTTCCCTTCTAGGTCGGGGCGCTTTCTGCCTCTCCAGGGAAGCCGCCGAGTCACGCGCTCATGTTGAATCGCACCTGCGTCTCGATCGACCTGGAGACCACCGGGCTGGACCCGGAAGCTGACCGCATCATCGAGATAGGCGCCGTCAAGTTCCGCGGCGCCGAAGTCATCGATACCTTTCACACCTTGCTCAATCCCAATCGCCCTCTCCCGCACCGCGTGCGCCTGATCACCGGCATTACTGCTGATGAGCTTGAACCTGCTCCTGACTTCTCGGAAGTGGCTGACCAGCTCCTTCGCTTTGTGGGTGACTGCACCGTGGTGGGACAGAACGTCAGCTTTGACCTCGGTTTTCTGCAGTCCGAGGGATTGGGCTTTCCCGGTCCTGTTTATGATGTGCTCGAACTGGCTAGCATCCTGTTGCCCCGTCTTCTTGACTACAGCCTCCCGAGGCTGGCCGAGCAACTGGGCGTGTCTTGTCCAGTCCACCACCGGGCGCTGGACGATGCCATGACGGCCAAAGACGTGTTCCTGGCTCTGTTGGAGAAGGTTGCCGGGCTTGAGCTTCCTTTGATTGCCGAGGTCAATCGACTGACCATGGCCACAGACTGGTCATGGCGCTCCATCTTCGTAGAGGCGGAAAGGAGCAAGGAAAGCACGGTCTCTCTGTGGGACAAGGAAACCTGGGAAGAGGACTTTGCCCCGCTAAGTGTGGACCTGGCCGAGAGGAAACCGTTGGTGCCAAGTCAGGAGTTCAAGCCGGTGGATTGGGGCCGTCTGAGCAGCCTGCTTGTTGAAGCCGGCCCCATGTCCCAAGCTTTCCCTGCGTATGAGTACCGTGCAGGCCAGGTGGCTATGATGGAGGAAGTGGCCAGGGCGTTGAACAGCGGGCGCCACCTGATCGTGGAAGCCGGCACGGGGACCGGCAAGTCGATGGCCTACCTGCTACCCGCCATTTTCTTTGCCGTTGCGAATAATGTACCGGTGGTGGTCTCTACCAATACCATCAATCTCCAGGAGCAGTTGGTGAACAAGGACATTCCTGACCTGCTTCGGGCACTCGATGGGGGCGCAGGCGATCTGATAGCCCCAGACCTCGAGGTTGCCCAGCTCAAGGGACGGAGCAACTACCTGTGTATCAGACGGTGGAATACCTGGCGTAAGACTCCCGGCCTGGCCTGGGAAGATATCAGATTCCTGCTGCGTATATTGCTCTGGCTCTCGTCTACTTCGAGCGGCGATCGCGCCGAACTGAACCTCAATTCCGGCGAGAGCTATCTCTGGAACAGGGTGTGCGCCTCGGAAGACAACTGCGTGGCAGAACGCTGTCCCTATTATCCCAGCGGGTGTTTTCTGTATCGCGCTCGTCACCGCACGGAGGGTGCCCATCTGATAGTCGTCAATCATGCTCTACTTCTATCTGATCTGGGCAAGAAAGGGGGCGTCCTGCCCGATTACAGGCACCTGGTCGTGGATGAAGCCCACCATTTGGAGGAGGAAGCCACCGAGCAACTGGGATATCGCGTAGGTGATCGGGAGGTCGCTGATTGTCTCCAGGCTTTTGGAGATAGAGGCGGTTTTGTGTACCACCTCAGGAACTACCTGCGGACCACCTCCTTGGCTCGGGTGAGAAGAAACGACATAGACCAGCAGGTCGAGGCCCTCCAGGACGAGGCGAAGTCAGCTCGGGGTCAGGCTGCGCAACTGTTTGATGCCGTCCGGGGCTTTCTGACGACGCTGCTTGGGAAACTGGGAGAATACGAGTCTCACCTGAGGCTCGCCAACGAGGTCCGTCGCCACCCGAGGTGGACTCAAGTGGAACTCCCCTGGGAGAACCTCAAGCTTGGCCTCGGAAGCCTTGAGGCGGGCTTGAGCCGGCTCTACTCTATGATGGACGATTTGCCCAACAGGAGAAGCCCGGACCTCAACGCGTGTCTGGCGGAGATATCCTCTCTGCGACAGCAGATCGACGGGCTGCGGTCTCGGATTGATTCGATCATCGCTAGCCCCGAGGCAGGCACTATCTACTGGGCCTCCGCCAGGGCCCAGGGTGGTGTCAATCTACATGCTGCTCCTTTGCGCGTGGGGCAGTTGCTGGACGACTATTTGTATTCCCAGAAGGATTGCGTCGTGCTTACCAGCGCCACGCTGAGCACCGGGGACAACTTTGACTACGTCAGGGAATCATTGGGGCTCAGTGAAGCTGGAGAGCTGGCGCTGGAAGCCCCCTTTGACTATGAGACTTCGACCCTGATCTGTCTTCCACAGGACATGCCCGAGCCCGATAACGCAGGCTACCAGAAGGCGGCGGAGCAACTGCTGGCAGAGGTGTCCAGCGCCATTGGGGGACGCACCCTGGCCCTGTTTACCTCCCACGCCGCGCTGCGCGCCGTTCACGCTGGCGTCCAACCCCGTCTGGAGGAGGAGGACATCCTGGTTCTGGGGCAGGGCGTGGACGGCAGCCCCAGGAGAGTCCTGGATTACTTCAAGGCTACACCGAGAGCCCTGCTTCTGGGGACTTCTTCTCTTTGGGAGGGTGTTGATGTGGTGGGGAAGGCGCTCAGCGTGCTGGCTATCGCCCGGTTGCCCTTCAGTGTTCCAACCGACCCGGTGATCTCTGCCCGCTCTGAGCTCTACGATGATCCGTTCAACCAGTACCTGGTGCCGCAGGCGATCCTGAAGTTCAAGCAGGGGTTCGGGCGACTCATCCGCAGCCGCTCTGATCGCGGTGTGGTTATTGTTCTTGACAAGCGCCTCCAGACAAAGACCTATGGCCGGGTGTTCTTGCAGTCTCTACCCAGGTGCACGCTGAGAAGCGGTGCGCTGAGGGACATACCCCAGGAGGTGTTGGATTGGCTCAAGGACTAGTGCTCAGGTGGCCGGGGCCGCTGCTCACATAGGGAGCAGATGAAGGCCAGGCCGCAGGAGACCTCATTGAGCCAGTAGTGGCCACATTCCTTCACACTGGCATCTGTTGACCATGCCATGTGAAAGAATCCTCTGCAGAAGCGGCACCGTGACATATTGTCCGGGTCCAACGTCTCGCCACAGACGCAGCACCTGTCGTCCATCCTATCCTTCTTCTGAGAGCCACAGGCGGACCAAACGCATTTCTTCTTCCCTCGTCTTCACCTTGCGGTCCAGCTTTGCCCCATGCAGGCGTCTCAATATCTGGCCTAGCCGCGGTCCGGGCGGGACTCCCATTGCCTGCAAGTCTGTCCCGTCCAGCGACGTGCGAACATAGCGCAGCCTGTTGAGGTACAACTGCAGTCGCTGGATTGTTGCCGGCGAGTCCGAAGCGGCAGCGCAGGCCGCGACCGACGTTGGAGAGTAGTCTTTGAGCAATTGGTGAACGGCACTCGGCATCAGCCCCGGAGCGTCCAGTGAGTCAAGCTTCTCCTTGAGGCGCAGGGTGTCTTGCACGATGTGTGCTGTGGCTTTTGGCATTCTGAGGCGGGCTATGAGGTCGTCGGCCTGCTCCCGGCCGAAATGGTACGCAAGCAGGGAGAAGCCGAGACCCAGTGGCACCGGGCAGGACATGGCGCGGGCCCGCTGGAAGCTCCTGGCCAACCATCCATCGCCACTGAGTGAGGGATGGATTCTCTCAAGGATGCCCAGCTTTGCGGCGCGGCCGAGCGGTTTCTCAGGGTTTTCCTCCTTGAGGATCAGCTCCAACTCGTGCCGTGTTCTGTCGCCGCTTATGGTGTGGAGCATGGACAGGTCTCGGCGCAACAACTCCTCGGTACTTGCCTCAAGGTGGAAGTCGAACCTCTGTTCGTAGCGGATGGCGCGCAGCATGCGGGTGGCGTCGTCGCAGAAGCTCTTCTCATGAAGCACACGAATGAGCTTCCGTGCCAGGTCCGCTTCTCCCCCAAAGGGATCGACTGGCGTGCCGAAGTCGTGGGGATTGAGATGCACGGCCATGGCATTGATGGTGAAGTCCCGCCTCGACAGGTCGCTTCTGATTGAACTGGGGCTTACTGTGGGCAGGGCACCGGGGCGTTCGTAGCTTTCGGCACGGGCGGTGGCCAGGTCGATGCTCAGATCGGCGCTGGTGAACTTGGCCGTGCCGAACCGCCGGTGGGTCACCACCTTCCCTCCGAGGCGTTCAGCCAGCAGATAGGCCAGCGCGGGCGCATCACCTTCCACCACCAGGTCAATGTCGAAATTGGACTTCTCCAGCAACAGGTCGCGCACCGCTCCGCCGACCAGGTATAGCGCCACGCCGATTCCGCTGGCCAATTCGCCAGCCGTCCGAACCAGGCGCAGGGATTCGGAGGGCAAATGCTTCTCCAGTTGTGAGGCTAGGTTTTTGGCCATCGTTTGGTCTGCTTTCGCCCCATATCAGTGCCTCTGGCGGTGCGGCCAGAGGCGTTCCTCCGGGCTACTATTCTTTTGAACGATCGGCTACCTCTCGGCCCCTATTCTCTCCAGCTCCTTCTTCATTCTCTGCCAGTGGGTCCCGCGCCAATAGACTCTGTGACAGGCGGGACACTGCATGTACTGTGTTTGGGTCCGGAGCACATGGGGTGGCACCAATTCTCTTACCTCTTCTCTGTCCCTGGGCACCAGAGGTTGATTGCACTCGAGGCAGCGGGTGAACTGGTGGAGGCGGCAGTCCAGTTTCAGCTCTTTCACCACTTGCCGCAACTGTTGCCTGGGGTCGTCACTCGGGGTAAGGATGGCGACCAGGGCGCCGTCGGCCACTACCCGCCTTTTCATGATCTGGGTATCCCTGGTCAAGACAACCCTGTTCTCTCTGAGGGCCGTGGCGATCAGCTCGGAGTCGTCAATGTCGTTGAAAAAGAGGGCGTCATACCCCATCATCCTGAGCCATCTGGCCAGCTTGCCCACATTGCTATCGGCAATGAAACTGATCTCCGTCGAGCCCATGGATGTCTCACGTCTACAAGTAGAGTTTTGTTCCTTCGTGACCCAGGGTGATGCTTGCCCCCAGCTCTTCGGCCAATTCAGTCACTTCTGTTTCGATCTCGTCGGCAAGAAAGGGATTGACGTGGATCAGGACAGTAGCAGGCACATAGCCTTTCATGTGGCGGAACCGCAGCAACTCCTCTCTCAGTGACCCCGGCGTTAGATGCATTGTCTCCCTGGCCAGCCGCTCCATTCTACGGGGCATGCTGACTTCGGTGATGAGAAGGTCCGGGGACACGTGTTCCCAGCAAGCAGACAGTCCGCCTCCTGTATCGCCTGTGTAGAACAGACTCTTGCTTCCCTGTGCCGAGACTTGATAACCCACCGTGGGAACGCTGTGCGGCACCGGGACGGCGAGTACGGTGTACCCGCCTATGTCTACGGGCCGGTACGGCTCCAAAGTCACAAACCTCAGCGCTGGATTGTCTGGCGGCTGCTCGAGGAAATTGGGATACATCTGGCCGTCAAGCAGGTGGGTCGACAGGACCTCGTATGTGTGGGAGTTCAGATAGACTTCAAGTGATCCCTGACGGTAGATATTCATGGCAATAGTCGGGATGTCTCTTACGTGGTCGTAGTGACAGTGGGTTATGAGGATAGCCTTGAGCTTCTGTTGAGCCGGGAAAGACAGACTGGAGCATAGGCT
>CAZTYW010000006.1:15779-50746 GCA_964617695.1 uncultured Dehalococcoidia bacterium
GAGCATGGCGCCGATGACCACGATCATGATTGCCAGTATGATTACGAACGAGCTGTCGTCGTTCTGGCCAGGCAAGCGAATGTTCATTCCGTAGACACTGGCGACAAGTGTAAGAGGCAACATTATTGTGGAGATTACGGTGAGGATGCGGATTACCTCGTTTGTCCGGTGAGAGTACAGCGAATCGTTGGTGTCTTTCAGTCCTTCTACTATCTCTTTGCATTCGTCCAGGATATCCCAGATCTTATCGACGTGGTCGATCAGGTCTCCCCAGAAGACCTCCATGTCTTCTGCGGTGTACTGCTGCGTTTTCTGCTCCAGGCTCCCGATCACTGCTCTCATGGGCCACACGATACGACGGTAGGAGATAATGTCCCGCCTGAGAATGGAAAGCTCAATCACCGTGCCTCGGCCCCTGGTGCCAAAGATGTCCTCTTCAACTCTCTCCAGGTTCTCCATGATCTTGTACGTGATGGGCAGGCAGTAGTCCACCAGCCTGTCCGTGATGCGGTAGAGCAGGTACCCCGAGCTCTTCATGTTCACCTGGCGTGCCTCATCGTGGATTTGGCAGTCCCTGAACAGCTTGGCCAATGGCTTGAGTGCTCCGTCATGCAGCGTAACCAGGAAGTCCTTGCCGATGAATACAGATACCTGGCTCGGAACGGTGACTCTCATCTCCTTGCTGAATAGGGGGAAGTGCAGCACGACGAATGCATAGTCTTCGTATTCGTCGATCTTGGGACGCTGCCTCCGGCTCAGGCAGTCGTCCAGGTCGAGGGGGTGGAAGTGGTAACGTTCAGCCAGGAACTCTGTCTCTCTGGCTGTGGGTTTCTCGATGTTGACCCAGGTTAGCCCACCCCAGTTGATCTGGTCTATGCTGAGCTCTTTCTCTCCCTCAACAACAGTAGGTTTCGCCATCTTCCCGCTCGCGGCTGCGCGTCAGCGTTTCTTATACCATAGGGGCAAGCTAAAAGCAAGGTTTTTCCATCGTGGCGGATGCTTTCGTCGGCGCTCGCGTCATGAGCCGCTGCCACGGCCGGCAGGGCACCGACCGCAGTACAGCGGGCTGGTCCAGGAACCGAAGCTGGCTTCGGGTGGCACACGACCGGGGCGTTTGGCCTCTGACGGGGAGGGGGGAGGCGCCAGGCTGTTTACACGTGCCGAAAACCATGTGGTGTGTTGGCCTACGTCCAGCGCGAACTTATCGTCGGCTGACGGCGACCGCCGGGCAGCTTTCTGGGCATCTTTTCACTGCGTGGCCCGCTGCGATCGGGTTGATTTTGCAGGCACCGTATGATATATTAGTCACCGAGGTGGAAGGAGAGACATTTGTTAGCTGATTTCGGACTCCTCGGTCTCTTCTTGGTAGTAGCTGTCCTCTTTGCCACTGCCTTCGTTCTGATTCCCGTAATCCTCCGCTTTGTTGGCCTTGCCCCGCGCAACCAGCCAAATCCGATCAAGAACTCGACCTACGAGTGCGGCATGGTGCCTGTTGGCAAGGCGTGGGTCCAATTCAACTTCCGTTTCTATTTCTACGCCATCCTGTTCGTTGCTTTTGACGTCCTGACCGTCTTTCTGTACCCATGGGCGTTGAATCTAAACAGGCTGGCCGGTTACGGTCTGGCTGCTGCAGTCATTCTAATTTCCATAATCGTCGTCGGCTACGTCCATGCCTGGAGAAAGGGAGCCATGGAGTGGAAATAGACAAGCCAGAGTTCGATTTCTCTCTGGAAGAGATGGACATAGCCGAGGGCAGGCAGGTTGAGGACCTGATCGCACGGTCGCGGCAGCCATTGCCTGATCCGGATGAGTGGCTGGACGACGATTGCAGGTCCAACGTGCTGGTCACCACGATAGACAAGATCTTCAACTGGGGGCGTCACTATTCTACCTGGCCTTTTGGCTCGGGACTCGCCTGCTGTGCCATGGAGATGGTGCCAACTGCGGCCTCACGGTTTGATCAGTCACGCTTCGGCATGGAGATCTTCCGGGCCTCACCACGTCAAGCTGACTTGATGATCGTGGCGGGGACGCTGACCTGGAAGATGGCCAGGGCGCTGAGACTGCTCTACGATCAGATGGGTGAGCCAAAGTGGGTGATTGCCATGGGTGCTTGTGCCATCAGTGGTGGTACGTTTGCCCATTCCTACAGCGTGGTGCCTGGGGTGAATCGGGTCATACCGGTCGATGTGTACGTGCCTGGATGTCCTCCGCGTCCGGAGGCTTTGCTCTACGGCTTCATGCAATTGCACAACAAGATCGAACACCGGAGTGTTCGCGACGAGTTCATTCTTGCTGATCTGAGGAGGGTGTTGCCTGGGAGGGGTAAGAAGAGAGCTGTGTAGGTATGACCACGGCGCTTGCAGGTCGAGAGATTGCCAGGCAAATAGCTGAGGTTTTTCCCGAGGCGGAGACTGAGTCCAACGAGTCTTGGGTCTTGATTAACCCCGACTTCCTTCTTCAGGTGGCCAACTTTCTCAAGGCCGCCCCCGGTCTTGATTTCGACTACCTCAATTGCGTAACCGGCGTTGACTATCTTGACTATCTCGAGGTCGTCTATAACTTGACCTCAATCGAGCACAACCACAGCCTGGTCCTCAAGGTGCGCTGCAGCCGGGAGCGCCCTGAAGTCCCGTCGGTAGTCAGCGTTTGGCGCGGAGCTGACTTGCAGGAAAGGGAGATCTATGACCTGCTGGGCATTACCTTTGTGGGCCATCCCAACCTGAAACGCCTTTTCATGTGGGAGGGTTTCGAGGGGCACCCCTTGAGGAGGGACTACCTGTGAGCAGGCCCGACCTGGTGCTTCTGCATGCCCCGAGCAACTACGACTTCAGGAAGAGGTCCATCGTCTACGGCCCCATAAGCGACGTTATCCCCTCATCGCCCATCTTTGAGATGTATCCTATCGGGTTCATGAGCATTGCCGGCTACCTGGAAAGGCACGGGGTGTCTACCAGGATTGTCAACGTTGCCAACCGCATGCTGAGTGAACCTCGCTTTGACGTGGAACGCTTCCTGAGCAAGCTGAAGACGCTGGCCTTTGGCATCGACCTTCACTGGCTTCCTCATGCACAGGGTAGCCTGGAGCTGGCCCGCATAGTGAAGAAGCTCCATCCGTCGATGCCGATTATTTTCGGCGGACTGTCCTCCACCTTCTTCTATCAGGAGCTCATCGAGTATCCGCAGGTTGACTACGTTGTGCGCGGAGACTCTGCGGAAGAGCCAGTGCTCCGGCTAATGCTGGCCATAAGGAGCGGTACGGGCGTAGAGGACATACCGAACTTGAGTTGGAAAGACGGGGATGGCGTGGCTCATCACAACGAACTCTCGTGGGTGCCGTCGGACCTTGATGAGATCCCGTTGGACTACAACTACCCGGTGAAGTCGGTGATCAAATACCGGTCTCTTTCCGGCGTTGTGCCGTTCAGCAACTGGCTGGACTACCCCATCACCGCGGTGTTCACGTGCCGGGGCTGCACTATGAACTGCCGCTCCTGTGGTGGGTCTAATTTCGCCTTCAGGACTATGTGCAACAGGGACAAGGTGGCCTATCGCAGTCCTTCCCTCCTGGCTGACGACATATACAGCATTCAGCGTTATCTCCGCGGGCCGGTGTTTATCATCGGTGACATTCGGCAGCCTGGTGAAGACTACGCTGAGCGGCTTCTCCAGGCTATAAAGGCCAAGGGGGCGAGGGGACAGATAGTGCTGGAGTTGTTTGCCCCGGCAGGAAAGGCGTTTTTCAGGAAGGTAAGCGAGGCCATCCCGCACTACAATGTTCAGATGTCCCCTGAGTCGCACGATGAAGAGGTTCGCTTCGCCTTTGGCAAGCACTGGCGAAACGTGGACATTGAGGAGACCATCAGGGCAGCCCTGGAGAACAACTGCCAGAGGTTTGATCTCTTTTACATGATCGGTCTGCCAAAACAGGATCGCCAATCGGTAATGGATACCGTGGACTACCTGGGTAGGCTGCCCGCGGAGTTCGGCGGCAAGGGACGCCTGCACCCCCACATATCGCCGCTGGCCCCGTTTATCGATCCGGGAAGCCAGGTCTTCGAGAGGCCGGAAGAGTTCGGCTACAAGCTCACCTGTCGCACGCTTGAGGAGCACCGCCAGGCGCTTCTGGCTCCAGCGTGGACCTATACGCTTAACTACGAGACGGACTGGCTCAAACGTGAAGATATAGCCGATGTTACGTACGAAGCTGCAGTGGGTATCAACGAGTTGAAGAGGTTGTCTGGGCTGATCAGTCCTCAGGCAGCGGACGAAGTGGAGACCAGGATCAGGAGGGATTGGGGCTCAGTAAAAGACCTTGACCGCCGTGTGGCCGAGTACGGTGAGGTCTCCCTGAAGGAGGAGCCGGAGCTCTGCGCGGCGGCTACGATCAAGAAAAGTGAGCTTGAGTGGCCCACACCCTCTTTTCTGCGCAGTATGCCCAGAATACTGTGGAACCTTTGCCGTAATTAGATATAGCATGGAAGTGAAGACCCAGCCTTTCGTCATCAACATGGGGCCGCAGCACCCCTCGACGCACGGGGTGTTTCGTATGCGTGTCACCCTGGACGGGGAAGTCGTTCTCGACCTGGAGCCCAAGTTTGGCTATTTGCACCGTGGCATAGAGAAGCTTGCTGAGACCCGTACGTATGCCCAGTTCGTACCTGTTACCGACAGGTTGTCCTACCTGGCATCCATGACGAACAACCACGCATACGTGTTGGCGGTGGAGAAGCTGGCTGGCGTCAAAGTGCCGGAGCGCGCCGAGTACATGCGGGTGATCATGGATGAGATGATGCGCATCTCCAATCACCTGGCGGCCATTGGCTTCATGCTTAACGACCTTGGCGCTTCTGTGTATACACCGCTCCTGTACATGTACCGTGAGAGGGAGAAGCTACTCGACTTGTTTGAGATGGTTTGCGGTCAGCGCCTCACCTACAACTATATGCGCATCGGCGGACTCAGCCATGATTTCCCCGAGGAGTTCTTGCCTGCTTTGAAGAGGTTTGTGTCGGAGATGCCTGGCTATATCGAGGAGTATGAGCAGCTTCTTGCGGAGAATGAGATTCTCCTGGCCAGAACCAAGGGGGTTGGTATTCTACCGCGTGATCTGGCCATAAATGCGTCGATCAGTGGCCCCGTGTTGCGTGCCAGCGGAGTGAAGTGGGACATACGCAAGGCGGACCCCTACTCTGTTTATGATCGCTTCGATTTCGACATCCCCACCGGCGACATTGGTGACAATTACGACCGCTACCGCGTGAGGATCAAGGAGATGTGGCAAAGCTTGCGAATTCTAGAGCAAGCTATGGACCAGATACCTGAGGGCGAAGTCCGGGCCAAGGTGCCGCAATTGCTGCGCCCCGCAAGAGGCGAAGCCTACGGGCGCATCGAGGGTCCACAGGGGGAACTGGGGTTCTACCTGGTCTCCGACACTTCTATTGCCCCGTATCGCCTTCACATTCGGGCGCCGACGCTCATCAACCTTACCACTTTGCGGGATATGGTAATCGGCTGGAAGGTGGCTGACATCATAGCTACTTTCGGCAGCATTGACGTCTGCTTGGGTGAGATAGACCGATGATCGATCTCTGGCCTCTCGACAACTACTGGGCGCACTTTGCTGTGTTCAGTCTTATCGTCGTTGCGTTTGTCATCCTGGGAGTCATGGCGTTCATCTACATCGAGCGGCGCTTGTTCGGGCCGTTTCAGCTTCGCCTGGGCCCAAACCGCGCTGGCCCCTTTGGGCTGTTCCAGCCTGTAGCCGATGCTATCAAGGTGCTGATTAAAGAGGACATTATTCCGGATGCAGCGGACAAGATTGTTCATTGGATAGCGCCCATAGTCGGCTTCCTTCCGGTGCTGCTGATTTTCGCCGTCGTTCCTTTCCACGAAGGTCATGGACTTCTGCCAGACCTGAATATCGGCATTCTGTACGTAGTAGCCATCAGCTCGCTGGGTGTGATTGGCGTGTTTATGGCCGGGTGGGCCTCCAACAACAAGTACTCCCTCCTCGGCGGCATGCGCGTCATAGCAGCCATGGTGAGCTACGAGCTGCCACTGGTGCTTTCGATTCTGGGTGTGGTGATGATAAGTGGCTCGCTATCGATGAATGGCATCGTCAATGGACATGATGTCCCGTTCTTCCTGCTCACGCCCCTCGGGTTCCTGATTTTCTTATGTAGCTCGATGGCGGAGATCAACCGCGGGCCCTTCGATTTGCTGGAGGCTGACTCGGAGATCGTGGCCGGTTTCCACGTTGAGTACTCTGGGATGAAATTTGCCATGTTCTATATGGCCGAGTACGGTTATGCCCTGGCGATGTCAGCTATTGCAGCCACGTTGTTCTTCAAAGGTTGGATAGGGCCGGGCGGTCCGTACATCGGCGTACTGTGGTTCATGCTCAAGACGGTGTTCATCTTCTTCTTGATGGTGTGGTTGAGGGTCACATTCCCTCGCCTGCGGGTCGACCAGTTGATGGGTTTTGCCTGGAAGTTCCTCTTTCCGCTGGCCCTGGTCAACCTGCTGGTCATCGGCCTGGAAGTGGTCGGCTTCGGCGGTGATATTCCCTGGTGGATGCTGTTCATCAACTTCGGGGTTGCCGGTGCGCTGATATTGTTAGGGTCCAGGTTCTTCAAGCTGGGAGGGGGAAGAGTTGAAGTTAAAGTCTGAGCGGTACGAGGGGCTGGCAAAGGGGCTGGCTACCGGTCTTAGGCATTTTGCCCGGCGCGTCACCGCCGCACAGTATTACGGGGAGAGGTCTGTGGTGTCGAGACGCTTCCGCGGGCTGAAGTTTGAGCGGTACGGCCTGGGCCTGGCCAAGGGACTGGTTGTCAGTTTCAAGCATCTGGCCCGGCACCGCATCACCACTCAGTATCCCGAGGAGCGACTCAACGTTTCCAGGCGCTTTCGTGGCTATGAGCTTGTCTGGGACAAGGAACGCTGCACCGGTTGTGCAACCTGCGCCAAGAGTTGCCTTCAGGGGAATATCGAGATCGTTACGTCTCGTAACGGTGAAGAGAACCGGTACGCGGTGGAGAAGTTTGAGGTTGATACGGGGCGCTGCATATTCTGCGGGCTATGCGTCGAATCCTGTCCCTACGATGCGTTGTTCTTTAGCATGGAGTATGAGCGAAGCAAGTATCGCAGGGGGGAGTTGGTCATGTCCAAGGAGGAGGTCGAGCGCACCAGGGACAAGCGATTGAGCGGCTACTACCGCCCTGAGGTAGAAAAGACTTTGCCAAAGCAAACGCTTTTGCTCGATAAAGCCGGGAGGAAGAGCCAGCAGTTATGGCAGAAAACGTTGCGCTAGACGTTGCGTTCTGGATACTGGCGGTGCTCACCGTTGGGGCGGCCCTGGCGGTGGTGTTGCTGCAAAACGTGTTCCGGGCGGCACTGTTTCTGGTTCTGTGTTTCTTCACTACAGCGGGTATCTACGTAACACTCAACGCCGATTTCCTGGCTGCCGTTCAGGTGCTGGTGTACATCGGAGCGATTGGGGTGCTGCTCATATTCGGTATCCTGTTCACCCGGGACGCGCAGCGAGGTAGCCTGTTCAACCGGCTCAGGCTTCCGGCCTTGCTCTTCTCGGCGGCGCTGCTGGGGGTGATGATATTCACCATGGTAGGTACTGATTGGGCAGCGGAGGCAGTTGGCAACCCGGCTTTGACGGCGTTGACCAACTCGGCAGGGAGCGGGGTGACTGAGAGTCTTGGCCAGGCGCTTTTCAGCAAGGACGGATATATTCTGCCAGTGGAGATAGCCGGGGTGATGCTGCTGGCGGCAGTGCTGGGCGGCATCGTCATAATGAGGGAGAAATAGATGTCTGTAGGCCTGGAACACTATCTGGTACTATCGTCCATCTTGTTCTGCATTGGCATCTATGGTGTGCTGGCCAAGCGGAACACGGTGATTATCTTGATGTGTATCGAGCTCATGCTCAATGCGGCCAACATAGCCCTGGTGGCCTTCTCCAAGTATCTCGTTTCGGACGTTGTGCTTCTTACCGGGCAGGTGTTTGCCATCCTGGTCATGGTGGTGGCGGCGGCCGAGGCCACTGTTGGCCTGGCCTTGATCATGGCTATCTATCGCAGTCGCCGAACGGTTGACGCCACTGAGATCGACGTGATGAAGGGTTAGGCATGTGGCTTCAGGTTAAGACTGCTCCCAATCGGATCATAGCGGAGATGTGGAAGGAGTTCTTTGAAGGCGAAGGAATTCCTGCCCGCATTCTGGTCGATCCTGATAGTCCCACCCTGGGCGAGTCTGCAACGTATCGTGTCCTCATTCCCGAAGAGAAAGACCACGTAGTGCAGGAGATTCTGAGGAAGGCATAATGTCCGACATTCCAGAAGCTGCCGTATGGCTGATCTTCTTATTCCCGATCTTCTCCTTTGTAATCAATGCCTTCATAGTTCGTCCTTTCTACAACAACAAGCCACAGATCGCCGGTTATGTGACGATCGCCTGCATAGCCGTGTCCTTCGTCCTCGCCCTGTGGACGTTGAACAGTGTCCGCGCACAGGGAGAGTTGGACTTCCCAACGCACGAGTGGGCTATCATAGGCGGCACATCCATCAACCTGGGTCTGATGGTGGACTCGCTGACTGCGGTGATGGTGGTTGTCATCACCTTGTGCAGCCTGATGGTCCAGGTCTACTCCCAGGGCTACATGCGCGGTGACGCCGGGTACTGCCGCTACTTTGCTTTCATGTCGCTGTTTACCGGTTCCATGCTGGGGCTGGTGCTGGCTGATAACCTGGTTCAGTTGTTCGTGTTCTGGGAATTGGTGGGCCTGTGTTCGTATTTGCTCATCGGCTTCTGGTTCCACCGTCCGGCTGCGGCGGCTGCGGCCAAGAAGGCCTTTCTGGTAACCCGTTTGGGCGATTTCGGCTTCCTGGCTGCCATCCTGTACCTCTACTTCCAGGCAGGGACTCTCAACATCGGCGATCTGCATGCCATGGCAATAGCCGGGTTGCTGGGTGGAACCGTGTTGACGTGGGCTGCGATTGGCATATTCTCCGGGGCCGTAGGTAAGTCCGCCCAGTTCCCGTTGCACGTCTGGTTGCCCGATGCCATGGAGGGTCCTACCCCGGTCAGCGCCCTGATCCATTCGTCCACCATGGTCACAGCGGGTGTTTTCCTGGTGGCCCGTATGTTCCCCATATTCGCCGGTTCTGAGGTCGCGCTCACGCTTGTTGGCACCATAGGTGCATTTACGGCCATCTTCGCCGCTTCTATGGCCCTGGTGGCGAACGACATCAAGCGGGTCCTGGCGTACTGTACTATCAGCCAGCTAGGCTACATGATGCTGGGACTGGGAGCAGTGGGCCTGGTCACGTTCTACGGGGACCACGAAGCCGGAGGCATTACGCTGGACCTGGCCAGGGCTGCCACCGCCATAGCAATATTCCATCTGTTCAACCACGCCTTCTGCAAAGGCCTTCTGTTCCTGGCTTCGGGTAGCGTGAATCATGCCACGGGTACCTTTGACCTGCGAGAGATGGGTGGCCTGCGCAAGCATATGCGCTGGACGTACGTCGTCTACTTCATTGGCACTGTGAGCATGGCAGGCATCTGGCCGCTGGCCCTGTTCTGGAGCAAGGACGAGATCATAGCCGAGGCGATGGAGCTTGGAGGGCCGCTGTACATCCTGTTCATACTGGCCATGATAACGGTGTTCATGACCGCGTTCTACATGTTCAGGACTCTCTTCATGGCCTTCCACGGGGAGTACAGAGGCGCTGCGGCTTCCGCTCACGGTCACGGGGAGCATGGCGGTCTCCATGAATCGCCCAGTGTGATGCTGGTCCCGATGTTTATACTCGCCGCGCTGGCCATCGGCTCGGGGTGGCTCAACGTAAACGGCTGGTTTGGCCGGTTCTTTGGCGGTGAGGATGTGTTTAGCGCGAGTCACTTCTTCACGCTGTTCAGTTCCCATCACTACCTGCCTCTAATATCGCTGATAATAGCGCTCTTGGGCGCAGCGTTCTCCTACATGATGTACATCCGCAAGCAGCCGTCTGGCGAGTCAGTGGGCCGCCTGCTGCCGGCTCCGTACAGGGTTCTTTCAAGGAAGTACTGGATGGATGAGCTGTACGAGAGGGTGTTTGTTGTCAGGGCGCTGGTTGATGGCCTCTTCTGGGTGGCCCAGTTGTTTGACACCTATGTGGTTGACGGTCTGGTGAACGGGATAGGCGGCGGAACGCTGGCAGGCGGCCGGTCCATAAGGAGGGCCCAAACCGGGTGGCTGCAGCTCTACGGCCTGGTGATGTTCATCGGCATCCTGATTATTGTTGCTTTTGTGTACTTGTTCAGTGACTAGAGAGGAACGGTTTCTCCAGGTTGAAGTCGTTGAAAAGCGAGCCAGGGAACGTAGCAAACCCGGATGGACTGGCCGTCACGAGTGGCCATTCGAGGTTAGCTGGAGACACGAATAAGGTATGAGGAGCTAGGGCTTGGAAGCAATTCATCCTCTGTCGCTAATCATCTTTCTGCCTGTAGTTGGGGCTCTGCTCATTGCCCTTTTGCCCAAGCTTGAAATAAGCCGCATCAAGGGCCTGGCGCTGGTCTTCACCGTGATCCCCTTTGCCCTTTCCCTGGCCGTGTTCGGGTTCTTTGACAGGGGAGACGGCGGGGTCCAGTTCGTTGAGAGGTTCTCATGGATTCCTCAGATCAACGTTCAGTATTTCCTGGGTGTGGACGGTATCAGCCTGCCGCTTGTGATACTGACCACCCTGCTGGGCTTCATAGCCGTGCTTGTCTCGTGGAAGATCGATTTCCGGCACAAGGAGTACTTCGCATACCTGCTGCTGCTGGAATCCAGCATTCTGGGCGTTTTCTGCGCACTTGACCTGCTGCTGTTCTTCCTCTTCTGGGAAATAGAGGTCATCCCGATGTACTTCCTCATCTCCATCTGGGGCAAGGGCAGGAAGGACTACTCGGCTATCAAGTACGTAATCTATACCATCTTCGGCAGTGCCATGATGCTCGCCGGAATCCTGTTCCTCTATTTCAAGGCGACGCCATATATGGACAGCATCGGGCAATCTGCCTTCGACATGATAGCCCTGCGCGATGCAGGTATTGAGACGCAGCCCATCACGTTCCTGGCAGCCGCCTTTGGCCTGCTGCTCACGGGCTTCGCAGTGAAGCTGCCTGTTGTTCCACTGCACACGTGGCTGCCTGACGCCCACACAGACGCTCCCACGGCCGTGAGCGTTATGCTGGCCGGTTGCTTGCTGAAGATGGGCGGCTACGGCATGATCCGGGTGTGCATGAGCATCTTCCCGGGCGTTGCGTCGGACGCGGCTCCTTTCCTCATTCCCGTAGCCATTATCGGCGTGCTCTATGGGGCGGCGGTGACGTTGAGACAGACAGACCTGAAGAGGCTGATTGCTTACAGCAGCGTGAGCCACATGGGTTATGTGCTGCTGGGCCTCTTTGCCCTGTCTCATATCAGCGTTACGGGAGCTACGCTCCAGATGTTCAGCCACGGCGTGATCACCGGACTCCTGTTTGCCATGTGTGGCCTGGTCTACGAGAAAGCGCACACACGTCACATTCCTGACCTTGGTGGGCTGGCGAGGCAGATGCCTGTTATTGCCGTGGTGTTCAGTGTTGCCGGGCTGGCTGCGCTTGGGCTGCCGGGTACGGTTGGCTTCGCCGCCGAATTCGTCACCTTCCTGGGTTCCTTTGCCAGTGGGGTTGTCTCCGGTATCCGGGTCTATACTCTGGTGGGCATTCTCGGCGTTGTGCTGACTGCAGGCTATATCCTGTGGATGCTGGAGCGAGTCTTCTACCACCAGCCAAAGCCGGAGTTTGACGGGGTCGGGGACGCTGACACGGTGGAGAAAGTCTCCACGTTTGCTCTGGTTGCCGTGATAATGCTGCTTGGTATCTATCCCAGAATCCTGACCGACGTCATCGATGTGACTATGGAGGGCCTGGCACAGGTCGGCATCATTACACCGTAGGTTAACATAAAGCAATATCGAACAGAATGGTCAAGCAGATGGTGGCTGTGGGGGCGGTTATCAGAGATGCTGAGGGAAGGGTTCTGCTGGTCAAGCATATTGAGGAGCGAGGTGGTTTCTGGCAGGGGAAGTGGATCTGTCCTGGGGGGAAGCTGGAGTTGGGCGAGACGATTGAAGAGGGAATCATGAGGGAAGTCAGAGAGGAGACAAATCTGGAGATAAGGCTGACGGCACCGTTGATGCCCTTTGACAGGATAGTCAAAGAAGGTCAGGAGACGAAACTGCACGTAATCTACATAGACTACCTGGCGGAGCTTCTGGGAGGAGAGCTAACACCGGCCAGCGATGTCGGCCAGGCCGTGTGGGTTCGCACAGAAGACCTTGGTGACATGTGGAACGAGTTGCATGACGACACCAAGAGATTGCTTCGAATCGCAAATATCGTCTCGGTAGGTGAGAATTGAACTATTATCTGATCACTCCTGAGATAATAGTCGGCGCTGTTGCCGCGGCGGTGATTCTGCTTGACCTGTTTGTGCGCAACAAGAATGCACTGGCCGCTCTGAGCATCACGGGATTGCTGGCGTCTCTGGCGGTCAGTGTGGCGCTGTGGGGCAGGGAGGAGAACACCATCTTCAACGGGATGCTCAAGGTAGATGAGCTCGCCGTATTCTTCAACTTCATATTCTGTGGCGCGGCCATCCTGGTTGTCCTTGCCTCCAGGGACTACGTATCCAAGTTCGCCCGGTTCCAGGGGGAGTACTATGCCCTGCTTCTGCTCTCCGTCGTTGGTATGATGTTCATGGCAGCCTCCAGGGACCTGGTCACCATCTTTATTTCTCTCGAGTTGACCAGCATCTCGCTGTACTCGCTGGCCGCGTTCCTTAAAGATGAGAAGTCGAGCGAAGCCGGGCTGAAGTATCTGTTGCTGGGTGCCATTGCCTCAGCCGTGTTGCTCTTTGGCATGGCCCTGGTCTTTGGTCTCACCGGCGAGACCCGGCTCGATGGCATTTTCGATGCACTGGCTCAGTCCGGAATTGGCTTTGACACCCCAGCACTGCTACTGGGCGTGATCTTCCTCATAGCCGGCTTTGGCTTCAAGATCGCCGCCGTCCCGTTCCAGATGTGGGTGCCTGACGTCTACGAAGGGGCGCCGACTCCTGTGACTGCCTACCTCTCCGTAGCCAGCAAAGCGGTTGGTTTTGTTGTCATCATCCGGGTTTTCCTCGAGGCCTTCGGAGGAGACCAGATACTGCCCGACTGGGCCATGATCTTTGCTGTACTGAGTGCGATTTCCATGACTGTGGGCAACGTGGTAGCCATAGCACAGACGAATATCAAGCGAATGCTTGGGTACAGCAGCATCGCTCAGGCAGGCTACCTGATGATTGGCCTGGCCGCTGTCACCAAGGCCACGGGTGTCGAAGGTCCCGTTTTGTTTGGTCCGACGGGGCTGCTGTTCTTCATTGGCTGCTATGCTCTGGCCAACCTTGGCGTCTTTATCGCAGTCATTGCTATCTCGAACAGGATCAATAGCGATATGATAGCGGACTACTCGGGAGTGGGCCGCCGTGCCCCTCCACTCTCGCTGGCTATGACCCTGTGTCTCGTCTCTCTGACGGGGCTACCGCCCACGGCGGGCTTCCTGGCCAAGTTCTACCTTTTCAATGCAGCGGTCTACCAGGGCCTGCTGTGGCTGGTTGTCATAGCCGTGGTCAACACTGCTATATCGGCGTACTACTACTTCAGGGTCGTCAAGGTTACCTGGTTTGGTGAACCGGCGTCGATCGAAAGCGTTCCGTCGAGCTGGCCAGTGAAGCTGGCTCTGGCGATTGCCTGTGTGGGCGTTCTGGCGCTGTTCTTCTACCCGACTGGGCTACTGGACGTGGCCAGGGACGCGGTGCAGGCCGTGTCAGCATCGGTTCTTCCCTGAACCGGCATGGCGTCGGTGACGCCATGCGTACGCCAAAGGTCCCCTTAGACTCGCTCCCGCGTCACCGCATTGACCCCATGCCGCAGGGCCAGGCGTCACTTGTTTCATTTTTGTAAGCCTGGGTGGTTGACCTTTTCCCGTGAGCAGAAAGTGCTATAATTCCAACGACAAACTGAGTGAGAGGTGAGCGACATGGGCAAACTCAGATACATCGTGATCGCTGTCCTGGTCGTTGGGGTGTTGGCGACCTCCGGCTGTGGCCTGTTCACGGAGGATGAATCGCCCAGCGCACAGGGTACGCCCATTTCTGTCGATTGGCAGCCTGGCTATGTGGATGACCAGAGAGAGACTGACCTGCCAATCGGTGAGTTGGTTGACCGCATAGGCCCAACGGTGGTCTCCATCTTGACCGAGAAGGTGAGCCTGGATGTCTTCCTGCGGCCTGTTCCGCAGCAGGGTGCTGGGACCGGGGTCATCATCGATGCTGAGGGGATCATAGTTACGAACAACCACGTGATCGAAGGTACCAGCAAGATAAACGTCACACTGAGTGATGGCAGCAGCTACCGGGCGGAGAAGTGGGCCGGTGACGTTGAGACAGACCTGGCGGTGCTGAAGATTGGTCCCGGCGAAGAGCTACCGTACGCTCATTTTCTGAGGGACTCGCTGAACCAGCTTGAGAAACTCGAAGACGTGGTGGCTGTGGGCAATGCCCTGGCCCTGCCAGGTGGGCCAAGCTGGACGAAGGGTGTCATCAGCTACCTGGGCCGCTCGATCCAGGAGCCAAATGGCGTGGTGCTGACGGACATCATCCAGACCGATGCCGCCATAAACCCGGGAAATAGCGGGGGCCCTCTGGTAAACATGGCCGGCCAGGTGGTGGGCATAAACACCGCCATCGCTGAAGGGGAGAACCTCGGGTTTGCCATAAGCACCAACGTAGCGATCTCCGTGGTGTATGACCTGGTGACGAAGGCGCGCGTGTCTCCTGCCTGGCTGGGCGTGAGCATCACCGACGTGACGCCGGCTGTCAAATCTCAGTGGGGTCTCAGTGTTGAGCAGGGTGCTCTTGTCGTTGAGGTGGTAGAAGGTGGCCCGGCAGAAGGGGCGGGCCTGCAGGCTGGCGATGTCATCATCAAGCTTGGCGACGCGGACGTAACCACTGTCAGCGAACTGGTCAACGCCATACGAAGTCATGAACCCGGCGAAAAGGTGACGATCACCTATGTCCGCGGGGACGTGACAGATACCACGGAAGCGGTTCTGGGGCAGAGACCGTAGTTCCTGCTGGTTCGCCGATTGCCTCGGGAAGCCTGGCTGCCTACACACTTTGCTCCATACGGGCGCTGCCGTGAAACGTCGGCAGTCTGGATACTGACGTGCCGGTTTCGAGAAGCATCGGTTTGTGGCAGGATGGGCGAATCCACTAGAATAGTGTTGCTATCGAAATCACTTGCTTCTCAGATGGTTCGGCAGAAGTGCAGGCCCGTCTCAACCGGGCAAAGCTCACGGAACTGGAACCCATCTTCTATCCCCAGTCAATCGCTGTAGTCGGTGTTTCCGCAGATGAGCAGAGAATCGGCTCACAGTGGTTGAGGTGTCTCGTCTCCTCCGGCTTCAAGGGCAGACTGTATCCCGTGAATCCCAGGGGAGGGGAACTGTTTGGCCTGAGGGTCTACCGCAGCCTGAGGTCGATTCCTGGTCCTGTTGATCTGGTGATCGTGTGCGTACCGCGAGCGTCTGTGCTGGACCTGCTGGACGACTGCGCTGCCAGGAGGATAAAGGCTGTGTATTTCTTCACAGCCGGGTTCACCGAGGCTGGTGAGCGGGAGTGGGTTGAAGTGCAGCGGGAAATGGTAGTAAGGGCGCGTCGGGGTGGCTTCAGAATCATCGGCCCGAATTGCTTTGGCGTCTATTGTCCCGAACACGGGATACCGTTCGGGCCATTCGGTCTGCAGGCTGGCGTGGGGTCTGTGGGCCTGATCAGCCAGAGCAGTGGGCACATGGGCAAGATTCTCGAGTTCGGCATGACCCGCGGGATCGGCTTCAGCAAGGGCGTGAGCATAGGCAACGCTTCTGACCTGGGCGCGGCTGACTTCCTGGAGTATCTGGCGCTGGATCACAAGACGGATATCGTGGGGGTTTACCTGGAAGGGCCGCGGGATAGCCGGCGCCTGCTTGAAATCATGCGTGTTGCCTCCGAGACAAAGCCCGTCGTCGTGCTCAAAGGCGGCAGATCAGATGCGGGGGCCAGGGCCACCGCCTTTCACACCGGGGCACTCGCAGCCCCGGCTCACGTGTGGTCCGGAGCGCTCAGGCAAGCCGGCGCCGTCGAGGTTCACAGCGTGGACGAATTGGCGGACACGCTTCTGGTGTTTGAAAAGTCCGGAAGGTTTAGCCAGGCCAACCTTGCTGCTGTCTGCGGTATTACTGATGGAGGCGGGGGTGAAGCCGTGCTGGTGTCGGACGCCTGCGCTGACGCCGGCATTGGTGTGCCCGCTTTGACCGAGGAGACCGGCCGTGAGCTGGTGGGCCTTCTCGGCCAGGTAGGCAGTGTGCTGTGCAATCCAGTTGACCTGAGCCAGCGCCAGCGGGCCCCGCAAGTGCTTCGGCGGGTCATGGAGCTGTTAGCCGGGGAGCCCGAGGTTGATCTCCTGGCAGTCTATGAGAACGCCGGCGTTATCCTGGACGCCTTCCCCAGGGAGAAGGCGGAGGCAATCACCGCCACTATCGTCGATTTCAGCAATACACGGCGCAAACCCGTGCTTGTCATTTTGCCGCCTGGCCCGGCAGAGACGCGGCGGCTGGAGATAGAACGCAAGCTGTCTGCCGCAGGCATACCCGTTTTCCCCAGCATCGGACGAGCCGCCAGGGCCATCGACAATGTAAGGGGATACTGGCGCCTTCGTGCCAGACGGGATGAAGCAGAGAGGAAAGGATAGACGTCTTCTGCCGCCGGCGGCGCGGACAGGTTGTGAGTGGGTTTGGATCTGTTGGGTCGGGTTGGGTGTTCTCTGAACCTATGCTTGCCGTCTCGCCCTCAGCAGACATGCCGCTCCAAGCGCAAGACCTGCCAGTGACAGACCTTCGTGGTGCCACAACGTGTACATCTGCTCCCACTCCCACCCGTGAAACCTGATTAGCTGGTCGAGGGCGAGAGCTGTGCTGCCGAGGATGAGTATTACCCCCAGGCTTCGTCCGCTCATTCTTTCTCTGGCTTTGCCGTGACGATCTTTGCTACCCCCAGCGTCACGTTGTACCCGTGGATGCGGTGCGTCTCGGTATGCGTGTCGGCCCCGCCCATCTCGCAGATAATCTGGTTGGAAAGCGTCTCCTCTTTGATGTACTGCGACTGGTTCACGATCGCCGCTGCAATGGGCGCGTCTGCCTGATAGAAGGTGGTGATCCGGTCGCCAATGTCAAAGCCGGCGTTGCGTCGCATCGTCTGGAGCCGGTGTACCACCTCTCGCGCCAGTCCTTCCTCAACCAGCTCCTGAGGAATGTCCGTGGGCACTGCCACCACATATTCTCCATCGCTGGCGCACGAGTAGCCCGGCCTGTCAAGCAGATCACTCTCGTCGCTGACGAATTCCATCGCCTTGACGTTGAGCTCGTCCAGTAGCTGAGATGCCAGCCTTTCCAGGCCGTCTGTCTCGCTCCTGGACCTGGTCTTGACAACCACCCTGGCCAGAGGCTGGCGCACCTTGATGGACGCCTTGCTCCTGGCGGCTCTTCCCAGGCTGGCAATCTTCATGGCGAGTTGCGTGTCGGCGGTGATAGTCTCGTCTATCTTGGTGCGGTCTGCCGTAGGGAAGGGGCAAAGGTGCACACTTTCTTCAGCATCTGGATGGACTGAGCGCACCAGGTTCTGGTACATCTCCTCCGCAGTGAAGGGGATCAGAGGGGCGATGAGCTTGGACAGTGTAACCAGACAGTCGTAAAGGGTGAAGTAGGCGCCAAGTTTGTCCGCGTCGCTCTCGCTTTTCCAGAAGCGACGTCGGCTCCTCCTGACGTACCAGTTGGACAGGCGCTCAACGAATTCCTCTATCCTTCTACCCGCGTCGGTAGGATTGTAGCTGTCAAGTGCCTCATCCACCTGGAGTATGAGCTGGTGGAGTTCGGAAGTGATCCATACGTCGAGGCCAGACGAATACTCGGGGACGGTGGCTTTGGACGGGTCAAACCGGTCGATATTGGCATAGAGCACAAAGAAGGAATACGTGTTCCAGAGGGTGGACAGGAACTTGCGCTGGACTTCGGTGACCTGGGCAGGATCGAACCGTTTCACGTTGCCAGCAGGAGTGGAGGTAAACATGTACCAGCGCAGCGCATCAGCTCCCTGCGAGGTGACAATGGTCCACGGGTCGACAACGTTTCCCTTCGCCTTGCTCATCTTTTCCCCTTTGGCATCGAGGATGTGTCCCAGGCAGATGACGTTCTTGAAGCAAGGACGGTCGAACAGCAGGGTGGACAGGGCGTGCAGCGTGTAGAACCAGCCTCTTGTCTGATCGACTGCCTCGGAGATGTAGTCGGCAGGGAAGCTGGTCTGGAATAGCTGTTCGTTTTCGAAGGGATAGTGGAACTGGGCGACGGGCATCGCCCCCGAGTCGAACCATGCATCGAGAACCTCGGTGACGCGCCGCATCGTCCCGCCGCATTTGCGGCAGCGGAAGGTAACCTGGTCTACGAAGGGACGGTGGAGGTCGATGGGCTCCACCAGCCCCTCCAGGCCGGGCTGGTTCCTCAACTCATTGATGCTACCCATGAACTGGAACTGGTCGGGGCACTGGTCACAGCGCCAGGCGGGCAGGGGAGTTCCCCAGAAGCGTTCTCTGGAGAAAGCCCAATCGACGTTGTTCTCCAGCCAATCGCCAAAACGCCCGTGCTTGATGTACTCAGGATACCAGTTAATGTCGTTGTTCCCGGAGATCAGTCCATCTTTGCGCGCCGTCGTCCGGATGTACCATGAGGGCTTGGCATAGTACAGCAGAGGAGTCTCACAACGCCAGCAGAAGGGATACGTATGGCTGATGGTGCCGCTGCGGTAGAGAAGCCCTCTGGACTCGAGATCTGACACAATCAGCGGGTCTGCCTCTTTGACGAACTTGCCTGCAAAGGGATAGTCTCCGACAATTGCACCCTGCAGGTTGACATATTCTTCAACAAACAGGAGGCCATTCTCCTGTCCGGCTGCGAAGTCATCCGGACCGAAGGCGGGAGCAATGTGGACTATTCCGGTCCCATCTTCCATAGAAACGAAGTCGCCCGCGATTACGGGGTAGGTGTCCGGTGCTTCAGCAGGCACGAGGTCTCTCTTGCTCGAATCGGTGGGAGAGGGTTCAAACCGCTGAGCCCCCACTCGATAGTCGGCAGGGTTGAACAGGGGCCTGTACTGACAGCCGACAAGCTGCTTCCCAGGTATTGTCTTCAGCACCCTGTAGTCTCCCTCGAGGGCGGCCCGCAGCAGGGCATCGGCCAGAATCAGTCGTTCCTTGCCCTGGCCGATGTCGTACTCCACCAGGGCATACTCAGCCTCGGGCGCCACAGCCAGGGCTGTATTCCCTGGAAGCGTCCACGGCGTGGTTGTCCAGGCAAGGAGGAAGGTGGGTGGTGGAGGAACGGCATCGGCAAGGGAACTCGGTACCTTCCCCGGCGGGGTGGCCAACTCGAACTTGATGTACACTGACGGGTCTTCGGTCTCGTCGTAGCCGAGCGCCACCTCGTGGGAGCTGAGGGATGTGCCACAGCGGGGACAGTGCGGCGTCACTCTGTAGCTCTGGTAGACCAGCCCTTTGTCGGCGAGCTCTTTTACTATCCACCATAGTGACTCAATGTAGTCGTTCTCAAAGGTGACGTAGGGGTGACCCATGTCCAGCCAGAAGCCTATGCGTTCTGTAAGCTGTTCCCATGCCTCCAGGTAGAACCGGACGCTTTCGCGGCAGCGAGCGTTGAACTGGGCAATGCCGAACTCCTCGATCTGGGCTTTGTTGCTGAACCCCAGGGTCTTCTCCACTTCCAGCTCAACCGGCAGACCATGGGTGTCCCACCCTGCTTTGCGGAAGACGCGAAAGCCCTTCATCGTCCTATAGCGTGGGATGACATCCTTGTAGACCCTCGACAAGACGTGATGGATGCCTGGATTGCCGTTGACGGTGGGAGGTCCGTCATAGAGCGTAAACTGGGGACAGCCCCGGCGGAGCTCAGCGGTCTTGTCGACGACGCCGGTCTCTCTCCAGAAACGCAATATGCGCTCTTCTATCTCTGGGAACTTTACCTTGCTGCTTGCTGCCTGAAACATGTATGTGCCGCCGTGCTTAATATCATAAGTCCCCCTCCTCGATCAGGAAAGGGACCTATCAATCAGACTACCCGACCACAAGTCTCTTCGTCAGAGTTACCTTCCCGGGAAGTCTGGCGTCCTTTTCTCCATGAAGGCCGTTATCCCCTCCTTGGAGTCCTCTGTTTGGAAGTGGGCCATTGAAGCCGACTTCTCAAGCTCGACGCCGCTATAAAGGTCAACCTGCATCCCGTAGTTTACCGAGTACTTGATGAATTTAGACGCCATGGGGCTTCGTGCCTTGAGCTTGTCTGCCATTTCCATGACCGTCTCCTCCAGCTTGTCAGCAGGCACTGCCTTGTTGACCAGGCCCCACTGCTCTGCCTCCTTGGCCGTGAGCCACTCGCCTGTAAACAGGAGTTCCTTTGCCTTTCTGAGTGGTATCAGGCGCGGCAGCCTCTGCGATCCGCCGCCGGTAGGCACAAGTCCGAAGGTGGCATGCTGGTCTCCTATCCTGGCATCTTCCGAAGCGTAGGCCAGGTCACATGCCTCCATTACTTCCAGGCCGCCCGCCAGGCACAGGCCGTTCACCATGGCGATCACCACCTTGGAAATGTGTTCGATCAGATAGTTGGTATCGTGAAATAGCTGGCCATAGGCTACTATCTCTGCGGGCTTGCCAACCAGGGTACTTATGTGTTTCAGATCGGCACCGGTGCAGAAAGCCCGGCCCTTGCCTGTGATTATCACTACGCGTACCTCCGAGTCGTTGTCAAGTTCGCGGAGGGCGTGCTGCATCTGCCTGTGCGTGTCCGGGTGCAAGGCATTCAGCGCATCGGGACGGTTAATGGTGATCCTGGCTACGCCATCTTTCTTCTCAACGATGATGTGGTCATATTCCATCGGTTAGCCTCCTTGTGTCCGTTTCAGGCTAGCACTATCTTCCCGGGAAGTTGGGCTTTCTCTTTTCCAGAAAAGCGCTGAAACCTTCTTGCCGGTCCTCGGTTGAGGCATGGAGTGCCAGGGCCCCCTTCTCCAGCAGTATGCCGGTGTGCAGGTCCACCTGCATGCCACGATTCACCAGAGATTTGATTGCTTTCGACGCCATCGGGCTGCGCTCCGCCAGCTTCCGTGCTATTTCCATGGTGGCTTCCTCAAGCTTGTCGGCCGGAACCGCCCTGTTTATCAAACCCAGCGCCTCTGCCTCCCTGGCGCTTATGGCGTCACCCGTGAGCAGAAGCTCCATCGCCTTTCTGATGCCTATCAGCCGGGGTAGCCTCTGTGATCCGCCTCCGCCGGGTATCAGCCCGAAGTTGGCATGCTGATCGCCCAGGCGAGCATCCTCTGAGGCGATGACAATGTCGCACGATTCAAGCAATTCTATTCCTCCAGCGAGGGCTATGCCGTTTACAGACGCTATTACCGGCTTGCTCAGGTTTTCGATCATTGCGTATGTGTCGTAGAAGAGCTGGCCGAAGGCAGCCATCTCCTGCGGCCTGTCGTTGAGAGAAATGGCGTATTTCAGGTCTGCGCCAGCGCAGAAGGCCCTGCCAGCCCCGGTAATGATCACCACTCTTGCTTCCGGGTCGGCTTCGATGTTCTTGAGGGCGTCCTGCAACTCCAGGTGAGTCGCCTTGTCTATGGCGTTCAACTCCTTGGGGCGATTCAGGGTAATCTTGGCAATCCGGTCCCGCTTCTCAAGGATGATGCGCTCATACGCCATCAACGGTCCTCCTTCTGTGCGCCCGCTCGACCGCAAGGTGAGGAGCATCCCGGTTTGACTCAAGCAGGCTGGTGTAAATTCTACGAGTTTGTAGCTATCGGTGTCAAATACGTACAACCGTCCAACAGGTTGGCGATGCTGGTGCTCTGTGGGGAGGCGCTGGCATCCGGCCGCAGGCACGGCTGGCGGCGGGGGCACCGGTGTTGCCAGGGCGGTGGGTGCCTGTCCAAGGCGGAGGGCCATGATTTGCAGGGCCGCACCGGGTTTGTTTACGGTTCTTTTGCCGTATGCTAGAATCGAATCAGTACCTACGGGGGGTGGCAATGGCAAAGGTGAAGGACAACTACGATGTCGTGGTGGTGGGAGGTGGCATAGGTGGGCTGACCTGTGGTGCCCTCCTGGCCAAGAACAAGCGGCGTGTTCTGGTGATTGAGCAAGGTGCCCGCCCGGGCGGCTGCTGCAGCTCTTTCGAGCTCCATGGTTATACCTTCGATCGAGGCCTGAGATATCTGACGGGCTGCGAATACGGAGGCCCTATCTATGGGGTACTGGAAGAGCTGGAGATGAGACATGCAGTCGACTTCATCGAGATGAAGCCGTCGATCAGAGTCGTTGGCAACGGGTACGACTTCAGGCTGAATTCGGGGGAAGGCCTGGAAGACAAGCTGGTCGGGCTGTTTCCCATGGAGACTTCGGCTATCCGGCGATTCATGTCTGACTGCAGAGGGGTGGCCGCTGACATGCAGGACGTGTTCAGGCGGTGTCCCGACTTGATGAGTATCTGGCGCAAGATAGCTCTCGCGGTTGCCTCTCTTCTTGGCCGTAGCGGCATGGCCCGATATGGGAAGAGGTCGTGGCGTCAGGTGGTCGAGGGCTTCTTCAAGGACCCGAAGCTCGTGGCAATCACTCTCTCAGTTTTCCCGTACCTCGACACAGGCGTGATGGCCACCTTGCCGATGATGCTCCTGGGCAGCAAGGAAGACTTCTATTACCCCAAAGGCGGGGCCCAGGCCCTGGCTGGCGTCCTGGCGGACGGTCTGAGGAGGTATGGAGGTCAGCTTGTTCTGAAGACGCTGGTTGACAGGATTCTGGTAGAAGACGGTAGAGCTGTCGGCATCGCACTGAGCAATGGGAGACGGGTCAAGGCGGGCAGCGTGGTCTCCGGTGTAGATGCCAGACACACATTCCTGAAGCTGGTAGGAGGGGAGCACCTGGGGTCGAAGTTCGCCAGGAAGCTGAACGAGGCCCGTCTGTCCGACTCTGCCTTCGTCATATCCCTGGGAGTTAGTATGAATCTTAAGGCTATTGGCTTTGACGGGGCGAACATAATCTACAATCCGAGCGATGACGTGGATGAACTCTTCAGTAGTGACCCGTCAAAATGCACAGTCAGCATCAACATGCATTCAAATATCGAGCCCTGGCAGGTTCCAGATAGCAATACAGCAGTCCAGCTAACGGTCATGTTGCCTTACGATGCCGCAGACGATTGGGGGGTGGAAGGGGATGGCATAGCTGACAAGGTGATTGAGTCAGCGGGGAGGGTTATCCCCGGACTCGAGGGCCATATTGCCGGGCGCCACATTATCAGCCCGCGGACGTGGGAGGAGTCCACACTCAACAGTCGCGGAGCGAGTTCAGGCTGGTATCCTGCGCCCAAGAGCAGGACGAGGAGTCAGAAGACCCCTATCAAGAACCTGTACCAGGCTGGTCACTGGACTTTCCTGGGTGGCGGACTGCCTGCTGTAGTCGCGTCGGGGAGGAATGCTGCCCGGCTGGTGTTGAGTGGCAAATGAGGACTTTGGCAGAGGTGATGGCACATGCCCGTTTATGAGTACAGGTGCAACAATTGTCGGCGCAAAGTAGCCGTATTCGTGAGGGGTTTCTCGGAGGCCCCGGAGACGGTTTGCGATAAATGCGGCAGCACGGAGTTGACCCGCGTTTTCTCCACCTTTGCCCGGCTGAGGACAGACCAGGATGTCTACGAAGACATCTTGTCTGATACGCAGTTGGTCAATCGGATGATGGCGAACGACCCCAGTGCCCTGGTTGAGTGGTCGCGAAGGATGGAGGGATCGGACCTTGAGAAAGACTCCGAATACGGAGAGGCAATAGAAAGGCTGCAGAAGGGCGAGGGGCTGGAAAGCATAGCGGGTGATATGCAGAACGATGCGCTTGGCTCCTCGGCCGGCCCCGATGGTGAAGAGTGATTTGCCATGCCCGTTTATGAGTTTTGTTGCAGCGCCTGCCACAGAAAGGCGAGTTTCTTTCTGAGGAAGATCGGTGAGCCGCTCGCTCCTGTTTGCCCCGCGTGCGGCAGTCACGACCTGATTCGTCTCCTTTCCGGCTTCGCCTACCACAGGTCGCTGAGCGCCATTCATGAAGAGTCGGGCTCGCCTGATGCTGCTGGCCCCGACTACTACAGGGACCCGCGCAATATTGGCCGCTGGACGGAGAAGAGGTTCAAGGAGATGGGAATGGAGGTCCCCTCACAGATCGAGGAGATGATCCAGTCTGCCCGTGAGGGCGAGCTGCCGGAGCCAGTGAAGGACCTTCAGCCCGGGTTGACTGAGGTCTAGTGCTGCGTCTGATTGATGCCAACCTCGATCGTGTGGGGGAAGGGCTGAGGGTTCTGGAAGAAACGGCCCGGTTCCTTCTTGACGATGCCGAACTCTGCCACCAACTGAAGTCCCTGCGACACCGGCTGGCCAGGAGTATCCCTGTTCCCGAACACCGGTTGGTGGCCGCCCGCAGGGTAAGGGAGGACGTGGGAGCCTTTGCTGGAGGTCGCGGTGCTGCAAAGCACGAAGACTTGCAGACTCTGGTCAAGGCCAATGCCAGAAGGGCCCAGGAGTCGCTGAGAGTCCTTGAAGAGTTTGCCAGACTGGCCAACTCCCCGCTGGCAAAGCCAGGAGAATATGAACGTTCGCGCTATGACTTGTATGACCTGGAGCAGAAGCTGATATCAAGATTGCTCAGGCGGGAACTGGCAGGCCGCCTGGCGGGAGTGTATCTCATTCTGGACACGATGAGCGTCGGTGGCCGTGATGTGGTGGACGTGGCCGTTCAGGCGATTCGAGGTGGAGTGAAAGTGATACAGTTGCGCCATAAGCGACATGGCAAGGCCGAACAGCTTGGGATAGCCCACCGAGTCCGCCAGCTTTGTGCCCAGAAACAGGTCTTGTTTATCGTCAACGATTATCTGGACATAGCTCTGGCTGCCAGAGCTGACGGGCTTCATCTCGGTCAGGGTGATCTGCCGGTAGCGGAGGCGCGCAGGGTGCTGCCGCTGAACATGCTTGTTGGCTGTTCCACGACCACTGTGGCCCAGGCAAAGCGGGCTCAGTCGAGCGGGGCTGATTACATTGCGGTGGGTTCAATCTATCCTACCTCGTCGAAAGAGAGATACAGACTCGTCGGGCTGGAGGCGCTGCGGCGGATCAGGCAAAGGGTATCATTGCCTCTGGTTGCGGTTGGCGGCATCAAGGCCGATAACGCAGGAGCGGTGATTGAGGCAGGTGCCAACGGCGTGGCCGTGATCAGCGCTGTCTTGGGGGCCGAGGACGTAGAGGGAGCGGCCCGAGACCTTGTGAATAGTGTAGCGAAATACTCATCAGGGGAGACGGAACATGGACAAAGCAACTTCTAACCTGGAGGCAATTGGCGACACGATCCGTTCGAATCTTGCTGCCAAGGACGCAGCACGGGAGAAGGCTTTGAGGGCCTGTCGGGAGGCGATTCGGCACAGTGCAAACGGCATTCGTGCTGTCCATCGCGGCGAGTTTGATCGGGCCCGGTCACATCTCGACTCGGCCAACGGGCTTCTTCGGGAGGGACGTGGAGCGCTGGCCGAGTACGCCGAGCTCCGCCATACCGGCTTTGTCCATGATGCCGAGAAGGAATACGCTGAGGGCAGCATTACTCTGGCGTTGGCTTTGAACGACGAGCTGCCTGATCCTGACGCGCTCGGCGTAAGCTACCCCGCCTATCTACACGGACTGGCTGAGGCCGCGGGAGAGATGCGCCGCTACATGCTGGATACTATAAGGGATGGTGATCTCTCTCGGTGTGAACAGGTGCTGGCTGTTATGGATGACATATACGGCATCCTGGTAACTATGGATTTTCCCGATGCCTTGACCTATGGGCTGAGGAGGGCTACTGACGTCGTCAGGGGCGTTTTGGAAAAGACCCGCGGCGACCTGACAATGATCATCAGACAGAGGGACCTGGAGCGCAAAATAGACCGTCTTGGATAGACCTGGCCTGGTTTGCCTGTCAGGGATGGCCGTCAACAGAGGTGCCAAAGCGAGCGGGTTGATTTGACAGTTGGCATTCGATATACTGCAAAGCATTAAGTTCGTTCGAGGTTATCCAATGTGTACCTTCGAGGTCTATCTGCGGATTGGCGGTAGCATAGTCTCGGGGGGAGAGGTGTTATGGAGAAACCACGCATTCTCGTGGTAGATGATGATGCAGGACTGCAGAAGCTGGCCCGCGTCAATCTGGAGGCGAGGGGCTATCAGGTGTTCACTGCCTCGGACGGTGAGTCCGCACTTCGTACCTTCCACGACGAGAATCCGGCGCTGGTTATTCTTGATGTGATGATGCCGGGAGTGGATGGGTTTGAGGCCTGCCGGCGTATTCGGGCGACTTCCGATGTGCCCATTATTATGCTTACTGCCAGGGATCGGGAGGAGGATGTCGTTCAGGGGCTCGCCTGCGGGGCCGACGACTACGTTACCAAGCCTTTCAGCGTTGATGTCCTGCTGGCCAGGGTTCGGGCAGTGTTGCGGCGTACCAAGTTCCCTGAAGAGATGCCACAGACCTCGTTCTGTTGCGGTGACCTGGTCATAGACTTCGGGGAACACCGCGTTACGGTGGCTGGCGAAGACGTAGGGCTGAGCGCCACCGAATACAAGCTTCTCTCCCTTCTGGCCCGCAACGCTGGTAGGGTGCTTACCCAGGACCAGTTGCTGGAGTGGATCTGGGGGTGGGAGTATCGCGGGGAACGTCATATACTGCAGGTTGCGGTAGCCCGTCTGCGGCAAAAGATAGGGGACGATCCCCACAACCCAAGGTATATAGTCACCAGAGTTGGCATCGGCTACACCTTCCGCAAGCCCGACGAGGGCTGACGGACCTCCGTTCACTTCCTGGCATATCGCTTCATTCAATCCTCGTCAGTGCCGACGTGATGCGGCCGGTTTCCATGGCACGGCGCTGCCAGGGCCTGCTGCCACGCAGCGACGGTCTGCCTGTGGATGGCCACAACCTCCCATCAACAGCACTCTCGGCGCAGGACGGCGAGGTTCTTGTGACATTGCGCCCTCAGTCTGAGACAGAAGTGAGACGAACACCCTGTGGTGTGAGGGGCTCAGGTGAGCTTGCCGTGCGATACTGGACACACGATAGGTGCATCCAGTGCTGTCCAGTAAAGCTGTACACAGAGTAGCACGGTGGGCGCGTTTCCCCTGTCTCGCCCTTCTGGTGATTGTGGCCGCCTACGCTATCGTGGCTACGGGACTGGCCAACCAGCCCGTGCTGCAGATGTCTCTTGACGTTCTTTCTGCATCAGTCGTGCCGGAGAGGGCGTTGGTCTCGGGCTGGGTCGAGTTTTCATCCGCTTGGGCCGAAGATCCGGATATTGCCCCTTTGAATCTTGACCCAGGGATCAGCGCGCCAGTGGTCTCGTCTGAGGTGCTACCCAGCCGCGTTTACGTGCTCGCCAACGGGGAGATTGTTGACGAACTGCCGCAGGACGGACTGGAGGCTGCCCAGGGCGATAGTGGGCAACCGGACAGCAACAGAACGACGGTGGCCGTCACGGCCACGGTTCTGCCCAGCCGCCTCATTGTCGTGGACGAACTGGACAACATAGCAGAAGTCTGGAGCAACACCGATGGTCTGGAGCATGACTTCTACTGTCTGAGGGTCACGGAAGATGACATCCGAGGGCCGGAGCATGCTTTGACCACCGATATCCTGACCCAGTACAACGACTTGCTGGCCGAGCTGGACTGGGCACTGAAGGGCCAGGTGTACGGGCCAAGCGACTATTGAGGCAGGCCTCTCCCCTGACGCGCCGCTTTCAGCCAGCATCAGGAGTCAGAGGGGCAGTTGGTCCAGATAGGCGCCGTAATCAATCCTTAACGGGCCACAGGCCACAGCCGACTGGATCTCTGTCAACAGATAGGCCAGCGAATAGCCGCCTATGCGTGGCTCGCTCGTGGAACAACCGTAAACGTGGAATGCATGGGCGGGAATCTCCACCCCCTCTGTTGTCATGGCTCCGTGTTCTCCGGTGCGGACTATGCCGTACCGGTTGTTGACGATTATGAGCTTTGGCCTGCCGCCCTCGGGTACCTGGTTGGCAGCATAGAACTCCTCAACTTGTGCCAGCGTTGCCTCGGCATCTGCGCCCTCGAAGGCGAAAACGGCTTTCACCAGTGAGCTCTGAGGCCTTGCGCTATAAAGGAACTCGAGGCCGGCCGGTACCTCGGGCATGAGAGGGACGGACGCCAGGTTCTCCAGGCAGTCTTTGCAGGCGGCATTGTCGAGCACGTCTGCTGTGCTGATGACGCAGACGCAGCCTTCCAGGCAGATGAACCACTTGTCCGACTGCTTGAGCTGGAGAGCCAGGTCGCTGGCTACCATGAGGTCTATTGACTTTGATACGTTGCCGCACGAGTCAAAGACGTGGCCTCCTGTGAGCACGCGGCATCGGTCGGGAAGATGGCCGGCGAGAAACCGCATCAGCAGGGCTTGCCTCGACAGGCCCTCCTGGGCGACGCCAGGGAAGACTGTGGTTGCCAGTCCCTTGTCCTCCAAAGCGCTGGCTATGTTCTGGAAGTAGTCAAGGAGCCCCTCGAAGACGTTCACCGGTCTATGTCTCCAGCTTTGACGCAGGATGCTCGACGAGTCTAACGCCGTCTTTGCGACAACTATAGCATACGGGTCTCGAGTTGCTCAAAAAGGTAGTAAAATGGCAGGCAGAGGACAGAATCTCGGCAGGCGGAGGGCCGTTCCCTTGGTCCGGATCCAGACGATTCTCTAGACAGGACCGCTTTCACCCATAAACCGGAGCCGGGATTGGGGCGCTTCTGGATATTGACGTTGTGTGGTACTATTATTGCCATGAGCCTGCGGCAGCTACGCGAGCAGCGGATGATGACACAGCGCGAGGTTGCTGAGCGCGCCGACATCACGGTGACCAGCCTGTCGCGGATAGAAAACGGAAGAGTCGTGCCGTCCATCAGGACAGTACGCAGACTGGCGGCAGTTTTCGGCATGTCTCCTCAGGAAATGCGCCAGATCATCGCTTCGAGTCAACTCCCGCTATGGGCCGCAGATGCTCGGTACGAGAAACGCGCCCGATGATTCGGGTGTTCATGCGATGCTTTCAGTGGGACGGAAGGTTTGCCCTCTATGGAACGCGGTCGAAGCACTGGAGCGAAGTCATTCGGGTAGAGGAGGTGCAATGTGGCGAGACTGATGCTTCAAACGGGCCCCGGAGTCTTTGAGGTTCTGGCCAATGTGTGTCGCAGCTATCTGGAGGCCATCAAGCAGTTTGTCGAAAACGCTGCCGACGCCATACAGCAGGCTGCCACTGAGGAAGGGCGAATCCTGATTCGGCTGCATGCGCAGGATGAGGACGACGCACAGCGGCGCTTGAAGAGCATTGTGGTTGGCGACAATGGTGTTGGCATCAACCGGGAGAAGATGAAACATATCGTGCAACACATCGGTGACTCTGAGAAGGTACAGATGGCTTTGAGAGGTGAGAAGGGTATTGGGCTGCTTGCCTTCTCCTTGGTGGCGCAAGAGTTGCACATTGCTTCCACAGATGTCGACGGTGTCCCTTCAAGTTGCCTGGTGTTCAAGCGTTCTCGGCTTAGAAACGGGCAGGCCGAGATCGTCGAGAGGTGTGCCCGCCATCACCACGCGGAGCGAGGCACGCAAGCGTACCTTGAAGGCATTCTGCCCGAAATCTGTGAGAGGGTGACCAAGGAGGTCCTGAAGGACTATCTGGGCCGGGAGTTTGCCAGCGACCTGAGGCAGGGTCTCTATGCCATGTCTATCTGTGACCACCACGTTTCGGAGCCTGTCCCGCCGCAGAGGTATCGCGGCATAAAGGCGCTGTCCACCAGCCTGCCGCTGGGACGGGTGGGCTCGGCGTCGGTTGAGCTTCATGTTTTGCCATGGGAGATGGCAGATGCCACGGTAAGTCTCTACGGGCGGGGTGGCACGCGCATTTGCCTCCTCACCGATCTTGACGATTTCAAGAGGCTCCCCTGGACGGATAGGCGCGTGGAGGGCTACGTGCGTTGTGACCATCTGAAGCGCACTGCTGACAAGACGGCTGTGGTACAGGACCAGGTATACCATGCCTTTGTCTCGGGGCTGCGCCGGATCGAGCCGGACATAGTAGACATGATAGACAGGATAAGCGCTCAGTCGAGGGAGCGACGGTTTGAGGTCGTTCTCGGCAAAGCCGGCAAGCTGATAGACAAGTTCCTGCGCTACCGCGACAGAGGTTTGCTGGCGGACCTGGGCTACCATTCCCCTGTGTTTGCTGCTGCGAAGAAGGCGCCATTCAGGGCGATCAACCGCGGAAACGGCAACTCCGGCCACCCGGAGCCGCCGGTGGAGAGGCACATCGTCCAGCGGCAGCCAGTCGTTACCCGAGCGCCTCATATCGAGATTGGGTCTCCACCCAGCGACAATTTCCAGTCCCGAAGCTGGTACGAATCGGCTCGCGGTTGCATCTGTGTCAACCGCGAGCATCCGGAGTTTCTGCTGGCTCAGCGGGAGGACAGTAGGTGCGTACGGTACCTGTTCACCATATGGGTCAAGGAGAGTCTGCTGCAGGAGTACGGTGCCGATGCCGAAAGACTGGCTGACGAGATGGTCGGCGTCCTGGCGGAGGCGGAGCCTCTGCTCTGGTAGCGGCAAAGCGTCCGCATCTGGTGTGGTGCCACAGACATGGTGCTGGGGGCATAGCGGTGCGCATACGCGAACCAGGGGGCCGGGGGTGATATAATTACCACGATGGATTGCTTCCTGCTACGCCCCTCAGAGCAATCTCCTCTGGTTCGTTCGAAGCCGTGTCCCCAAACCTGCGTGTCAATCCGGTTCCCCAGAAGAGCAGCGCCGCCTGTGCAGCTGTCGATTGGACTCGTCAGCTCGTGTGGCGGCAACTCAGTTGAAGCACGGGGTCTGCTTTGTGCCAGGCTGACGCAGGGCGCTTCACCGATAGCCCTTGATGGAGCACTCCCAGCATGAATGCGGTAGAAGTGGCGCAAATAAGCAAGTCTTTCAAACGCGTGAAGGCGGTGGACAACGTTTCGTTCAGCGTAGGAAGCGGCGAGATACTCGGCATGGTTGGCCCCAACGGTGCCGGCAAGACGACCACGATAAGGATGCTTATGGACATAATAAAGCCGGATGAAGGCGAGATAAGGGTCTTGGGTGAGCCCTTGAATGAAAGGACCAAGGACCGGATTGGCTATTTGCCGGAGGAGAGGGGGCTTTATCGCAAGCTGAGAGTGTCAGAGTCCCTGGCTTACCTGGCGGCTCTCAAGGGTATCGATGTGGAAACGGCAAAGGACAGGGCTGAGAGACTGCTGGATCGGGTCGGTATGCTGCAGCACAAGGACAAGAAAACAGAGGAGCTGAGCCGCGGAATGGGGCAGATAATACAGTTTGTTGCCACTGTCCTGCACGAGCCTGAGCTGGTCGTGCTGGATGAGCCATTCGCCGGCCTTGACCCTGTAAACACGCAACTGCTGAAGGAGCTGGTAATGGAGTTCAGAAGCCAGGGGAAGGCCATTATTCTGAGCACCCACATGATGAACCAGGTTGAAGAGTTGTCTGACAGAGTCTTGATGATACATAAGGGTCAGGCAGTGCTCTATGGAAGCCTCTCGGAAGTAAAAGCCAGATACAGGAACAACTCGATCCTTCTCCATTCTGATGGCCAACCGGATGACCTTCCAGGCGTGATCGGAAGCAAGAATCAGGGGAAGTATGTGGAGCTATTCCTGGATGGTCAGGTCTTACCTCAGGAGGTGCTGGCGGCCCTGGTGAACCAGGGGATCACGGTTGACCGCTTTGAGGTGTCCACGCCGTCCTTGAACGAGATATTCATCCAGGTGGTGAAGGGGGGGTCGTGAGGAAGACGTGGATCATCTTGAAGCATGAGTTTCTGCAGACAATTAAGAGGAAGTCCTATATCCTGCTAACCCTGTCTCTTCCCGTCCTGGTTGTGCTGGGGTACGGGATATATGAAGGAATCCAGAGCCGGCAGCAGGGCAGCCTGCCGACACATGTGAACATAGGCTATGTGGACCAGGCTGGAGGCTTTGATGAGTTTACCACTCAGCCTGATTCGTTATTCGTTCCGTTTGCGAGTAAGGCGGAAGCGGAAGATGCCTTGCTGGCCAAGGAGATCAAAGAGTACTTCATCATTCCTGCAGACTATGTCGAGACCGGGTTAGTCACCAGGTACACCATGGAGAGGCAGATAGGGGTTCCCGATGAGACCTGGTCCAGGATGAAAGATTTCCTCGTTTCGAATTTGCTTGCCGGTGACGTCAGCCCCGAAGTGCTGGAGAGGGCCAGCAATCCAATGATGGTGAATTCTCTCCGGTTGAATGAAAGTGGCGAGGTAGTCCCGGCCGAGAGCGAGTTGCAGGCCTTTCTGTTGCCCATCGTCTTTGCCTTCGTTTTCTACTTCGCGTTGATTTTCTCGGCCCAGTGGATGTTCCACAGTGTAGCCGAGGAAAAGGAGAACAGGGTGATAGAGATCCTCCTCTCCTCTGTCTCGCCGAGGCAGCTACTGGTAGGAAAGGTGCTGGGACTGGGCGCTGCCGGAATCATCCAGGTAGCAGTGTGGCTGATCACAGTCAGGGTCTTCTCTCTGGTCGCCTCCGTCAACATTCCGGCCCTGAGTGACCTGTCTGTGTCCTCAGGCCTTCTGGCCTGGGCTGTGGTATATTTCGTGCTGGGTTATCTGTTGTTCGCCGCCCTGTATGCAGGCGTGGGTGCCATTGGAAACGCGAGGGACGCGCAAGCGTTGTCTGGCATTTTCATTCTGCCCGCCGTGATGCCGATGATGCTGAACTTCATAATACTCAACCATCCCGAGGGAGCTGTGGCCAGGGCGTTTACGTTCTTCCCGCTCAGTGCTCCGATAACTGCCATGATGCGGCTTCCAAACGGGGCAATCTATGGCTGGGAGATCGCTGTCAGCCTGGTCATCCTGCTGGGGTCGGTTGGCCTGACCATGTGGATTGCTGCCAAGGTATTCCGGGCGTTCCTGCTCATGTATGGCAAGGCGCCCGGACTGAGGGAGATCGTGGGTTATGTCAGACAGGCGTAGGTCCACTGCTGCCGCCTGGCGCCAGGGTCTCGTTAGCTTGACATGAAACGTATAATACAGGCGGGGCTTGGCTGCGTAGGAAGGCTGGAAACAAAGAAAAGTGGTACAATGGGCGAAAAACGGTCGCTGGTGAGTAGCCGGCGATGTGTGGGTGTTGTCGGGCGGGGCCTAAATTCTGAGTACGGTGGGGGAATGACAAGCTATGGAACGTATTCTGACTTCCATTGACGTTGGCACATCCAAGGTCTGCACCACGATAGCCAAGATGGGCGACGGTTGTGTCCTGGAAGTTCTCGGCACAGGTATTGTTCCTTCCCACGGCATACACAAGGCGATTGTGCTGAATATCGTTGAGCCCACCGCGGCGATCAAGGAGTCGGTGAGAGAAGCGGAGCGTGGCAGTGGCACCCAGGTGAAGTCGGCATACATCGGCATCACCGGCAGTCACATCCAGTCGTTCAACAACCGGGCAAACGTGCCGATAACCCGCGATGACCACCGGGTGACTCAAAAGGACCTCGACAGGGTGATGCGGGTTTGCAGAGACATCCATTTGTCTGCAGACCGAAAACTGATTCATGCCATCCCGCGCCAGTATTACCTGGATGGCGAGAGCGTGATTGGCAATCCTGTGGGGCTGCATGGCCATAGCCTGGGGGTAGAGAGCCATCTTGTCACCGCTGGCATCACCTTCATCCAGAACCTGATCAAGTGTGTGCAGGGTGCGGGTGTTGGCGTGATGGACCTGATTCTGGAGCCACTTGCTTCCGGTGAGGCAGTGTTGGAGGACGACGAGAGGGAGGCAGGAGTCATACTGGCTGATATTGGGGGTGGAACGACTGACATAACAGTGTTCAAGGGGAAGGCCATCTGGCATAGCCGTGCCCTGGCGGTGGGAGGGTACAACGTGACCAAGGACATAGCTCTGGGGTTGGGACTTCCCTTCAATGTGGCGGAAGAGTTCAAGGTAAGGTATGGAAGCGTGCGAAAGAGGAAGAAAGGTATGCCAGAAATCGTCTCGCTGGATGGAAACGGCAAGAACGGGGTCAACTATGACGATTTGTCGTACATCATCAAGGCTCGGATAGAGGAAACGTTAAGGATGATATTCTCTGACCTGCCCAGGGCTGAGTGGGATACGTGGGAGCCTGCCAGTCTAGTCCTGTGTGGTGGCACTGCCAGGCTGCCCGGCATTGAAGTGCTGGGCAGGGAAGTGCTGCGCCAGCCGGTACGCATCGGAAAGCCAAAAGGTCTGCCCGCTGAGCCTGCCATTCTCGATGACCCGGCCTATGCTACCGGCGTCGGATTGCTGCTCTGGGGAGCGAAGTATGGGCAGTCGACTGCGTCCAGTGAGGAGAGTCTGCTGAGGCGGCTGTTTGCACAGTTGACTCGGTGGCGTTTGAGCTTGCCGTGGTTTCGGTTTCGTTGGCGCGGACGAAGGGTATTCTGAGCACGCCAGGGTTCGCAGCCCGGCTGGCCAGGGGTTAACCTGATAACAGCGAACGTGGCACATCGAAAAACGGGCGACCCACCGGGTCGCCCGTTTGTTACCTTGTGGGACTTGCCGTCTGCGCCTCGTGCCGAAGGTCGGGATCGAACCGACACGGGAGTCGCCTCCCAACAGTTTTTGAGACTGTCGCGTCTACCTATTCCGCCACTTCGGCTGGAGCGGAAGA
>CAZTYW010000007.1:0-50078 GCA_964617695.1 uncultured Dehalococcoidia bacterium
AAATATGCGTTTGACCCGAATCGAGAGGCGCCTCGTCAACTCCACCAACAGGGCCGAGCGTACGGCACAGACGGTACGAACACTCCTCCGAGGGATAGCTTTGCCAGCAGGCCTGCGGTGCCTGGAGGTCGGCTGCGGGCAGGGAGCAGTGACGCGTGTGCTGGTCCAGGAGTTTGGGGCCAGGGCGGTCTGTACTGACCACGACCCGGTCGAATTGGCCATCGCCCGTGAGAGACTCGCCGATCTGCCGGCGGACCGTGTCGAGTTCAGGCAGGTCGACGCTCGAAGCCTGCCCTTCAATGATGAGGAATTCGACCTGGTGGCGGAGTTCCAGGTATGGCATCACATCATCGGAGGTTGGCGGGATGCAACAGCCGAGGTCTCTCGCGTGTTGCGCCAGGGCGGGGTCTTCCTCTTCGTTGACGAACTGTGCCTGCCCGTATTGGGGAGGCTGGCCAGAACGCTGCTCCGACTGGACGCTGTAGCTGATGACACGCTCCGTGGAGAGCTGCATCGGCACGACATGCGGCTTCAGCGTTACGACTTGAGATTCTGGGGAATGCTTCATTGTAAGGGCGTCGCCACAAAAAGCGATGGAATGTCAGGCGCCGGCCTGAACTGAAGTCCTGCAGAGTTACGGACTCTCCGGTATTGCGAATGTCCCCCCTTCAGGCGGGTTCGGCCGTAACCGGTAGGCCTCTCATCACTCGCCTTCGTTCAGCAAATCCGCACAGGCTCGATGCTGGACTTTTTCTTTTCCAGAACAGCCAGCCGACCCAGATCAGGAAGACCAAACCCAACGCGCTGGTTATTGGCTCAGGCAATGCTATTAGACCCAAAACGACGCACAGCAACGGGCTGCACTTCATGGGTCATCGAGTTCCTTCAGCGGCGTTCATGGCATCCCCCTAGCGCGTCACGGTCGGCGGTTGATAGACCTCGTAACACCAGCAGCATGTCACACTGGGCTCTCGCTCATCTCTCAAAGGTCGCCGCTTGCATCACAAGATTGTCTCCGAGTGCACAGAGAGCAAGAACTCTCTGCGCGCGATCTGACGGCCGACCGGCGTCTCACGCTACTGACACAATTCTGAAACCGCGATGTCACCTTGCTTAACCCTTTGCTTACATTCCCAGTGTTACCATTGTTTCATCGAGTCACCCTCCATTTGGCTGCTGGAGCTCCGGCAAGGTGCACCCAGCAGTGGTCACCGTGATGGCCCAATCTCTAAGAGCCTGGCTGCCAGTGACGGGAAACACGTGATAGGAGGAAGGAAATGGAAGAGCGCATCAGAGAGCGGGAGATGACAGCGCGACTGGAAGAGCTGGAGAAGGGCGAGGCGATCGAAGTCGTCGGTGAGACCACCATCGAGGACGACGTCATAGCCTCGATTGCCGGAGTGGCCGCCAGGGAGGTGGAAGGCGTCTCAAGCCTGGGCAAGACTTCGATTCGCCGCACACTGGCTGAGCGCGTCGGAGGCACCGAGCAGAGAACCAGAGGAGTAGAGATCGAGATGGGGAAGAAGGAGGCTGTGGTTGACATTGCACTGAATGTAGTCTACGGGTTCAGCATCCCCAAGATCATCATCGAGGTGCGCAAGAAGGTTGCCTCCCGCCTTCTGGAACTCTGCGGCCTGGTTGCCAAAGAGATCAACATCACTGTGGTGGCAATCGAGTTTCCTGAGAGAATGCCGGGAAAGCTGGAATAGACACGTTCAGGTCGTCACCCAGGCATCTCTCGGAAGGGCCAAACAGCGGATTATGGGAGTGTCCATTTTCAACCGTGCAATCGTGGTATTGGCTGCCATCGTGGTGTTAGCCGGCGCTGTGATTACACTGCTCGTCACGGCGGGGGCAGTCACGCCAGACATCCTGCCCTACGGCTGGTTCGAGTCGTCCCTTCAGAGAGCTGCAGATGCGAGCGGGGGCACCGCAGCCGCCACTATCACCGTCAGCGTAATCATCGGGCTAGCCATGATCGCCGTGCTTCTGTTTCAGTTCATGCCTTATCGCCGGCGAGTACTCCTTCTCATTAGCTCGGACGACGCAGGTACAAGCACCATTGACCAGGAAAGCGTTCGATTGTTGGCAGAGAAGACGGCTGCCGCCGCTCCAGACGTGCGCGATGCCAGATGTACACTTGCTGGAAAGGCGGACGGGCTATCCATCTCGTGCTGGACATCCGTGGCTCTGGGCACCAACATCCCCGAGATCAGCGGCCAGCTACAGGGCAAGATCAAGGAGGCGGTGGAGGAGTTCACAGGCCTCTCCGTGAGGCAGGTCAATGTCACCTCCAAATATGAGGCGCTGGCCGGCAGGCGCCTGGCCGTCCGGTGAGGAGAGACTAATGTTTGCATTGAATCCGAAAGCGGTGGGAATCTTTGGCGGGCTTGTGATAGGGATAGTGTGGCTGTGGTTTGGCCCGCTGAAGGCCTTTCTGCTGGCCCTGTTCATCTTCGCTGGCTGGGTCATCGCCAAGATCTGGTCTGGGGAGCTCGACATACTGGAGCTTTACGAGCGGTTCATGGAGAGCAGAGGCAAGAGGCCGCGAAGTTGACCACAGCCTGTCGAGGGTAGAAATGTTGCGTTCCGTTGGACTGCCCCGGTTACTGGTTCTCAGTGCCTTGCTGATCTCGCTTGGCTTGTCCGGAGCCTCGTGCGCTGGCGGTACCTCCGGGGCGCTGGCAGACTCCATGAGAGAGACACCGGCTGATGCCGCCCTGTTCGATTACTGGAATGTCAAGGCGATGCAGGACGACAGCGACCTGCACCCGCTGCTCGAAAGATGGAAGACCGAGAAGGAAGGCTGGCTGGACAGCTTCGGCATAGCAACCGGTCAGGTAGAGCACTTCTTCCAGTTCTCCCTGTACGGAAACAACGCCCTGATCGTCAGAGGGAGACTTGATCGTGAACAGACCAGGGCACAGCTGACCAACCGCAACTACAACGACAAAGACTTCAAGCGCATGGAGGTCTGGGAGAGCCCTGATGGCAGAGACTGGCTGGCCGTGGCTAACGGGTCTCTGATTGCCGGCAGCAAGGACCCTGTCAAAGAGTCAATCAACGTCATCAAGGGGGAAAGCTCCCTCTATGATGACCCAGACGCCCGAGGGATAACAGACTGGCTCCCGGGCGGATTGCTGGTGCGCTTCCAAAGGTACAACCTAGCCCCCTATGAGGGGCTGGTCGCCGGTGGAGAATCCTTCGAGAAGAAGGACAGAGACACACTCAGAGTCAAGCTGGCCTTCATGTTCGGCGAGCCCGACCAGGCGACCGCCGCCGTGGATGACATCGCCGAAGAGGTCGACGAAGACTACGACGAGGTCGACGCCAGGTATGATGGCAGATTCGTGATAGTGGACGCCGTTGTGGACATGGATGACCTGCTCAGGGTCCTCTAGGACGCTGTGTGGGCCTGGTGGTAGCGCAGCAAACGGTCAATGGCCCTGAAGGCACTGGCAGGGGAGTGGTATACAGGCAACCCCGCCTCATAGAATTTGCGTTGATACGCGGACGCTGCCTTCCAACTGTCACCACAAGCAAGATAGTGCAATACGACCGCCGACGGCTTATTCACCTCACCCGCAACCTTGACTATGTTGTCTGTCTGGGAATCGAACACCAGGCGGGCAATTGGCAGGTCGAGCATGACTCCGCGCAACGGCACATGGAACAGGAGAAAATCGACTCCCTCCCACGCAAACAAAGCCCTCAGAATCTCCTGATACCTGTCGTCGCTGGAGGCCATCGGCAGTATGTCCACGGGATTGCCGAGCATTGTCCCGGCCTCTGTACCGATGATACGGGTTATCTCACGTCTGATTCGTTCGCTCAGCCGGGGAAGCATAAAGCCAGCACTGGAACAGTCATCAGTGGCCAGGACGCTGGCTCCACCACCAACCCCAAAGAGACCGACCCCTCTTCCCCTGGGGATACCCATGAACTGGAAGGTGACCATCATGTCAACCAGTTCATCCAGGTTGTAGACGCGTACGGCCCCAGCCTGTTCCAGCAGGCCGTCCCAGACCTCGTCGGACCCGGCAAGAGACCCGGTGTGGGAAGCAGCCGCCCCGGCTCCCTCATGGGTACGACCTGCTTTCAACACCGCAACGGGCTTGGCCGCCGAAAGCTGCTTCAAAGCCCGATGGAAGCGGGAGCCGTCTTTCACCCCCTCGATGTAAGCGGCCACAACGCGAGTGTCCACATCCCCGAGGAAGTACTCCAGCAAGTCGGTCTCGTCAATATCGCATCCATTTCCATAGGAGATCACCTTGCTGAAGCGAACACCTCTCTCGGCAGCAGCTCGAACCAGGTACAGCGTATTGCCGCCGCTCTGGCATATGACGGCCGTGTGTCCGGCCTCCCTGGGGAAATCAACGCTGAAGGATAGGCCCCCTTTGGGCGAATAGACCCCCATGCAGTTAGGCCCGAGGACTCGCACACCGGTGGTCTCGGCAAGACGGCTGAGCTCTTCTTCCCGGTGCCTACCCTTCGCGCTTCCAGTCTCAGAGAAGCCGGCAGTGAAAAGGCAGACCGCCTTTACACCTTTGGCAGCACAGTCCTCGATCAACTGAGGCACGCCGGCGGCAGGTATGCAGGATATGAGGTAGTCAACCGGCCCTGGAACGTCCCTGACGTTGGCGTATATTCTCCGGCCTGAGACCTCTCCGCCTCTGGGATTGACAGGATAGACCTCGCCCTTGAACCCGTACCTGACTATGGTGTCCAGGAACAACTGACCTGTGTTGAACTGCCCCGGTACAGCCGGAGCAACTCCGGCAATAGCCACCGAAGACGGATTGAACATGGACTCCAGGGCTTCGACCTTGTTCATCAACTCAAGTATTGGCTGTTTCCCTTCGCACCGGATTCCTCAACCCCGATCAGTGAGCCTGGCCGCCCTGACGCGCCGCACGTCGCCGCTCATGGTAGCGCATAAACCGGTCAATGGCCCTGGCTGCACTGGCCATCGAATGGTAGACCGGTATGCCAGCCTGAGCGCAGCCCCGCTGCAAGTCCTCTATGCCCTTCTGCCAGTCCCAGCCCGTGATCAGGTACTGCATTACCAGCGCCAGAGGCTTGTCCACTTCGCCGCGTATCTTCATAACGGCGTCACGGAACAAATCGATCTCGCTTTCGAATGTGGAGCAGGAGAACCATGCGGCCTGACCGAAACCGATGTGGATCACCGACAGATCAACGAATCCCTCGTAGTTGAGCAATCTCTCAACGAGATCATAGAAACCCGCGCTGTACGCGAAGGACGACAGGTCGAGCGGATTATTCAGAATCAAGCCGGCTTCGTTGGGAACAAGACTGCGTAGCTCCTGTCTCACTTCTTGAGGCAGCGGCGGCAACTCGAAGCCGAATCTAGCCCAGTCGTCAGTACCCACCACTGAGGCACCACCACCGCCGCCGAATATCCCCACTCTCCTTCCCCGCAGAGGTGGCAGGAATGACAGGGTGACCAGCATGTCGACCATTTCCTCCAAACCTGCGACACGGATTGCGCCCGCTTGCTGCAACAGCTCATCCCAGACCTGGTCGGACCCGGCCAAAGAGCCAGTGTGAGAGGCCGCGGCCCCGGCTCCGGCCCGGGTGCAGCCACCCTTGAGCACCACTACCGGTTTTACCGTCGCCAGTTCTCTAAGAGACCTGTACAAGCGGGGGCCATCCTTCACCCCCTCAATGTAGACCGCGACGACTTCGGTCTCCTCGTCCCTGGCGAAGTACTCCACAAGCTCACATTCATTGATGTCACAGGCATTTCCGTAGGAGACGACTTTGCTGAAGCGAACACCCCTTGAGGCTGCAGCCCGGGTGGTATAGACCGAATTGCCCCCGCTCTGGCAAATGAACGCCACCTTCCCGGCTTCCCTGGGAAAATCCGAGGTGAAGGACAGACCTGCTTTGGGAGAATACACTCCAAGACAGTTTGGCCCGATAACTCGCACCCCGGTCTCCCTGGCCAGACGGGAGATTTCCATCTCCAGCTTCCTGCCCTCCTCGGTCCCGCTTTCAGAGAAGCCAGCAGTGAAGATTGCGACGGCTTTCACATCTTTGGCTGCGCAATCCCTGATCAACTGGGGCACCGCGGTAGCCGGTACACATGAGACAACGTAATCCACCGGCCCGGGCACGTCTTTGACGTTGACATACGCAGGCAAGCCCGAAATGTCCTCGCCTTTGGAGTTGAGAGGATAGACCTTGCCCTTGAAACCGGAGACAAGCACGCTATCGAGGAATAGCTGCCCTGATTTGCCTGGGGAAGCCCCGGCAATAGCCACCGAAGCGGGGCAGAATACCGAGTCAAGTGACGAGCTTATCTGGTCTGGCTCCCCGATTTCTTCTCTTCGCATTGCTGGGGCAGCAAACTGGGAGGTGACACCTTGATCACCGCACTATACTCTGGAGGGCACACATCGAGGCAATTGCCGCACTTGACACACTTCGTTTGGTCTATGACCTTTGCTTTCCCTTTGTCACCGCTGATCGCTTCGCCAGGGCAGGTGAGCACACAGTGTTCGCACCCCCTGTCGCACTTCTCAGGAAGTATGTAGTAAGCAATCAGGTCCTTGCACACCAGTGCTGGGCATCGGTGTTCCAGGATGTGCGCTTCATACTCATCGCCAAAGTAGCGGAGGGTTGTCAGAACAGGGTTGGCCGACGTCTTGCCCAAGCCGCAGAGCGATCCTTCCCTGATGTCTTCAGCCAGTTCCACCAACAAGTCGAGTTGCTCTACCTTACCCCTACCGCTGGCGATGTCCGAGAGCACTTCGAGCGTCTGCTTGGTTCCCAGTCTGCACATGGTACACTTGCCGCAGGACTCCTTCTGGATGAAATCCAGGAAGTAGAGAGCAGCATCAACCATGCAGTTGTCCTCATCGAGGACTATCATACCACCTGAGCCCATCATGGAGCCAGCTTCCCTGAGGGAATCAAAGTCAACCGGGGTGTCGATGAGGCTCTCGGGGATGCATCCCCCCGAAGGTCCACCGATCTGTACCGCCTTGAGGCGCTTGTCCCCTGACACGCCACCGCCGACACCTTCAATCAGTTCCCGCAAGGTTGTGCCCATAGGCACCTCCACGAGTCCGGTGTACGCTATCTTCCCTGCCAGGGCAAAAACGGCTGTCCCCTTACTCCCCTCGGTCCCAATGCTGCTGAACCAGCTTGCTCCACGCTCAACAATCAACGGAACGTTGGCGAAAGTCTTCACGTTGTTGAGCAGGGTCGGTCTCTGCCACAGCCCAGCCTCGACCGAGTGAGGTGGCCTGACCCTGGGCATGCCTCGCTTGCCTTCCACCGAATACATCAGGGCGCTCGACTCGCCGCAGACGAAGGCCCCAGCCCCCTGTACCAGCTCAATCCCGAAAGCGAAGCCGCTCCCCATGATGTCCTTCCCCAATAGGCCCAGCGACGTTGCCTGCTCCAGAGCGATCTTGAAACGCCTCACTGCCAGCGGGTACTCTGAGCGGACGTACATGTATCCGTGCTCGGCGCCCATAGCATAACCGGCTATGACCATCCCCTCCAGCACCGAGTGCGGGTCGCCTTCCAGGACCGCCCTGTCCATAAAGGCACCGGGGTCACCCTCGTCAGCGTTGCAGACAATGTACTTCGGCTGCCCTGGCGCATTGCGGCATAGCTCCCACTTCCTGCCGGTCGGAAAGCCGGCTCCTCCTCGCCCGCGCAAGCCCGATTCCTTGATCTCTGCGATTATCGCCTCGGCAGTCATTCCCAGCGCCTTCGCCAGGCTGCCGTAGCCGCCGACGGCGATATACTGGTCTATGTCCTCCGGGTCTATGACGCCGCAGTGGCGCAGCACCAGACGCAATTCCTGCTCAAAGCGGGGCAACTCCGGGATGGAAGGGACCCCCTCCTCGTCCAGTTCAAAGGTGCCCAGAGCAAGCTCGAGGCAGGGGTCATCACCCAGGACGTAGCCTTCAACAAGCCGCGGAACAAGCTGTGGGTCGACGTTCCCATAGCAAACGCTGAACTCGCCGGGCTTAACGATTACCACCAGGGGCTCTGCGTAGCAGAGCCCAATACAGCCAACCTGGCTGACGACGGTATCGTCACTGTGCCTTTTCAGCTCCCTCTTGAAGGCTTCGACCACGTCCCCAGCACCAGCCGCCTCACCACACGTACCGGTACCAATGAGGATGCGGGTCTTCTGCTGGAGGGCTTCCCACTTCGAGTCTGCTTTGTGTCGGAACTCGTCGAAAGTCATCTGAATGGAAGGAAGGCCCCGTCTATCAGGAGCTACTTTGTGGCTGACTGACCTGCCCCAAGTTGACTAGAAGCTCTTCCACTTTGAAGGGAGTCAGCCTGGGGTGAATACCCTCGCCGACTACAGCCACCGGAGCCAGGACGCAGCAGCCAATGCAGGCAACCCGGTCGAGGCTGTATTCGCCATCGGAGGTAATGTCGCCCACCTTGATCTGGAGTTCCCTCTCCATCGCTTCCAGTACCAGCCTGCCCCCTCGCATATGGCAAGCCGTACCCAGGCACACCCTGATCGGATTTCTTCCCAGAGGCTTGAAGCGGAACTCATTGTAGAACGTGGCCACACCGTACACGGCGCTGGCTGGCACCTGGAGGTAATCAGCAGCTTCGAGCAGGGCCTCACGAGGCAGGTAACCGAGCTTGTGCTGTACTTCTTGCAGTACGGGGACGAGTTCTACCCTCTCTCTTCTGTGATGGGCTAGGATCGGCCTTAGTTCGGATATGAGCTCCTTGGAGGTGATAGCTTTCATACTCTCATGCAGATCTCAGGCGGGTCCGCCACAGTCTCCCTGACATACCGAAGCATCTGATTCACACAGGCAATGGTAAGATCGGCCAGGTCCTCTCCTCGAGTATACCTGATCCTTTCGCCACAATAAAGCACACGAAGTCTGCTGGGGAACTCCTCGTCGGCCTGATCATAGACAAAGATGATCTCGATTCCTGGGAAAATCTCCTTGCTCATGGCCCAGGTTTCACCCCGCCCCAGAGACTCCACCTTCCCCCCAATGTACCCGGCCAGCTTGGAGACGTCGTCCACGTAGGCCAGGGCCTCCTGCCTTGTCTCCACCTCGCGCTTCATGAACCCGTCATGGGTACCCATAGGGCCCTCAATCTCCCTCAGACTCAACAGCTTCCTATCTCCGAGGCTCACTTGCCATCCACTGTGTCAAAGTCCGACCTTGCTGGCGAGTCTCTTTACTCCCAGGCGAACAACGGAGTCCTCGGGGAGCTCCGTGATCGGCATGCCCTTCACCTCAAGATCGGCCAGCGCCGGCTCCTGGCCTATCGTCGTCACCAGGTCAAAACCATGCCTGTCAATCGTCTTCAATATCTCGGCAGGCAGTCCGTCGGGCGAGCGGTTGACGACCAGACAGACTTTGCCGACCTGCGTCCTCATTTCTCCTATCAGTCCCTTTATCTCCCCCGCCGTGTTGACACCTCTCTGTGTCAGGTCAGACACGATGACCAGCACGTCAACGTCCCTGGTTGTCTGGCGGCTGATGTGCTCAAGCCCGGCTTCACTGTCTATGACAACATACTCATAGTTGCGGCCCAGCCGGTCGATGGAGAGCCGCAGCATGTTGTTGGCGGCGCAATAGCAGCCCGGCCCCTCAGGGCGGCCAATGGCCAGAAGGTCGAATCCCCTGGACTCCACCAGCGCGGCCATTATCCGCGAATCAAGGTACTCCTGCTTGGGCATCGTGGGGCTGAGGCTGCCGGCCTTTATCGACTCGGTCATGTGCTCACGTATGCGGCCGACCGTCTCCTGCAGGGTCACGCCGAGTGCCTGATTGAGGTTGGTGGCAGGATCTGCGTCTATGGCCAACACAACTCCTCTGGTGGAGAGGAGCTGTATCAGGAGCGCCGAAATAGTCGTCTTGCCGGTCCCGCCTTTGCCGGCAACGACGATAGTGGTAGCCATATTGTTGTCCTAGTTCTTCAGGTTGGCGGCAAAGCCCGGCAGAAAACCGGGAATGTCGCTGGCTTCCCTCGGCCCCACCACAACCTTCCACCCCGGCAGCGCCTCTTCAAGCTCACCTTTGATTCTGGCTACCTTGCCGGGGATAACCAGCGTCCGCGTTTTCGCCTTGTCCTCCACGCCTGACCTCTTGAGGAAAGGAGCAATGGCGTCACCGTTGAACTTGCCTGCTGCCCAGGCGGTTAGCACGCCGAGACCCTCCGAGTCTTTCACCAGTAGCCACGATGGGGTCTTGCTTGATTCGATCTCCGCAGACACGATGAAGTAGGTCAGTGCCCAGTTGGTCGTGATCAGCACGGGTGAGTCATTACCAGGCTCACCCACGGCGTACAGTTTCTCCTCCACGGAGAGCGGCATGCGAGGATCGGTGTATATGTTGAGCCTCTGCGTCAGGAGCGGCCGCAGCGAATACTGGTCAAAGTCAGACAGCACGACGATGGAAGCAAACTTGATGATGGAGACGGCAGCAGTCAATATCTCCTTTAGCCCTTCCCTGGCAGTGAAACACGGGAACACGATGGTCGGGTAGCCGAGCGGCCTGAAGCTCTGCTTGACCGCTGCCCGCCTGATGAACGTCTGGTCCCTGATGACGTCCATCACGTTCTTGGAGCCGGGGTCGAGTACCAGATCGTCTAGCTTCTCTTCCTTCAATCTCGTGGTCAGGGCAACGAGCCCTTCAACACCGTCAGCGCGAACCCCAATCGGAGTAGGCTTTTCTTTGATCCTGGGGATGGACTTGTCGATGTTGCCCTTGGTGATCGGATACAGCAGCGGCCTCCTGTCCACACAGATGTCCCTGGCAGCGAAGAGCGCATCCGTATCCTCTGATATCAGCATAATGCCAACGTCAGTGCCGCCGTAGACCTTCCTTACCAGAGCTTCGTATCTGGCCCTGTCTCCTGATTCGAATTGGAGAGCCAGCAAATCAGCCCTGAGAGTAAGGCCCACTACGTCAAACTGGAGTTGGGTTATCTTCCTTATTTTCTCGTCGACCTTCGCCTCATCCTCCTTGTCAGAGATGAGAAGCGCAATCCCCGTTTGGTGCACATAGGTCTTCTCGTGCCGGTAGACAACCTCTTCGTTACCTACCTGCAGGTCTTTCTCGCCCGAGCCTATCGTAACCAGCTTCATAGCTGGGGCCAACGCGTCCTCAAGCTCCTCCCTTGTTTCGGGAGACAGGTACGGGCACTTGTCGACAGTGGCTCCCCCGGAGGCCAGCTTCATGGCGAAGGCAAAACACGTCGGGAAGCCGCACTCCTTGCAGTTCTTCTTACCCGCTTCCGGAAGCTTTTTGACGATATCAGTTCCCTTGGCTGGCATGTGAACCTCCTATCTCTACCCTCCAGTCGACCGGTGAAGCTGACTGCTAGACAGGCAACTCTACTTCGCCCTTGATCCAGGGATGCTCTACCTTGTCGAGGAACGCCGCAAGTCCATCAGCGTCCTGCGCATCCTCTTCGGTAGCTATCTTATCGTACAGGTCCTCGGGTATGACCTCCTTGTACCTTTCCTTGATTTCCTTGGGCATCCACACCATCCTGTACAATCCGCCGTCGGCCTGGATGAACTTGGGCGACCTCAGGTACTCAAGGGCCATTCCCAGGGAGCCCTCCACCTGCCTGCCCCCAGAGGTCGTCCCGGCCATTGTGGAGAAACTCTCACCGATCACCGTCGGTCCGGCGAAATCCCTGTGCACCAGACCGAAGGCGTCTACCTCTGGTATGTAGAAGCAGATGGACTGGAAGCACCCGCAGGAGGTGTGGGGATGCTCAAAGGCACTGTGCAGATAGACCTGGTCGTACTCTCCCAGTGACTTTTCGACCGAGTTCTGGTTCACCCCGGTGTATTCACCTCTTGCCGGGTCAACGCACTCGCCCTTTTCCACCGCAAATATGGGCCCTTCGGGGTCCAGCTTGTAGGCCGCCCTGCCGTCAAACCAGTTGATGGCGCCGCAGTTGGCTATCCTCTCCGGCGTTATGACACACACATGGGTAGGAGCAAAGCTCTGGCACAGGACGCAGCCGTAGAACTCCTCTACGTCCTCTTCCTTCATGCCCCTCAGTCTCTCGTCCCTGGCGGCATAGATATTCATGGCATCAGACAGCAGTTCCTCGACCTTCTTCTCGTCCGTCACAAACGTAACTGCGATTTTCTCAATAGCCATCAGTTCCGAGGTGTACAGGAAGATGAGCATGTCGCCGATCTCTTTCAGGGAATTGAGCCCCCTCTTGAAAGAAGCCCGGTTCAACCTGATCCAGATGTCATTCCTCTGGTTCATGTGGTAGAGGCCCTCGATGTTGTTGCAGTACATGTGAATCCGTCTCTCGATCACCGGCTCCATGTCCTTCTCGAGTTCCTCGCCGGCGATATCGACCAGGATTGCCAGAGGCTGACTGCTGCCCTCTTCCACGTCGGCTATGTCTGGGCCAATGATCTCCACCTTCTCATGCTCAATCTCATCCATCCCCTTGAAAGTACACAACTCAAACTTGTGCTTGATCTTGGGCCCGCCGAACTCGACGTACATGTCTTCTTTTCTGACGACCTCGCCTTCATACTGCGGCCCTATGTCAACATGAAAATCCGACATATCCACCATTGCTATTCTTCCTCCTTCAGACTTGAAATTAGTTCTTCCAAGAACGCCCGCCAGTCCTCGTCCTTCCGGATGTTGGGAAGGGAGTAGTCAGCATTGGGATAGACGTACTTGCACAGCGTCATCGTCCTCAGGTGCGGGGCAAAATGCTTCAGCGCAGAAAGCCCCTGATTCCCCAGGTCGCTCCTGAAACCAAAGAAGATGATCAGGTCGTGATTGCCCTCGTTCCTGACCCCATGCCATTCTGGGTCCTTCAAGGCGTTAATTATCTCCACGACATCGTACTCGGAGTCTGGCCTGCCCCCGAGCTCCACTATCTTCCCCCTGGTATGAGCCGTAGCGCATATGGGAATATTGCCCGCCGCAGCCAACTCCAGAGCGTACTCCATCAGAAGCCTGTCACCCAGAGACAGCTGCAGCAGCCTGGGCCCCAACACCAACAGAGGTCGCCTCGCCTGCTTGATCAACTCAGCGTACTCAGTGGCGTCGTCCAGCACTATGGCCGACTTCACCCCCGAAAGCACATTCACCCGATGAAGAGGCATCACCATCTCGCTTTCCTCCTTCCTGGTCTACAGCTTGCCGGCGAGGAAATCGTCAAGCGTGAACCCGAAATACGTTCCGTCTGATTCAGCACCGATCTTTCCGGTCGGGCAGACCTCAGTGGCCCACTCCATGCCCGCCGCAAAGACCTTCTTGGCCCTCTCAGGAAAGAAGACAACCCTTCTTTCGATTCCGCGCCCCACGAAGCCGATAGCCCGGGCCCCCAGGACTTCTTCGCAGTAGCGGACGCAAAGGCCACAGAGAATGCACCTGGTCGACTCTACGTTCAGCCGAGACTCGAAACGGTGCACATCAGCCCCATATTCGTCGGCTAGCTTCCTCAACTCTCCGCCGACATCCCCGTTGAACATCGCCTGAGGCGCCACCAACTCAATAAGCAGCTTGCGTATTTTCTCTATCCTGGGTGTCCGAGTTCTCACCACCAGCCCTTCCTCAGCCGGATAGCCGCACGAGGCTACCACCCGAACCCTGCCGTTCTTCTCCGCCTCAACACTGCAGACCCGGCAGGCGCCGTAGGGTACCAGCTTCTGGTGCACGCAAAGAGTGGGTATGTCAATGTTTGCCTCCCTTGCCGCCTCCAGGACAGTAGCTCCCTGCCTGGCCTGTACCTGCTTGCCATCTATTTCAATAGTCACCGTTTCACCCATCTTGTCCCTCCTTCTATCGACTGACCTTGGTGCCTACTGCCGGAGGCGCCGGCACAGGCTCGCCTGAGACCTTCACCACGGCATCAAAGCGAGGCGGACACACATCAAAACACACGCCGCATTTGGTGCATTTCTCCTGGTCAATCCAGTGAATCAGGCCCTTGTCCCCATTCACTGCACCTGCAGGGCAATTCCTCAAACAGATAAGACAGGCCTTGCATTTCTCAGCATCAATATAGTAAGAGGTGAGATTCTTGCAGAACCTGGCCGGGCAGCGCTGCTCAATTATGTGAGCTTGGTACTCATCCCTGAAATACTTCAGAGTCGTCAGGACGGGGTTGGCAGCCGTGCTCCCCAGAGCACAAAGCGCTGCATCAGCCAGTACCTCGGCTACCTCCTCGATCACATCGATGTCCTCCGGCCTCCCCTCCCCGTTGCAGATGTCAGTCAGAACCTTCTGCAGCAGCCGCAGCCCTTCTCGGCAGGGTATGCATTTACCACAGGACTCTCCGCAGAGGAAATCAATGAAGTACCTGGCCACGTCCACCATGCACGTATCTTCATCCATAACCACCATGCCGCCGGACCCCATCATTGATCCAAGGTCGGTCAAAGCGTCGAAGTCAACCGGCGTGTCCAGACACTGCGCCGGAATTATGCCACCCGAGGGGCCACCGGTCTGGACTCCCTTGAACTCCTTGCCCTTGAGTATGCCACCGCCGATGTCGTAGATTATCTGCCTCAAGGTCATACCCATAGGCACTTCCACAAGTCCGGTGTTATTCACCTTGCCCACCAGGGAGAAGATCTTGGTCCCTTTGCTCCCCTCCGTCCCTGTGGACCGGAACCAGTCGGCTCCTCTGTCTATGATGAGCGGAACAGTGGCGTAGGTCTCTACGTTGTTAAGGTTGGTGGGTCTTCCCTTTATCCCGCTTACAGCGGTGTGTACGTACTTGAGCCTCGGCTCACCCACCCTGCCTTCGATGGCAGCCATCAAAGCGCTCGATTCTCCGGAGACAAATGCTCCTGCCCCGCGGTGAACTGTCACTGCGAAATTGAACCCAGAACCGAGGATACTCTCGCCAAGAAGCCCGTGCTCTTCAGCCTGCTTCAGGGCAACATTCAGGTTCTCGCAGGCGAGAGGATACTCCTGACGCACGTAGACAAACCCTTTGTTGGCCCCGATAGCATAACCACTGAGCATGAGACCCTCAATAACGCCGTGGGGGTTGCCCTCCATCAGAGACCTGTCCATGTAGGCGCCTGGGTCGCCTTCGTCGCAGTTGACCACCACATACCGGGGCCCGTTGGGCGCACTTCTGGTCTCCTCCCACTTCCTCCCAGCCGGGAAGCCTCCGCCACCTCTGCCTCTCAGGTCCGCCTCGTTGACTTGCGCCAGTACTTCATCTGGGCTCATCCTGGTCAGGGCCTTGGCCAGAGCATTGTACCCGCCAAGGGCGATGTAGTCCTCGATACTCTTGGGGTCTATGAGCTTGTTATTGCCGAACACTATCCGGCTCTGATGCGCATAGAACGGGATGTCCGATTCTTTGGCTATCTTGTTGCCCGTCACCGGATCGACGTATAGCAGGCGCTCGATAATGTCATTGTTGGCCACCGCCTTCACCAACTCCGGAGCGTCCTCAGGCTTCACCTTGACATAGGAGATCTCCTCGGGAAAGACAACCACCACCACACCCTTTTCGCAGAACCCGTGGCAGCCGCTGGCCCTGGCAGCCACCCTGTCCCCCAACCCCTGGGCCTCGATCTGCTGCACAACCGCGGCAAAAACGCTCCGAGCGCCGTAGGTCTGGCAACCAGTCCCTGAACACACCACTATGGTCAGTCGGTTTGGGTCCCTCCGGGCCAGTATCTCCGCCCTCAGCTTCTCCAGCTCCTCAGCCGACGCGAGTCTATTCGCCATGGTCCCTCCTTTAACTTGCGGCCTCAAATATGCGCTCAAGCTCCTCGGTAGGGGGGTTGCTATGGTATACTCCGTCCACTACCATGACCGGCCCCAGGGCACAGCAACCCAGGCAGTTGACCGTGTCCAGACTGAAACGCATGTCCCCCGACGTCTCCCCTGGCTCCAAGTCCAGTTGGTCTTTGATCCTGTCCACCAGACGGGGCGCTCCCCGCACCTGGCAGGCCGTACCCACGCAGACCGAGCACGAATGGCGGCCCTTGGGAGAGAGGCTGAAGGCCTTGTAGAAGGTCGCAACCTGGTAAACCCGGGTAAGAGGCACTTTCAACTGTTTACTTACCTCCGCTAGCGCCTCCTCAGGAAGCCAGCCAAAGCCGTTCTGCAGATCCAGCAGGATCTGGATTAACATATCCCTGTCTTTTACATAGCCATCAACGACCTTGCTTACCAACCCGGCAACACCAGCCAATTCTGCACCTCCTTTTTCCTCATATCTCGATCCAGGTGAGCGAGGCGGGCACCCCGCCCCCACCTGCCGCTATTCTTCGGGCCTGCGCTTCTGCTCACGCCAGGCCCTTATCGCCTCCTCCAGCTCCTTCTCTCGGCCATACTTCCTGGCCAGACCCCGGAGTACCCTTTCCTCGCGCGCCAGAAGAGGATGAAACCGGGGGCCTTTCCTGATCTGCTTGATGTTGTTGAGCAGATATGCGTATTCACCGCGAGCGATGGCTTCCTCCAGCACACGGCTCTCGATTCCGTATTTCTGCTGAATCGCCCTCGCCTTGCCAATGAGGTGAATGTTCTCGTTTTCGATCATGTTAACGTAATAGTTGAACCTTCTTACCTCGGCTTCCCTGACAGCTTCGTCTATCCTGTCTTCGAGCTCCGCCAGCTCCACGCCATAGTCGCGGGCCAGCTCCCGCACAAGTTCAGTGTAGACCTCTATGTCCTCGCCCTCCCTGATCCTTTCCAGGAAACTCGAGATCTTCTTGCCTACACCTTTCTGCACGGCCTCCCTCAGCCAGGCGTCGCCAAGACCCTGCTCTTTCGCCAGCCTTTCCGCAGGCCGAATACAGATAAGCTCACCCACCTCGATCCGGCTTATGTACCGCAAAAGCTTCTCTGTATCCGCCACGAACTTGTCGATCATTTGCCTTCCCGATTGGTTAACGTATGACCGCCTCCAGACGGACCTTGCTGGGATAGGTACCAATCAGCGTAGGTAGAGTCAGGGCCGGCTTCGGTTTCCAACCGATTTCCTTCAAGTAGGTCATGGCCTCCCTCTTGTAAACGATCGGCAAGTCCTTGTCGGTCCTCACAAAGTGTTGAACGTCGTCAGGGAGTCCAGGGCCTATGTACTTCCTGTAGATGGAGATGTAGTGGTTCAGTTTCAGGGCCCGTCCCGCTGCAGTATCATTCCTTCTCATGCACAGCCTGGCTATTGTCACCATTGCTTTCTCTTTCGTTTCGGCAACATATGCCAGGTGCTCCGGGGATGGCTCGCCAGTGTCCACGAGTTCACCTTTCCTCCCATCCCTCACCGTCCAGTCATCCTCCACCTTCTTGGAGAGGTATAGCCTCCTGTACTTGGAGGAATGCGGGCCCAGTAGCACCGGGACTCCCAGCCTGTTACAGCCGGTGCCGATGCTGGCCGCCTTCTGCGAGTAGGCACCCCACGCTACGCCAACCGCGGCAACGCGGTTGAGGGCATAGTCGGCGATAACCTCGTAGTTCGCCCTCAACGGAAGGCCGGCGAAGATATTGGCTATCTTGATCACCGCGCCGGCAATGTGGGCGTTGGCTACGCAGGAGCCAACGTTAAGTACGCCTCCCGCATCGAAATCGGGTGGGTACTTCTCGTATAATGTCTGCCCGTTCTCATCCCTCCTCATGCCCGCTACCATGGCCGAACAGCCGCTGAGTACTACGATGTACTTTCTCTTGGCGAACTCGTCAACCATGTCGTAGATATCATCTATGTCAGGGAAATTGGAGCATCCTACAAAAGCGATTACGCCCGGTATCGTACCCATCACAATTGGCGCGCCGACATTCCTTATCTCTTTGTCCATGATCGGGCCACGCCCCTGCCTGATGTTGTAGCTTTCCCTGCTGGCCACCAACTGCATCAGCCGGAAAACGGGTACGTCGTGGGGACATTCTTCCTCACACTTGCCACAGCCGAGGCACTTGGCGAAGATCTCCGTGAGCCTGTCCAGACTCCCTTTGGCAACCTCTGCTATTCCCTCGCCAATCAGCAGGAAGTTGGGGCACACCCTCTCACACATACCGCACTGGACGCACCTTTTCGCCAGTTCCTGACCCTCCTCCAGAGACAGCAAGTCCTTCTTCCTCCTGGGGGCCAGCTCCAGTGCCACTTTCACTGCCACCTCTCCAGCCTTCTCATGATCCAGAATAAGGACCTGCTTGCCCTCGTCAACGATAGCCCTCACTATCGCGTCGGCATCCCGATCCGACGCATCCTCCAGGCCGTAGCAAGCCTTGTCGGAAGAGGCTATCAACGCGGAACCCGCCTTCTTTGCTTCCGCAGGCATGTCGCTCCTGATGCACTGCTCGTCCGTCAGTATCACGTCGGCTATGCCACTGCGCACAAAGTAGAGTTGCCTGGAAAGAGGACCTATAACCTTGGCCCGGTCTGAATACCTGGTCGTCTCCAGTGCGGTGCAGCATATGCCGCCAACCTCAACCTTGTCATTCAGGTCGTTCTCTCGAAGATAGTCGATAACGTTGGTCGAAGATGCCGGGTTGTGGCCCACTACGGCAATCGTGGGCTTACTCGTGTCTATCGCCCCCCAGCCCGTCTCCACCAGGGGGACGTCGGCCACAGATGTCGGGTAATTGAACCCGGTGATCTGCGCCAGATCAGCCACCTCCATACCCACGTGATCCAGCATGCCGATATGAAGGGCCTTCGATTCGTAGTCCAGGTAGCTGCCCTCCTGCCCCGTGTGGCAGGCGTCGAGCATATGGACAACCTGCTCGCTTATGTACTCGGTCACCTTCAGCAGGTCGCCGAGGGTCTCCGGCTTCATGCCCAGGACAGTCCGGATGTTGGGTGCCTCGATGGCGACGTTGTCCCCGAGGTCTATCTTCTTGTCCGGGCCGTACTTGTCTATCAGGTAGTGAAGGATGTGAAAACCGTGCGCCGCATGCGCCGAACACCCTATCAGACAGGCGAGCAAGATCATCCTGGCCTGCTGTGTGGCCGTGTCTATGCCACAGGCACCTCTCTTGCCCTCTGTCAGGTCGCACTTGCCATAGGTACAGAGGCAGCAGAGGTCGCAAATGGGAGCATACCAGGGCTTATAGGTCTTCAGAAGCCTCATGTCCCAATTGCGCAAATCGGTCGGCCCAGGCATGGGCGTGGGCCCAACCGGCTCCCACTCATCTTCGGGCTTTATTACCTGCTCAACTTGAGCTTCATGAAAAGACTTCCTCTTCTGATTCACTTCTGCCATTTCTCCACCTCTATCCGAGAATTTGCCTTACCAGCTTGAGCGTTTCCGGATGCCTCAAGACAGCTATGTTTGCACCGGCCAGAAGAAGCGATACCGCGGTTATCCCTTCCCACAGTATCCCCTGCTCCTTGTTCTCCTTGGCCTCTCTGGTCTTCCAGCACTCTCCTGCCAGGTCTGCAATGAGAGGCATCTGGGTCATCGCATCCTTGAAAACCACTCCAGTCTGCTTCGTTCTCTCCATTATCGTAAAGCTGTACTCCATGCCATACCCCAGTGCGGAAGTCAGTGGGTCAATCACGATCCTTTCCGCGGGGAACGACTTGGCCAGCTTTATGTTCAATTCCTTCATGAGGTTTATGTCCAAAGGCGACTGCGCGATTACGGCGTGCCCATGCTCCTGGGCCGCTTTGGCTATCTCTCCGAAATTCTCCTTGAGTGCAGGACCCAGAAGGAGACTCTCACCCTTGCAGGCGGCCGCCACCTTCGCCAGTACCTCGGCATCCTTCTTGTCATCCCCCGACCCATAGACAATGAGGGGAACGCTTATTGCCGCAGCCACCTTCTTGGCCACTTCGGCTGCCCCATCAGCCGGCGCATTCTTGCCCGTCGGATCCGTGCTGATGAGCTTCAGACATACCAGGTCCGCCCCGTACTCCACGCATTTATGCGCCCACTTCACGGGATCGGAGACAACGTCCTTGTATGGCTCGAGCACCCACTCGGCCCACCCTTCAGGCTCCATGTCCAGGACCTCCAGTGCAAACCTGGGAGGATTGGGGATTGAACCGTCATCAAAGAAGTTGAATGCAAGCTTGTTCTCACCGCCGATCTTCACAGCCTTCGCCCCGGTGCCCAGGGTCACCTCTCGTACACTGCCGCCATACGACTCAACCGGTGCCTGATAGTCCATAGTCACTGTCTCCTTTCCCGATTTCTAGTCTTCCAGCCAGCCGTGGGAGTAGAGCGTCTCAGCCATCAACACCTTGACCGTCTTAACGTAGTCGCGCTCCTTCGGCGAGATAGATGACATGCCGACCTCTTCCCCATCCATGACTCTGTAGATGAGATCGACCATCTCCGGCATCTCACCGTTGTTCAGGCTTATCAGCTCTTTGTCAAGAGCATCGGCAATCACCGAGTATTGACCGTACCTGCCCAGCATCACCATCATGGTGCGGTTCAGGATGCCCCTCAGCTCTTCAGGCGTGCCATTCGAGACATTCGAAAGACCTATTGTCGACTTCACACCGGGGAGGATATCGCCGATTATCTTCATGAATTCCAGCGCCTGCACGATCTGCCCCTGGTCGGCACTGACCGGAAGCAAGACAGGATCGATCCACAAGTCCTCATTGGGAATGCCGAGTTCGTTGGCATACGCTGCGGTCTCCATTATGCTCTCGACTCTCCCCTCAGCGTCGGGAGGGCAACCCTTGTCCGAAAACACAGAGAGCACAAGATCGGTATTGTATTTCTTGGCCAGCGGCAGCATCTGCTCTTTGCTATCGGTGCGACCGGAAGCTGAGTTCAGCAGCGGCCTTGCCTTGGTACAAGCCCTCAGTCCTGCCTCCATAGCCACGGGATTCAGGGTGTCTATCGACAGAGGCAAATCCGCAACCTCCTGCACCGTCTTCACCAGCCATTCCGCAGTCTCCTCAGGGTTCTTCCTTGAAGGGCCGAGATTGATGTCTATGTAGTGGACCCCTGCCTCGGTCTGCGCTATCGCCAGTTCCTGGATTACCCTGGCATTGCGTTCCTTCACTGCTGTTGAGACATCCTTCGAAATGATGTGTATGTTCTCGCCGATGAGGATCATTGATTGCCTCCTTCCGCCTTCCAGAAAATAAAAACACCCCCGCTGCCAGCTAGGGCTCAGGGGCTAGAAACTGTGTCACCGTGGCTGTAACCCGCCCTGGTGACTTCAAATGCCGTATCGAAGCGCAACCCTGCAGGACAAAGGGCTACTACTGAAATTCCTTCGGCCTTTCCTGCTGCGTGATAAACGCAATAGCAGAAATCCCTCGACCGCTCCATTCGAACTGATTATACCAAGGCTGAGAATTCATGGCAACAAAAGCATCAGCAGGACCCTTCTTGTCTCCTGTCACACACCTCATTTGGTTCTTCTTCGCACTAGTCTCTTGCATGGTCGTCAGCGAGAAGGCATAATAGGCTTGCACCTGAGACGGTGGCAAACACCCAGAGCTCATGTGTCGCCGTAGCCCGGTATGCACTCGGGTTCCACCGGAGTGAGCTCTGGCGAAGTGCCACACATTGGATACGTGTGCCGACGATTCTCGAAGGCAAGCCGGCCACACCGGGGCCAGTCGCGGTTGAATGTGACATGAAAGAGAAGGCGTATGTCTAGCAAAGAGGAACTGCAGGAGCAAGGCTGGAATTTTGCCTCGACCAGTTCGGGTCAGCACCTCGCCAGGATGTTGGAGATGTACCAGGAACTGGGTTTCGAGACGTATGTCGAAGAGACTACTCCTGAGGAGTGCGGCGGCTGTACCGAATGCTACACTTCGAGCGGCGAGACTATATACCGCGTCTACACCAGGGCCAAGGATAGACACCATCCGGAAGAGAGAAACCCGGGGCAGCCGCGGCTCCGATGATCCTGACCCGCCTCAAGGTTATCGAGACGCAGACCCTCAAACTCGTCAAACAAGACAATGCCCAGTAGAGCCGGGGCCATCGTCTGCCTTCTTCTGCTCGTCCTGGCCTTGCTGCCAGGTTGCAGCAGTAGCCCCGAGACAGCAAGGGTGACACGGGTTGTCGACGGGGACACTATTGTCATCGAAGGGGGATATCATGTCCGCTATATCGGCATTGATACTCCCGAAAGGGAAAAGCCCTACTACCAAGAGGCAAGGCAATGCAACCAGGAACTTGTGGCTGACAGGATTGTCCGCCTGGAGGCAGATGTGACCGACAAGGACAAGTATAACAGGCTGCTGCGATACGTCTATGTGGACGGTCTCTTTGTAAACGCTGAGCTGGTTAGGCAGGGCTACGCGGAGGTCTATCCCGAGGACCTGTTCCCGGACAACAAGTATTATGGTCTGCTGAAGGAGGCCGAGGAAGAGGCAAGACAGGCAAGGAGAGGGATATGGGCCTCCTGACTCCAGTGTGGCGGAACCGTCCCGGCACTCTTCGTCATGGAGGCAACCCGAGCCAGTCAAACACCCCAATCATCCTGAGACCCATATAGAACATCACCACCACAAAGACAAGCCTCAGTACGTTGGCCGGGAGTCTGTGCGCCACGCGGGCGCCAACCTGCGCCATGGCCACACTCGTGGTCGCCAGGCAAATCCACGTCGGCAAGTTGAAGTAGCCCAGGGAGTAGCCAGGCAGGCCCGGTGCTCCTATGCCGTTGACGACATACCCCAGGGCTCCCGCTGCACTGGTAAACATAATCAGGCCCGCGGATGTACCCACGGCCCGATGCATCCCGAATCCGAGCACCACCGCCATTATCGGGACCATCAGCACTCCGCCACCAATTGCGATGAGACCAGCTACCAGGCCTGCAGGAAGGCCAAAGGCAATCCAGGCGAGCGGCCTGTCCTCAGGTTCACCGTCGGCCCCCACCCGCTTCCCGACGAGCAACCACACGCCAGCAACCAGGACCACTGCTCCGAAGGCGATCTTGGCCAGGCTTCCGTCAATGAACCTTGATGTGATAGTGGACCCGACCAGCGCCCCCGCTGCACCGGCAATGCCGAGCACAATGGCGGCCCTCCACCAGACGGCGCCCCTCCGATGATGGGCCAGCGAACTGCTCATCGCAGTGGGGAGTATGACGAGCAGATTCGTGCCGAAGGCCAGCTTCACCGCCGGATCAACAGGAAGGCCCAAATCGGTGAACACCATCACTGTCACCGGGACCGTTATGAAGCTGCCGCCAACACCCAGAAGGCCCTGCGCGAAGCCAACCGCCAGGCCGGTCACAAGCAGCACAGCAATGGATTGGGCATCCAGAAACCACATGAGACTACAGCAAAGCGGGCGCCGGCCTGTCAACCTTAGGATCGAGGCAGACGGAGAGACGGCCTCTCTGGCTACTTCTTCCTGAGAAGCGCTGACTTCACTGCCTTTTCGATTCCGCTGGCAGTCAAGTCATGCTGGAGCAGCAATTCGTCCGGCTTGCCCGAGTGGGTGTAGACATCCTCGATAGCCACAAAGGCCATGGGAACGGGATGATGTTGAGCCACCACTTGAGCCACCCTGCTTCCCAGTCCGCCTTGCCGCAGGTGCTCCTCAGCGGTCACAATGGCGCCGGTCTCCTGGGCTGCCAGGACGACAGCGTCCTCATCCAGGGGCTTCAGGGTCGGCATGCTCAACACGCGGCAGTCGATCCCTTGCTTCGACAGACTCTCAGCCGCGTCGAGGGCCCTCACCACCATTACCCCGTTCGCCACGACAGTGGCATCCAAACCCTGCCTCATCACTACCGCCTTCCCCAGGACAAACCGGTAGCCGTTGTCGTAGAGCGTAGGCACGTTGGGGCGAGTCAACCGTATGTAGAACGGCCCAGGGGTGATGGACGCCAGCCTCGTCAACTGGGCCGTCTCAATGGCGTCAGTAGGGACAACCACAGTGAAGCCGGGAAGAGAGCAAGCAAGAGCCAGGTCCTCTATGGCGTGGTGGGAGAAGCCGTCCTCGCCCACAGTGATGCCACCGTGGGTGGCCACCACTTTGACATTGAGATGTGGCTGTGCGACGCTCATTCGTAGCTGGTCAAAGCAGCGGGCGGTGGCAAAGATGGCAAAACTGCTGGCAAATACTGTCTTGCCTGCAGCAGCAAGGCCGGCCGAGATGCCTATCATGTTTTGTTCAGCAATGCCACATTCGAAGAAACGCGAGGGAAACTCTCTGGCAAAGTGGTGGGTCATGGTAGACTGGGAAAGATCAGCGTCGAGAACTACGATATTGGGGTTCTCTTTGCCTAACTGCAATAGAGCCTTACCATAGGCTTCCCTGGTAGACGACAACTGCCTCACTGCACCCCTTACGCCAGTTCTTCCAGCGCCTTCTGCGCTTGCTCAGGGGTGGGAGCTTTGCCGTGGAACGCAAGGTTGTTCTCCATGAAGCTCACCCCTTTGCCTTTGACAGTATGGGCTACGATAGCAGTGGGACGGCCTTTGACGTTTTGCGCCGTTCCCAAGGCAGCCAGAATCTGCCCGAAATCGTGACCGTCTATCTCGATGGCTTCCCAGCCGAACGAGCGCCACTTCTCAGCCAGAGGCTCGATGTTCATCACCTCCCGGTTCCAGCCGTCGATCTGCTGCCCATTGTGGTCAACGATAGCCACCAAGTTATCCAGCTTGAAGTGGGCTGCCGCCATGGCCGCCTCCCACACCTGCCCCTCGTCACACTCCCCGTCCCCCAGGAGGACATACACACGATAGCTCTTCGAGTCCAGCCGAGCCGCCAGAGCAGTCCCAACGCCAAAGGACAGCCCCTGCCCCAGTGAGCCAGAGGACATCTCAACACCGGGGGTGCGGGTACAATCCGTGTGACCCTGAAGCCGACTGCCTCGCCTTCTCAGGGTCATGAGTTCCTCCACCGGGAAGTACCCGCTCTCAGCCAGCGCAGCATACAGAAGAGGCGCCGCATGTCCCTTGCTGAGAATGAACCGGTCCCGCTCGGCCCATCCTGGATCTGAAGGATTGTGACGCAGGACGCCAAAATAGAGAGCTGTGACAATCTCGACCGCCGAAAGAGAGCCCCCCGGATGACCGCTCCTAGCCTTGGCGATCATCTTTATGATGTGACGCCGCAGAGTCCTGGCTCTTTTCGCCAACTCCCGTACCGTTGCCTCATCCGCCATCACAAAAGTGAAAGCCTCGGCCGAGCTAGCGACTGCCGAGGCGGATGGGTTGCCCGTGGTCTTTCTGTGTTTTGACACCTTGGAACCGGCCTGCGGCTAGATTATACCTTAATCGTGGGACGACTGACAATCGTTCGGATTGAGGTGACAAACAGGACTACTCGACCCAATCAACCACCCCGTAGAGAGGCCTATCGCAGTCTACGCGTGCGACGCATCAGCCCAGAGGACTCACGCGCCATAACAGCGAAGGGGTGACCTGCCTCACCCGGTCTATACCTTCACCTTGCCGAATCTCTCCCACTCGCTGTAAAGGCAGCCACAGTATTTCTGTCTATACAGGCCAAGCTCTTTGCTCATCCTGACGCTTTCGCTGTAGCCGGGTGTGAGGTCCTCGTAGAGATAACCCACTCCTTCTCGCTCAGCGACCTCCTCACCCACCTCCCTCAGAAGCTGCTGATTCTGGTAAGGACTGACGAGCAGTGTGGTGGTGAAAGCATCAAAACCCTTGAGCCTGGCTATGGTAGCTGTCATACCCAGGCGAAGGCGGAAACAATCAGAACAGCGCTCGCTCTCGTGTCCGACTACTTCCCGAAAATAGTTGACGACATCGTAGCCCTCGGAGGCGATCAGTGGGAGGCCCTCTGCCTGAGCAAAGTCCTCCAAAGCCCGCAGGCGCTGCTTGTGCTCCGTGAAAGGATGGATGTTGGGGTTGTACCAAAAACAGGTGACCTCCTGGCCCCTCTCCCGCCAATACTTGACGCAGTACGTGGCACAGCCAGCACAGCAGGTGTGCAGAAGCAGAGAAGCCATGGCCCTACCACAGACTCCGTTGATTGGACTGATTCCGGTCATAGGGCAGACCCAGGTGCTCATGGGCAAGCCGGGTGGCCAGCCTGCCCCGCGGAGTCCTTTCCAGAAAACCCAACTGCAGGAGATACGGTTCATAGACATCCATAATGGTATCGGCTTCCTCGCTGATAGCAGCAGCGATCGTATCCAGCCCAACAGGCCCGCCGTTGAATTTCTCCACGATAGTCCGCAACACCTTGTGATCCACCTCATCCAAGCCTATGCCATCAACCTCGAGTCTGGCCAGTGCATCGACGGCTACCGCCCCGGTAATGACACCATCTGCCTTGACCTGAGCATAGTCCCGCACCCGCTTGAGCAAGCGGTTGGCAACCCGCGGCGTCCCCCGCGCTCGGCGGGCGATCTCCTTCACCCCCTCTGGCCGTATCTCGACCTTGAGAATGCTGGCGGACCGCTGCACGATCTTCTCGACAGCCTGTTCGTCATAGAAATCGAGCCTGTACACAGCGCCAAATCTGTCTCTGAGGGGAGAGCTGAGCATGGCAAATCGAGTAGTGGCGCCAATAAGGGTGAAACGAGGGAGGTGAAGACGCAGGTTCTTTGCCCCAGGTCCTTTGCCAATGACGATGTTCAGGGCGAAGTCCTCCATCGCCGGATACATCACCTCTTCCACCACGCGGGGCAAACGATGAATCTCGTCGATGAACAGGATATCCCCCTGTTGCAGGTTGGTTATTATGGCAGCCAAATCGCCGGCGCGCTCTATAGCTGGCCCGGAGGTAACTCGGATGCTGGCCCTACTCTCCGCAGCCACTACATAGGCCAGGGTGGTCTTGCCCAGACCGGGTGGCCCGTAGAGAAGAATGTGATCCAGCGATTCGCTTCTGGCTTTGGCGGCGGCAATGGCAATGCTGATATTCTCCTTGACCTTCTCCTGGCCGATGTATTCGGCCAGTCTTGCGGGTCGAAGGTTGGTGTCTAGAGCGACATCTTCTTCCCTGGGCTTACCCGAGACTACTCGCTCCATCCTCCTTCTACCTACCCTCTAGCTGGTTCCGAATGGCACGGCCAAAGACTGTGATTGCTGCCGAGCCGGCAAGCGCCAGGAGACCTGGAAGCAACCAGCCGTCGAACGTGCTGAACATCAGCACTGCCCATCCGCCCGCCATTGCGACGGCAATGACGGTGATCGGAGACCTGATCTTGTAGTTGGGGTAGGGCTTCACCCTGTACCCTCAGGCATTGGCATTCTGGCGGTTTTCTAGCACTCCTCACCCGTAGCCCGATTCATGGAACTCACGTGCCAAGATTATAGGACAAAAACGCAGGAAAGATAAGCTCCGCTCTGACGGCGGGTCCGCAAGCTCGGCCCCAAAGGACCCACCAGCGTGGCTCCGCAGACCGATTTCCGTGGAGCTCCGGTGCACAAGAACCCGGCACGGATACGCTGCGACTGACCAGGAAGTGACGACCTGGCTGTCTGGTGAACGGCTAGGGGACAGGCCTGACCATGACGGTCTGTTCGCGCCCAGGCCCGACAGAAATGATGTTGACCGGACACTCAATGAGCTTCTCCAGCCTCTCCACATAGGACCTGGCCGCCATGGGCAAATCCTCCGGACGGCGCGCCTCCGTCGTGGAGCATTGCCAGCCGGGCAAGTCCTCGTAAACAGGCTGGCACTTTTCCAGCACCATGGCGCTGCTGGGGAACTGATCGACAGCCTCGTCGTTTACCCTGTAGCCGGTGCAAATCCTGATGGTGGCGAGGTTGTCCAGAACATCGAGTCGCGTCAAGGCCACTGCGCTAAACCCGTTCAACTGGGCACCGAAGCGCGCAGCCACAGCGTCAAACCAACCACATCGACGTGGCCGCCCGGTCGTTGCTCCGTACTCCTGACCGGTCTCTCGGATCAACTCCCCTATCTCGTCGTGCAGCTCTGTAGGCATGGGGCCACCACCGACTCGAGTTGTATAGGCTTTCAGCACGCCCAGGTTACAGTCAAGCTTGCATTCGAACGGGCTCAAGCCCATCCCCACGAAGGCCCCCGCGGTCACAGGCGACGAGGAGGTGACATAGGGATACGTACCGAAATCAATGTCAAGAAGGGCTCCCTGTGCCCCCTCCAGCATGACCACGTCCCCTCTTTCGAGGGCCTGTTTGACGAGCGGGCCGGTGTCACGGATGAACCCCGCAAGGAGTTCTCCATACCGGCAGTACTGCTCATAGATCTCGTCTAATGATAAGGGGGAAGCCCCATACACCCTGGTCAAGATAGTATTCTTTTGCTCCAGGGCGATGGTCAGCCTGTGGTGCAGCTCTTCCCTGTTGAGCAGCTCCCCTACGCGTATCCCTACACGAGCAGCCTTGTCCATATAGGCCGGGCCAACGCCGCTGCGGGTGGTCCCTATTGCTTCCTTTCCTTTTGCCTCCTCTTCCAGTTGATCCAGAAGCAAATGATAGGGCATGACCACGTGAGCGCGGCTGCTGATGAAAAGCCTCGACGTATCAATCCCCTTTTCCCTGAGCTGCTGCAATTCTTCCAGCAGCACGGTGGGGGAGACCACTACGCCGTTGCCGATGAGGCACAGTGTATGAGGGTAGAAAATGCCCGACGGAATCAAGTGCAGCCTGAACACGCCGTACGCGTTGCACACGGTGTGCCCAGCATTCGATCCGCCGGAGAAGCGGGCAACCACATTTGCTTTTTCGGCGAGGAGGTCAACGATCTTGCCTTTCCCCTCATCCCCCCACTGACCCCCGATCACGGCAACTAGCGGCATGAAGACTCACACGTCAGGCCAACTTGAAGACGGCACATATTCAGTGGCGCTCCATGTAGCTCTTGCCCCAGTAGTAGAGCAGGGCCCCATTGCCAACGATTCCACCAACAATGGCAATGGCTATCACCCACGCGGGTATCACCGCAATTGCTGCCAGGATAACCAGAATGACTGCCAGCACAACAACACCAATGAAGGTCCACTGAAACGTATCATCTCTCATAACCTTTACTCCATCACAGTCAAGATTATATCACCACGGGACTGCCTGGGGCGACCGGAAGGTGTCGCCGGATGTTTAACCTCTCGGCAGTAGTCAAGCACCTTTCTGTGCCTGCTGTCGTACGTAGATCAGGCGCTGCGCCACTGTAATCAGGGCGAAAGCAGTCAGCACGCACAAGGTGACAAACATCGCCTCTTCCTGCCACGGGGTCAGCATCAGTCCGAGAGACAGAATGATGACTCGCTCAGCCCGAGTGAATATTCCCACCTCGCATTCTATCCCCAGCCCCTCCGCCCTCGCTCTGATATAGCTGACCAGGACTGAGGCTGCGAACGTCGTGAACGCCAGTATGGGTTCCAAGACGGACTGCTTGTCCACGTAAAGAATGAGAACTCCGAGAAGAACAGCCGCCTCCCCAAGCCGGTCACTGGTAGAATCAAGGACAGCCCCAAACTTGGACGTCTGGCCCCTGGCTCGTGCCAGGGGACCGTCCAGGAGGTCGAAGACTCCGGACAGGAGCACTAGCAGCCCACCCAGGAGCAGGCGTTCTGTAGCTATGACTCCGGCAGCGGCCCCACTCAACGCCAGGCCCGCCAGAGTCAGCGCATTGGGTGTCAGCTTCGTCCTGGAGAGAATGTTGACCAGACGAGACGTGGAGAACTCGGCCGCCAGATGGCGGACTTCGGAAAGACTCATCGACCTCGCTGTTCTAGTAGCTCCAGGTAATAGTCCATCGTTCTCCGGGCGATGGCCTCCCATGTGTGCCCCTCCACCTTGCTCTTCCCGTTGTTCCCCAATCGCTGGCGAAGCGCCTGGTCATTCAGGAGCGAGACGAGGGTCTGAGCCAGCTTTTCCTCGTTTTTCGGAGGCACCAGCAGCCCATCGAACCCGTGGGTCAGCACGTTGGCATAGCCATCTATGTCCGACGCCACAATGGGCTTGGCAGCTGCCATTGCTTCGAGCAACACGATCCCAAAACTCTCCTTGCCAACCGCCGGAATACAGAAAACGTCTGCAGTACGGTAGTATCGCGGAAGGTCAGAGTAGGACGTGTAACCGGCAAAAACCACGTCCTTCAGCTTCACTGCCTTGACCCAGTCCTTGTACCGGGACTTCTTGCCAGGGCCAACGACGATGAGCCTGGATTCCGGGATCTCCGCCTTCACCAGCTTATATGCCTTCAAGAGATATCTTATGCCCTTGCGTTCCTCGAGCCTGCTGACAAACAAGATGTTCAACTTCCCATCGCAGAATTCCTCAATCCCAGCAACATCCTGCGAGAAATGCCGCGCATCGACGCCGTGAGGGATGATGCGGTACTCCCCCGGGAAGTACCTTGAAACGAACTTCATCGCCGGTTGGGATACGGCTATCTTTCCGTCCAACCTGTTGTAGAACCGCCTGCAAAGAGGCCTCCAGAACCAGTACCCGAAAGACCGCTTGTAGTAAGCATGGAACGTGGCCACGTTGACCGAGTGAGAAAAAGGAAGCACCATCCAGGGAAGAGAGGGAAACAAGGGCTCGTGGTAGTGGATAATGTCGAACTTCTCCCGCTCAAGGATTGCTCTTATTCTCGGCACGAGCCACCACGATACGGTAATCCGGGCCACCGAGCCATTGGAGGGGTAAGGGAATGTCTTGCCAAGGGGAATTATGTCCTGTGAAGAGGGCAACGCCTTCTTATTCGAGCAAGGGGCAAGGACTTTCACCTGATTACCCATCTTGGCCAGGTGAACCGCGAGGTTAGAAATGTGGGTATTGACCCCGCCAGGGTAAGCGTAATCGTAAGGGGAAACGAATGCGATGTTCATCGCTCAGGGACCCCCACCTATTACTTACCTATTTACCACTTGCGCGGGCCCGTGGCAAGGTCTCGATCTTCGCCCCGTCAACAAACTCCCCAAGCTTCCTTCGCGCTTCGTCATCAGTGTACTGCACGGGCGGCGACTTCATGAAGAATGCTGAGGGGGCAGTCAGCGCACCGGAAAGACCCCTGTCCAGCGCCAGCTTGCAGCACCTGACAGCATCAATCACCACCCCGGCTGAATTCGGGCTGTCCCAGACCTCAAGCTTGAGCTCAAGGTTCAGCGGAACATCGCCGAAGGTGCGCCCTTCCATGCGTACGTAACAGAACTTGCGATCGGTTAGCCAGGGAACATGGTCGCTGGGACCAACGTAGATGTCTTCCGGCGCAAGTTGATAGTCCAACTGAGACGTGACCGCGTTTGTCTTCGATATCTTCTTGGACTCCAGACGCTCCCTTTCCAGCATGTTATAGAAGTCCGTGTTGCCGCCAAAATTGAGCTGATACGTCCGCTCGAGCTTGACCCCTCTATCACGGAACAGCCTGGTAAGCACTCTGTGCGTAATGGTGGCTCCGACCTGTGATTTGATGTCATCGCCGATTACAGGCAGGCCGACCTCCGCAAAACGTTTCTGCCAGTATTCCTCACGGGCGATGAAAACCGGGATGCAGTTGACCAGCCCGCAACCGGCGCTGAAGACCTGCTCAACATACCACTTGGTAGCTTCCTCGCTGCCTACAGGCAGGAAATTCACCACCACGTGTGTTTCAGTACTCTTCAGGATGCCGACAACGTCAGCAGTGGGGCCCGGCGCCTTGGTGATAATCTGCGACAGGTACTTGCCCAGACCATCATGCGTCATCCCTCGCTTGACCTTTACCTCGGTAGGAGGCACCTCACAGAACTTATATGTGTTATTGGGTGGAGTGAATATGGCCTCCGCCAGCTCCTTGCCCACCTTGTTCTTGTCAATGTCAAACGCAGCCACGAACTCGATGTCACCGACGTGATATCCACCCAAATCGGGGGCCCTCAAACCTGGAACGAACTCATCTGGCTTCGCATTGCGGTAGTAGTGTACGCCTTGAACCAAGGAAGAAGCACAATTGCCTACACCAATGATGGCCACATTTATCTTACCCAAGTTCTACGTACCTCCTTTCCCGTCGCAGGCCTGGTGCCTATTCGCTGGCTTGACCGGATGCTCTGACCAGCAAGACCGGCATGTCTGCAACATGGGCTATCTTATCAGCCACGCTGCCAAGGAGCCACCTGCTGAAACCCGAATGACCGTGAGCTGAAACAGCAATAAGGTCAACTTCGTTGTCCTTTGCATAGCCAATCACTCTCTCAGCGGGGGTTCCTACTTCCACCTCAGAGCGGACCTTGATCCCTTTCTCCCTCAGCCTTCCCGCGATTCGCTCCAGATATTCTCCGGCACTCACCGAGGCACGCTCTTCATACTCTTCCCTGAGGTGCCCAAGCTGCGTGGAGTAGCTCTCGGCAAGAGCAATATCGTAATGCGATGTCACCACGTGGAAGAGTATAACCTCCGCGTTCATCGCCACTGCCATTTGCTCTACGTATGGCAAAGCCGCTTCCCCCAACTCCGAGCCGTCCAACGGAACGAGTACCCTCTTGAATCGCACGTTGTCTTTCCCAGTCATTTCCTTGTTGAGCATATCCTCCTATGCTATATTTTATGAACCCGAAATCCTGCCGGGAGGTAAGCCTAGATGTACGATTTCCATACCCATACGTCTCTGAGTGACGGTGCCCTCTCGCCGATGGAACTGATACGGCGAGCGGCAGAGAAGGGATACCGCGGCGTCGCCTTGACCGACCACGTCGCCCTGGGATCCCTGGAGAGAGTCATCTCCGAGCTCGCCGAAGACTGTCTCATAGCACGAAAGCATTGGGACATAATCACCATACCCGGGGTCGAACTCACCCATGTGCCCACCCAGGCCATTGCGGAGGTTGCCAAGCGGGCCAAAGAACTGGGTGCGCGCATAGTGATCGTTCATGGTGAGACCATCGTTGAACCGGTGGAAAAGGGGACCAACCTGGCAGCAGTCCGATCGACCGACGTCGATATCTTGGCCCATCCTGGTTTGATGACTGCCGAGGAGGCCAGACTAGCAGCAGCAAACGGCGTATTCATAGAAATAAGTGCCCGCAAAGGGCACTGTTTCACCAACGGCCACATTGCCAACTTAGCAAAGCTCACCGGGGTCAGGCTGTTACTCGCCTCTGATGCCCACGACGAATCCGACTTGCTTGATCGTTCCTTCGCGGATTCGGTACTGAGGGGCTGTGGTCTGGAAGCCAACCAGATTGAGGACGTAATCAGCACTCACCCGCTCGATATGCTAAGTAAGCTCAAGATATCCAACTCTGGCTGAACCCAGCCTTGTTTTCCTGTGTTATGCCTTCCCAATCCTGAATACCGTGGTGCCACACCTCGGGCATACGCCCTTGGTTGCGGGGCGCTTGTTCTTCAAAGTGATGCTTGCCGGGTTCTTTATGTCTACCTTCGCTCTACATTTGAAGCAATACGCCTGTGCCACTATCTCCACCTCCTTTTAAGCTAGGGGAACTATAATCACATTCGTAGCGAGTTGTCAAGCTCTGCCAAACGTCGGTCTCCGTCCGTGCCGGATTGCAGACCTCGACGACCAAAACCAGTGAAGGCATCGTCGGCACGGTCAGGCGCTTTCCGTCAGGTCGGCAAGGTGGAACACCTTGTCAGGATGCCACAACCCTTCGTCAACTTGACGTAGCACTGCCAGGAAACGGCCATCAGAAGAGTAGGCCCGGCATCGAACGGGCGCCTGCCCCCGCACAGCCGTGACCTCAAGAGAAATGGTGCGACCGTTTCTTACCGCTGCCTCACTTGCCTCACTGAGTATAACTGCCTGCCAGCCGAGGAGTACCTCGTCGACGGCGTAGATGTAGCGCTGCCAGTGCCCGCAGCGGAAAGCATCTTCAACGGCATGCAACGGCGTGGCCTGACTGATGTGAAAGGGCTCGCTCTTGAGGCGCACGAGCTTTCTGAGGAAAGCGCCACTTCCCAGCGCAATCCCCAGATCGTGGGCCAGAGAGCGGATGTACGTGCCTCCACCGCACTCCACCTCAACGGTGACAACCGGAGGCTGCCACCTGAGAAGCTCCAGGCGCAGGATCTGCACCTGTCTGGGCTTCCTCGGCACCTCTATCCCCTGGCGGGCAAGCTGATACAGGCGCTGTCCCTTGTACTTCAGAGCACTGTACATGGGGGGGACCTGCTCTACGGAGCCGCAAAAGGACAGTAGCAGACGTCGTATCTGCTCTTCGGTGACGCGCGATGCATCGCCGATCTGGACTACCCTGCCACTGGCATCATAGGTATCGGTGGCTGCGCCAAGTTCAATCTCCGCCTGGTAGGTCTTCCCCGCCCTTGTCAGGAACTCGATCGCCCTCGTAGCCTGCCCGAAGCATATGACCAGCACTCCAGTAGCTTCGGGATCAAGGGTACCGGCGTGGCCTACCCGTGGCCCACCACTTAGGCGTCGGAGCAAGGAGACTACAGAGAAGGAGGTTCGGCCCGCTGGCTTGAGGACATTCAGGATACCATCAACACTCACTTGGTCCGTTTTCTCCGGACTCGGCGGCCGCCACCTGGTTGATTAGCTGAAGGATCTCGGCCCCTTTGTTCAGGGAGTGATCGTAGTGAAAGCTGAGCGCAGGGCAGTGACGCAGTCTGAGCCGGCCGCTTATCTCCTTGCGGAGGAAACCCGAGGCGGCCGTCAGGACTTCGAGGATCTCCTTTTCCTGCTCTTCAGTGCCGATAATGCTGACAAACACTTTGGCGTGCCTCAGGTCGGGAGAAGTTGAGACCTGGGTCACCGTAACAAAGCCACCCAACCGCGGGTCCTTTGCCTGGCGCTGCAGCAACTCGCTGATCTCCTGGCGGATAAGGTTGTTCACCCTCTCAATTCGCCGACTCATCGACCCTCTCCATCCGGTACGCTTCGATTGTGTCGCCCTCCTCAAACTCGTTGAACCCCTCCAGCCCCACCCCACACTCGAAGCCTTTCGCCACGTCTTTGACGTCGTCCTTGAAGCGCCTCAGGCTGATAACCTTGCCTTCGTATACAATCTGCTCACCCCGCAGTACCCTGACCAGGCTGTCTCGTTTCAACTTCCCGTCGGTGACATAGACGCCAGCCGCCTTACCCAGCTTGCTGGCGGTGAAAACAGCCCTGACTTCCGCATGCCCCTCGACAACCTCAGCGTACGAGGGCTCCTTCATACCCTTGACCGCCCTCTCTATGTCGCCCAGCAGGTCATAGATTATGCTGTAAGAACGGATGCCCACCCCCTCTGATTCGGCCAGGCGGCGTGCACCCAGGGTGGGTGCAGTGTCGAAGCCAACAACAATCCCCTTGGATGCCAGAGCCAGCATTACGTCACTTTCGGTAATCTCGCCACTGCCGGAGTGAATGATGTTCACTTTGACTTCCTCTGTCTGAAGCCGTTCCACAGAGTCCTTTATCGGCTCGATGCTGCCCTGGACACCGGTCTTGAGGACGAGGTTAAGCTCCTTTATCCCCCCCTCCCGGACTTCCCCCAGCAGCATGTCCAGAGTGATGGTCCTGGAAGGCCGGAGCGACTTGAGTTGCTGCTGTTGCTGTCGCTCCTGCGCCAGGGCCCGCGCCTCCCGGTCACTGCTGACCACAGCGAAGGTGTCGCCTGCCTGAGGCACACCACCCAAGCCCAGGACCTTGACAGCAGCGGCCGGTTCCGCCCGCTTGATCCGCTTGCCAGCATCATTGAACATGGCTTTCACTTTGCCCCAGTCAGCACCAACAACCACCGGATCCCCTAGCTTCAGGCTGCCGTTCTGTACCAGCAGCGTGGCCAGGGCCCCCTTGGTCTTGTCCAGTCCAGCCTCTATGACTACACCATCGGCTGGGACATTGGGGTCGGCCTGCAGTTCCAGCAGCTCGGCAACGACCAGGATGTTCTCAAGCAACTCGGAAACACCTATCTTGGCTTTGGCGGAGACGGGGACGCAAATAGTATCCCCACCCCACTCCTCGATAACCAGACCCTCTTCAGCAAGCTGCTGCTTGACTCGGTCGAGGTTGACATCAGGCTTATCAATCTTGTTCAGCGCCACAACAATCGGCACCCCGGCGGCGCGAGCGTGGGCAATGGCCTCTCTGGTCTGCGGCATGACCCCGTCATCGGCAGCTACCACGAGCACAGCAATGTCTGTCGCCTTTGCACCCCTGGCACGCATAGCTGTGAAGGCCTCGTGGCCCGGAGTGTCCAGAAACGTTATCTTCTTGCCGTCTACCTCAGCCTGGTAGGCGCCAATGTGCTGTGTAATGCCCCCAGCTTCGGTATCAACCACATTTGTCTGCCGGATGGCATCCAACAGCTTGGTCTTGCCATGGTCGATGTGGCCCATGACGGTAATCACGGGTGGACGGGGTTGAAGCTCCCCTGCCTCCGCCTCGCCCCTGACAACGGCGGTAGGTTCCGGAGTCGACTTGGCTACAGCCTCGAAACCGAACTCCTCGGCAACCACCGACGCAGAATCATAATCGATGGTCTGGTTAAGAGCCGCGATAACCCCGTTCTGCATCAGGTGCTTGATCACTTCAACGCCGCTGATCCCCAGCACATCGGCCAGTTGCTGCACCGTCAGCAGGCGCGGAATCTCAACCCGCCGTTCCGCCTTGGATGACGATCCTGCTTCCTTGCTGCCTTTTGCCACTTTCACTCCGCAGCCTGAGAGGAGGTGTTGCCCATGTCATCATAGCAGAGCGTCTTGCCAACCTCCAACAATTCGGCCCAGTTGCTGTCGCCTATTGTACCGCGCAGCGCCCGCTCGAGCCTGGCTTTCTTCAGTCCTTTCTGCCAACAATCCGCCGAGTAACACAGGTAGGCCCCTCGCCCCGGCTTCTTTCCCGACGGATCCACCTCAACCGCTCCACCACCGGTATGGACTACGCGGATCAGCTCACGTTTCCGCTTCACCTCACGGCAAGAAACACACGTCCGCCGAGGAATGTGCCTGATTGGCTGTAACTGGCCCGTGCTACTCGCCTTCATCTTCATCACCAGCCGCATCCCCCGTCGCCTTGCCTGCCAGGTCGAAGTCGTCGCCAAGTCCATCGTCCAGGTCGAGGTCCTCATCCGACACGCGCTGGCGCCGGGCTGCCTTCTTCGCCTTGGGCTTCGCCGGTGCCAGTTCGTCCTTCGCAGCAGCCGTCTTTCTCCCCCTCTTGACCTTGGGTTCCGCCTTGGGCGCCGGAGCCGGGCCACCAAAACGGCTTTGAATCTTCTCAGTGGCCGCCTCTATTTCGGACAGTATCTCTTCAACCGTGAAGGTCTTAGCAGGTTCTTCAGCTTCTGCCGCGATTTCAGCCTCCGTTACCAGCTCCTCCAACGCGGCCACCTCTTCAACAGCCGCAACCGCTTCTTCAGCCACGGGCTCTGCGGCGGCTGCCACTTCGGGTTCGGCCTCCGCTATTACTTCCGCCGCTTCGCTGGGGACTGCTTCCTCAACAGCCTCAGCCACGGCCTCCGCCGCCAACTCAGGTGCCGGCTCTTCAACGGCCACTTCCTCCGTCACCGCCGGAGCAGCCTCCGCGGCTTCGATCATGGACACGCTCTTGATGTCAATGCGCCACCCAGTCAATCTGGCAGCCAGCCGGGCGTTCTGCCCTCCTTTCCCGATGGCCAGAGACAGTTGCTTGTCGGGAACAATCACGCTGGCGCCCTTCTCCTCCTCATTTATCTCCACTCTCACCGCCGCTGCAGGGCTGAGAGCACTGGCAATGAAGACGGCGGGATCGGAATGCCACTGAATTACGTCCATCTTCTCGCCGTTGAGTTCTTTGATGATATTCTGAATTCTGATACTGCGAAGGCCCAGACAGCACCCAACCGCATCCACACCTTCCTGCCGAGACACAACGGCAACTTTGCTTCGATAGCCGGGTTCACGGGCGAGGGCCTTGACTTCCACCGTGCCGTTGTGGATCTCGGGCACCTCCAGTTCGAAGAGGCGGCGCAGCAGATTGTGATGCGTTCGTGACACAATCAACTGAGTGCCTCTGGTACCTCGCAGCACCTTCAACAGGTACAGCTTGAGCCTCTGCCCTATCCGGTAGTGTTCCGTACTCACCTGTTCGGCTACAGGCAGTATTGCCTCAGCCCGGCCTATGTCAACAATGACCTGCCTGGGGTCAACAATATGCACAACGCCACTGACGATGTCGCCTTCCTTGTCCGCATACTCACCGAAGATGGCGTCGCGTTCTGCCTCGCGCAACCGCTGTAGTATCACCTGTTTCGCTGTCTGAGCGGCAATGCGTCCGGCATTGGCCGGGGTGAACTCCACATCAATCACGTCCCCAGCCTGAGCATCTGGCCTGATCTTTCTGGCCTGGGCCACCGACAGCTCCCGGCGCCGGTCGCTGGTCCTCTTGACCACATCCATTCGGGCATACACCTTGACCTCACCCGTCTGCGGTGAGATCCTGACCGAGATTTCCTGATCTGGCGCAAAGCTGGTCTTCTTGAATATGGGAACCAGCGCTGACTCCAGCGTCCTGAGGATAACTTCCTTCGGGAGATTCCTCTCAGCGGCCAGCTGCGTGAGAGCGATAACAAAATCAGTCTTCATCTCCGGACAAGCCTCCCCTCCTACGCCTCCTGTAACAAAAGAAGTGGGGGCTACCCACTTCACACAGAAGTCAGTGTCAGGGCTAATATAGCACAAGGGGTGCAAAAAAGCAAGGGTGCAAAGAAACCCGGGAGGCCTTTTTTCAGGCTGTTTTCAGGCCCAGACAATCCACGCTGAGAAGATATATCGTAATGATACTTATCTTCTAAATATACTGTTTGACCCTCTCCGCCACCGACCTGGTCATCCCGTCCAACGACGCCAGCTCTTCCACCGATGAATCTCTGATTCTCCTGATCGAGCCAAAAGCCTTCAGCAGCACCCGCTTCCGCTTGGCTCCCACCCCAGGGACGGCATCGAGGGGCGAGGCCAGCGTGCCCCGCTGGTGCACCTTGTGGTGGTAACCCAGAGCGAAACGGTGCGCCTCATCCCTCAGCCTCTGGACCAGATACAGCGCGGCCGAATCACGACGAAGCATCACCGGGTCCGGCACCTGCGGCAGGAATATGGCCTCGTTCTCTTTGGCAATGCTGGCACAGTGGACACGATCCAGGCCACTCTCCTTCATGACCTCCAGACCCGCGCTTAGCTGCCCCCTGCCGCCGTCGATCAGGACCAGGTCAGGCACCGACCACGCATCTCCCTCGGGCTCTCTGGCGCTCCTCTTGAAGCGCCGCCTGAGCACCTCCCGAATCATGGCATAGTCGTCGGCACCGGCCACCGACTTGATCCTGAACCGCCTGTAGTGGGACTTCCTCGGCTGTCCACCTTCGAAGACGACCATGCTTCCAACGGCGTAGGCCCCCTGTATGTTCGAGATGTCGTAACATTCGACCCGCTGTGGAAGGCAGGTCAACGAAAGCTCCTCCTTCAGCTCCTTCAGTGCGTTGGCCACGACCTCAGGCTCAGCCAGCAGCTTGATCCTCATCTGTTCCAGACCCTGCCGCGCATTCTCTGCCACCATGTCCACCAGCTCCTTCTTCACACCCCGTCGCGGCACCCGTACCGCGACCCTGCCACCCCTCCTGCTCTGCAACCACCCCTCGACAAGAGACGTCTCCTGCACGGGATGCTGGAGCAGTATCTGGCGCGGGATATGGGGAGCAGAACTGTAGAACTGCTTCACGAAGCTGGTCATTACCTGAGAAGGGTCTTCGCCATGCGTTCCTGCCAGCATGAAGTTCTCCCTGCCCAGCAGCTTCCCATTCCGTATCACGAAGACCAACACGTAGGCCTGCTCCCGGGCCTGGGCGAAAGCAATCACGTCCACTTCCCCTTCTGCTGAAGCGATCTTCTGCCTCTCGATCACCTTCTCCACGCCGCCGATCTGGTCGCGAATCAGGGCGGCCTTCTCAAACTCCAGGTCCTTAGCTGCTGCGGCCATCTTCCGGCGCAGTTCCCGCACTACCACCTCCTGTTTCCCCTCAAGGAAAAGGACGACCTGGTCTATCACCTGCCGGTACTCATCTTTGCTCACCGCAGAAATGCACGGCCCCAGACAGCGGTGTATGTGGTGTTCCAGGCATGGTCGCGACTCTTTCCCCGTGATTGCCTTTTTGCAGCTGCGGAGGAGGAACAGCTTCCTCAGCAACGCCAGGGTCCTGCGGACTGATCCCGCGCTGGCAAAGGGCCCGAAGTACCTGGCACCGTCCTTCGCCAGGCGCCGGGTCATGAACACAGCAGGCCAGTCCTCGCCAATCCCTATCCTCAGGTAGGGATAGCTCTTGTCGTCCTTCATCCGGACGTTGTATCGCGGCCGATACTTCTTAATAAGATTGCATTCGAGCAGGATAGCCTCCTGTTCCGAATCGGTCACGAAGAACTCAAAGTCGGCTACCTGAGGCACCATCTTCTGCAGCTTGGCAGACAGATTGCCGGGCGGGCCGAAGTAGGTGCCAACGCGATGATACAGGCTGGCGGCTTTCCCCACGTAGAGTACGCTGTCCTCTTCGTCCTTCAGCATATACACCCCTGGCCTGGCCGGAAGTGCTCTCAGTTGCTGATGCAGCCGTTCGTGCGCCATAGCTAAGAAGATTCTACCATTTTAGTCTCGACTGTGTTACAATATTGCCGCCCTCACGACAAATTGCTCTTCAAAGGAGATTTATGAGACAGGAAATCGAGGCATTCTTAGATTACCTGATCACAGCAAAGAAATTCTCCGAAAACACCGTTGCCGCTTATAGAAATGACCTTGTCCAGCTGGCAGAGTTTCTCCAAGAGAAGGGCGTCACCGAATGGTCAGAAGTAGACCGCCAGCTAATTCTAAGCTACCTCCTCGACCTGAGGCAGAGGGGCTATGCCCTAGCCACCGTAGCCCGCAAGACAGCCTCGGCCAAATCCCTGTTCAGATGCCTGGTGGACAAGGGAGTCATCCGAAACTCACCCACCGAGAATCTCGGTTCCCCTAGAGTCAAGAAATCGTTGCCACGTCCACTCACAGTGGCCCAGGTCAGACAGTTGCTGCTGCAGCCTGAGAACCACACCACACCTGAAGCGAAGCGGGACAAAGCAATGCTGGAGTTCCTCTATGCCACCGGCATACAGGTCCGCGAGTTGATGTCGCTGAACACGGAGGACGTTGATTTTCACGCCGACCGCGTTACATACCTGTTGTCGGGCTCAAAGAGGCGGAACGGCGCAGTCGATCGAGACTCGGTCCCTTCCCTGCAGAAGTACCTGGAGGAAGCCCGCCCGCAGCTTGCCCGCGGCAAGGACGAAAAGGCCCTGTTCGTGAACAGGCTTGGAGAAAGGCTCACCAGGCAGGGATTCTGGCAGATCCTGAAAGGCTACGCCAGGGCGGCGAACCTTGGCAACCTCGTCACCCTCCGCGCCCTGCGTCACAGCTTCGCTGCCCACTCATCCAACCCAAAAGGCTGACCTTTGTTCCGCATAACTCCATTGCCCGGCGCTTCCCACGGCGAATTGGCTTGCCCGCAGCCCGGCAGCCCGCCCGACACAAGCACAACCTGCCAAGTAACAGTGTTCAAAGGAGGACCCGATGGGGCTTTTGTACGAGAAACGGGGAAAGATCGCCTACATCACCATTGACCGCCCTCGAGCTCTCAATTCCATTGACCCGCAGACATTTGGGGAACTCAGTCAGGCGCTGGTGGATTTCAGGGACGACAACGACGCCTGGGTCGCCATTGTCACCGGCAGCGGCAGCCGGGCCTTCTGCGTTGGGGCCGACATAAAAGAGATGCTGCCCGTACTGGCTGAGATTCGAAACGAGTGGTGGCGGGTACCCCCGACCCTGTTTCGCGGGCTGGAGCTGTGGAAGCCCACCATCGCCGCCATCAACGGCCACGCCCTCGGGGGCGGGCTGGAGCTGGCCCTCGGCTGCGACCTGAGGATCGCCTCCGAGGCTGCCACCTTTGGCTTCCCCGAAGTGACCCTGGGCATAATCCCAGGCTGGGGAGGGACTCAGAGGCTGGCCAGGGCCATACCCAGAGCCAGGGCCGCAGAGCTGATTTTCCTCGGCGAGCGCATCGACGCCCAGGAGGCCTTCCGCATAGGCCTGGTCAACAGGGTGGTCCCCCCCGATCAGCTCATGCCCACCGCCGAGGAGTGGGCCCAGAGGCTGTGCGACATACCCCCCCTGGCGGTGAGGGCGGCAAAGGAGGCAATGTACAAGGGGCTCGAAATGACCCTCGAGGAGGGCCTGAGGCTTGAGACCAAGCTGATGGACTTCTGCGTTGCCACCGAAGACCATAAGGAGGCCAGAGAGGCTTTCCTGGAGAAGAGGAAAGCGGAACCCAAAGGCAAATAGGGCCAAGCCTTCACGCAAGCTAAGAGAATTGCAGAACCGAGAAAGGAGTGACAATGGAAATCAAGAAGGTTGGTGTAGTAGGTTGCGGCCTGATGGGCGGAGGTATTGCCGAGGTGTGTGCCAAAGCCGGCTACCCTGTGGTGGTGCTGGAAGTCAACCAGCAGTTTCTCGACAAGGGGATCTCAAACATCAAGACATCCATGGAGAGAGCAGCCAGGAAGGGCAGGATGACTGAGGAAGAGGCTGCGGCCACCCTGGGACGCATCAAGGGCACACTCAGCATGGACGACTTCAAGGACTGCGACCTGGTCATTGAAGCGGCCATCGAGAACCTGGACGAGAAGAAGAGGATTTTCGCCGGGCTGGACAAGGTCTGCCCACCGCACACCTACCTGGCCAGCAACACCTCCTGCCTGTCGATTCTCGACCTGGCCGTAACCACCGGCAGGCCCAGCCAGGTACTGGGGCTGCACTTCTTCAGTCCGGTACCGGTGATGAAGCTGGTGGAGATTGTCAAAACACTGGTAACCGGGGACGAGGCTGTCGAGGTGGGCAGGGAATTCTGCAAGGCCATCGGCAAGGAGACGGTGATGTGCCAGGACACGCCCGGATTCATCGCCAACCGCCTGAGCATGGTCTATCTGGTCTACGTCATCCGCTGCTACGAGCAGGGCCTGGCGACCAAGGAGGACATCGACAAGACAATGAGGCTGGGGCTGAACCACCCCATGGGTCCCCTGGAGCTGTCGGACTTCATCGGGCTTGACACGGTGTACTACATTCTCACCGCCATGCACGAACAGACGAGCGACCCGCTGTTTGCTCCGCCCACTCTGCTAAAGAAGATGGTCACCGCAGGCCATCTGGGGCGCAAGACCGGGAAAGGGTTCTACGACTACAGGTAAGCTGTCCCCGGGCGTGGGTTTCCCAGGTGACATGGCATAGTGACGATTTCGGCCCTGCCAGCACTTGTTCCGCTGGCAGGGCCGTTCGCTTTGTCGCCAACAGGGGGTGTGTACTCTAGCGCTCGAGGACCATGGCCATTCCCTGCCCCCCACCGATACACAGGGTAGCAAGTCCCCGGTGCGCATTCCTTCTCTCCATCTCGTAGAGCAGCGTCACCAGTATCCTGGCGCCGCTGCAGCCAATGGGGTGCCCCAGGGATATCCCTGATCCGTGAGGATTGACGCTCTCACAGCCGTCCTGGCGGAAGTCTTTGCTTTCGCCGTACCTGGGGATGCCCAACTCCTTCATGCAGGCGATGGTCTGGGAAGCAAAGGCCTCATTCAGCTCGATCAGGTCCATGTCCTTGATGCTGTAGCCCGTCCGCTTCATCAGCTTGCGCGTGGCAGGTATTGGCCCCAGGCCCATGTACTTGGGATCAACCCCGCCGGAGGCGCAGCCGACTATCGACGCCCAGATTTTCAGACCGTTTCTCTCGGCAAACTCCCTGGATGTAATGAGCAGGGCAGCAGCCCCGTCATTGATGCCCGAGGCATTGCCTGCAGTCACCGTGCCGCCCTTGACGAAGGCCGCGCCGAGCTTGCCCATCCTCTCCACGTTTGTCTCTATCGGCCTTTCGTCGGTATCGAACGGTCTGGGGCCGCCCTTCTGTGGTATTTCCACCGCCACAATCTCCTGACTGAACAGGCCATCCTTGATTGCCTTCATGGCCCTGTGATGGCTCTCGGCACCCAGTTCGTCCTGCTCAATTCTGGATATCTTGTAGTCCGTGGCGATGTTCTCTGCTGTCACACCCATGTGGTAGTCGTAGAATATCTCGTACAGGCCATCGAAGACCATCATGTCCAGTGCCTCGGCCTTGGCCCCTATGTCCATGCGGTAGCCCCAGCGGGCCTTGGGCAGGGCGTAAGGCGCAGAGCTCATGCTCTCCATTCCGCCGGCAATGATGGCGTCTGCGTCCCCAGCCTTTATCGCCTGAGCAGCCAGGGCGACTGCCTTCATCCCGGAAGCGCATATCTTGTTGACAGTGAACGCACCTGCTTCCTGAGGCACGCCTGCCCTGATGCTTGCCTGTCTGCAGGTGTTCTGGCCCTGTCCCCCCTGAATGACGTTGCCCATGATGACTTCGTCTATCACCAGCGGTTGCAGACCGTCGTCCCAGTGCATGTACCTGGCTTCGACCTCACTCCTGTCCACGTCCCTGGAAACGACGGGCCTGACCTGCTTGAGCTCATCGGAGACGACGGGTCTCACGCCCGCCCTTTTCATCACTTCTTTGATTACAGTCTTGCCAAGATCGACGACGGGGACGTCTCTCAGGGAACCGCCGAAAGCACCCACGGCTGTCCTGACTACACTGACAACTACGGCCTGTCTGCTGTTATCCACTGGTTCCTCCTTCGGTATGGTTCAGACTGGTTTCCACAACTGCACATGCCGGAAGCTGGCGCCACACGGTTGCCATCATGCGGTTGCAGCGGTCCGTGATAGACGTGCAGGGTTGCTGTAGCCACTTGCTGGAGTGGGTCGCTGCATACACCGGGGGAAGTCCAGCTACTTCCCCCGCTTCTCATAGTCCGGGCACCAGGTGGCATTGGGACGTTGAGGGTTGTGGCACGCACTGCGCCAGTCCCACTTGCAGCTATCGCAGAGGATTGTGTTCATCCCCAGCGCCCTCTTGATGCGAAGCACCATTCTGTCTTTGAAAGCCGGCCTCTTGGCTGCTCCGGGCATGACCTGACGCTTGCTCCAAAACTAACCTGGAAACCGGGTCTCGCTGTTGCGATCGGCCGAAGCGCCGTTCGACTCAAGACCCGACTTCTGCAGGTAGAAATCGTCCTATTGAGTTATTGTAGGCTGCCGACCCCCCGAATTCAACATTGCCCGTGTCTTTGACTCGGAACTGCAAATGAGATTAGAATACCAGTCGGAGGGCAAGTGGAACATATCTGGGCACCCTGGAGAATCGAGTTCATACTGGGGGAAAAGCCGGAGGGATGCATCCTCTGCCACAGGCCACAGGAGAAGGATGACAAAGCCTGCCTCATCCTCTTCCGCGGCAAGAACAACTTCGTCATCCTGAACAAGTTCCCTTACAACCCGGGCCACCTGATGATATCTCCCTACCGCCACGTCCCCGACCTGGAAGGGATGACCGACGACGAGATGCTGGAGCACTTCGACCTGGTCAGGAGGGGCATCAGGGCGCTGCGCCAGGCATTTGAACCTGCCGCCTTCAACGTCGGCATCAACATAGGCAGGACGGCCGGGGCAGGCATTGGCGACCATATTCACACCCACATCGTGCCGCGATGGGAAGGCGACACCAACTTCATGCCCGTGGTAGCCGACACCAGGGTATTGCCTGAGGCGCTGGCCTCGACCTATGAGAAGCTCAAGGGGCTGATATAGACCACCGCTGAACCCAGTCCCCAAGCATTCAAGGCCCTGTGACCGTCCTCTCTGCACCCGCAACCCGTAGTCGGGGCCGTCCCTGACCTCGTCAGCCAGGCCGGTACCGGGACAGCGGGCATAGAACCAGAGCGCGCAGGTCGGCAAATACAAGCAGGGCAGGGTCCCACCCTGCCCTGCTGGCACTACACCGCCGAATGTCCTCAGTCAGCCAACAGGCCGCACTGGCCCTCCGCGGCTACTGCTTGCGGATATCGTCCTTTTCATGGAAGGCCGCCTTGGCCCCCTTTTCTCTCCTCGCCCTGAAGTAGTTGAACTCGCCGGGCTCGTGGCGCACGTTGGTGAACATGGTATGGGTGATGTAGGCATAGGTGAAGGAGTCAGTAAGCCCCATGCGGTCGTAGAACAGGTGCCTGCAGGCCTTACCTATGGCGATGCCGTCCCTTGGCATGAGGCACAGGTCCCTGGCAAGAGCCTTCACCTCTTCCTCCAGCTTGTCAGCCGGGACCGACTTGGTGACCAGGCCGATTCGCTCCGCTTCCTTCCCGTCAATCTGCCTGCCGCTGATGTAGAGGTCGAGCGCCCGCCTCATGCCCACCGTCATCATCAGGTGACCAAAGGTGTGCTCGCCACCGCCAGCAAACCCGATCCTCTGCCCGGGGAACCCCATCATGCAATCGTCGGAGCAGACGAAGAAGTCGCACAGCATGGCGATCATCAGTCCGGCCTCGAGGGCATAGCCGTGCACCTGGGCTATGGTCAGCTTGGGACACAGGAAGAACCTCTTGTACCCCTCGCTGATCCCCATCCGGTCCATCTTCAGCCTTACTCTCTGGCTGGGCCGCCGGTCGTCCTTCTTCTCGCTGAAGCCATAGACGAATCCGACCTTGCTCAGGTCCTGCCCGGCGGAGAAGCAGCGGCCGGCCCCCTTGAAGATAATCACCTTGACTTCGTCATCTTCTTCCGCCTGGGTAATGGCGTCCAGCACCTCGGCGAAGTCCTCCCCCACCGAGATAATGACGTAAGAGTTCATCTTCTCCGGCTTGTTGAAGGTGATGGTGGCAATCTCTCCGTCTTTCTCATACTTGACATACTTGTAGTCTTTCGGGTCCATGCCTGCCTCCGTACTCAAAATTCGCCTTAATACTAGCATTCCGTTCGTAGCTGTGTCAATTTGGGCACGATGGGACCCCACCCCCAACCCGGCCCCCGCTGGTGCCCGCCGAACGCCCTCCCGTCTGCCACTGCACTCCCGCCATCATCGGCCATTGCGCCCTCCGTCATTGCGAGGAGCACAGCGACGTGGCAATCCCAGGGCGGCGGGGCAGCCAGACCGCTCGGCTCTCTCCCCGCGTACCGCCAATACCCGCGTGACCGTGCTCCCATGCCCGTCATTCCGAGGAGCGCCAGCGACGTGGCAATCCCAGGGCGGCCGGGTGGCCATCCCCACCACTCACCACTCCGGTACGGGGCAAAACACGGTTGACGTTCTGGCCTGGCAACCCCGGCAGGCCCGCCGCTATTGATCGTCACCTGCCCTTGCGCTATGATAGACCAGCGAAAATGGCATCCGCCATCGAAGAACTGGAGACCAAGGGACAGGCAGCCAAAGCGGCCTCAAAGAAGCTGGCCCGCCTCTCCACCGAGGTGAAGAACCGCGCCCTGTTGAAGGTCGCCGAGGGGCTGGTGTCGAGACAGAAGGAGATCCTGTCTGCCAACGAGGCCGACCGCGCAGAGGCGGAAGCCTCCGGCATGAGTGCGGCCATGCTCGACCGGCTGCTGCTCGACCCGTCGCGCATCGCCGGCATCGCCGGGGACGTCCGCACGGTAGCGGCCCTTCCCGACCCGGTAGGTGAAGTCTTCGACATGCGCACCCTGCCCAACGGGCTCCAGGTAGGCCGTAAGAGGGTGCCCCTGGGGGTCATCGGGACGGTGTACGAGAGCCGCCCCAACGTGACGGTGGACATCTCCGCCCTGTGCCTCAAGTCGGGCAATGCGGTCATCCTGCGGGGCGGCAAGGAGGCCATCAACTCCAGCCTGGCCCTGGCCAGGGTGGTGCAGGAGGCGGCCTACGCCGAAGGCGTGCCCGGGGGCGCCGTCCAGATCATGGAGTCCACCGACCGCGCTGCGGTGGACCACATGTTGAAGATGACAGGCGTCATCGACCTGATCGTGCCGCGCGGCGGCGCCGAGCTGGTGCGCTTTGTGATGAGCAACTCGGCGGTGCCGGTGGTGGCCGGGGGGATCGGGGTGTGCCATACCTACGTCGACAGCACCGCCGACCTGGACAAGGCGGTGGCCATCGCCTGCAACGCCAAGGTGCAGCGGCCCACCGTCTGCAACGCCCTGGACACGCTGCTGGTCCACGCCGACGTGGCCGAATCGTATCTGCCGCTTATCGCCCGTGAGTGGTCAAAGGCGGGGGTGGAGATGCACTGTGACGAGGCGGCCATGCGCATCCTCAAGGACGAGCCTTCACTGAAACTGGTGCCGGCCACGGAGCAGGACTGGGGCAAAGAGTTCCTGGCGCTGGTGGCGGCCGTCAGGGTGGTCAACTCCCTGGATGACGCCCTGGAGCACATCGACCGCTACGGCTCGGGGCACTCCGAGGCTATCTTGACCGAGGACTACTCCAGCGGGCTGCGCTTCCTGAACGAGGTGGACGCCGCCTGCGTTTACGTGAACGCCAGCACCCGCTTTACCGACGGCGGCCAGTTCGGGCTGGGTGCCGAGGTGGGCATCAGCACCCAGAAGTTCCACGCCCGCGGCCCTCTGGGGCTGAAGGAGCTGACCAGCTACAAGTGGATCATCTTCGGCAGCGGCCAGGTGCGCTAGAAGGCCGTGCAGCGCAGAAATTATCCGTCAATTAACCCATAATTCACCGTCGATTAACCCCTGCGTGCTATGATCCATGAAAGGCAGAGAGGACTCAGCCCGGTGGTGCGCGCGGGTCGCCGGGAGGTGGCTATTGCCACGTGAGCAGTCTCCTCCCTGCCCGGCCGGCGGTTCCGGCAACAGCCTCAGGGAAGGGGGTTAGCGGACATGACTGGGAAGACTCGCAGCAGGAGAAGCCAGCCAAAGCACCCTGAGCAGGGTTCACAGGCCCGCGGCAGGCGCGGTCCGGAGGTGCGGACAGCGAACACAGTCGATCCGGCCGAGGCGCTGCGGCGCACCGCTGCAGCCCCGCTGTCGGCTGCGGGGCCCGAGTCCATCCTGGCGCTCCAGCAGGCCGTCGGCAACCGGGCGGTGCAAAGGCTAATTGCCCAGAAGCGAGGTGACGGCCGGCCGTCATGGCGCCCGGCCAACCCTGGCGTTGCACCGCAGACGACAGCACCACCTGGCATCCAGCGGGAACCGGACAACGGCAAGCCCAAGGGGTCTTCGGCTCAGGGGAGCCTCACACCGGAGGTCATGAAGGAGCTGAAGGAGAAGATAAACAAGCAGGTCAAGCAGGGCCCTGTGCCCCAGTTACCTTCAGACAGCCAGATAAATGAGACCAAGAAAGAGGCAGAGGCACAGGGGAAAGAGATAGCGCCGCTGGTGAAGAACAACCCGGCCATGGCGGCCTTCGTGCACGCCAACATGACCAAGGGGGCTCCCTCTGGAGGTTCACCACCGCCCCCGCCGTCCCCGGCACAGGCTCAGGCCCAGGCGGGGGCCGTAGCGGGCACGGCCCCTAAGACCCAGCAGCCGCAGCAGGGGTCTGCGGGTGCCGCAGGGGGCAAGAAGAAGAAGTCCTACGTTGGCAAGAAGAAGCGCAGGGCGGGGCACAAGGAGCGCGCCGGGCTGGCCGGGGAGCTTGGCGACGTGGGCCAGCAGGCAACCGGGACCGGCCTGGACATTGCCGAGGGAGTGGTCAAGGCGGGGGGCGGGGTGTTAAAGGGAGCCGCAGACGTGGCGGGCAAGGTCTTCGGGTGGATAGGCGTGGCCTTCGGGTTTATCATGGCGGCTTTCGACATCAGGGCCATAGCCTCATCGGCCGCCAAGGTGAAGGACCTGAAGGACGTGCTGACAGACGTACGGGCCAAGGCCAAGCCGGGTAACGCCCAGGAGCAGGAGCTCCTGGGAGCCGTTGAGTACGCCATCGAGCAGAAGTACAAGAAGATCGCCCGCAGGGCGGTGTCCCTTGGGGCCACATTGACGTCCACCGGAGTCGGCGTTGCTGCTCTGGCTGCCGGCGTGGCCATCCTGGCGCTGGCTTCCAACCCGGTTGGCTGGCTGGTAGCGGCCGGCATCCTGGGGCTTGCCACGCTTGTCGGGCTGGGAATGCTGTTCTACAAGATCGGTCGCGCCATCTTCAAGTGGGCGAAGGGCAGGAAGGGCAAGGTCAGGGGGGAGATGGCCGAGAAGCTATACGACAATGCTGCCCATGGGGAGATGAAGGGTCTGGCGCAGCGGGCCATAAAGAGCCTGGGCCTCAACTGGGCCAAGATGAAAAAGTCGTACGAAGGCGCGCCGAAGCCGGCCAGGCCGAAGGTCAGGAAGAGCGCCATCGGCCTCATCAAGGGCAAGCTGGCCAGCTCGTAGCCGGCAATGAAAACGAAGGCCGTGACGTCAGGTTGATGCCACGGCCTTTTCCTTTTGC
>CAZTYW010000008.1:0-47820 GCA_964617695.1 uncultured Dehalococcoidia bacterium
AGGTCACGCCAGTTGTCTGATTCTGACAAGTACCAGGAGGGGGATCACAGATGGTATCTCATCAGCCGACATCAGTTTACGAGGAATACCTGGAAGCTGCCAGGGCGTCCTACGAGAAGCACCTGAATGAACTGCTTACGCCAGACGAGGCGTTGGCTCTTGGCCCAAAGAGAAAGGGTGCCAGGCGACTACTCGGCAAGGGCAAGTATGGTACCGCGCTGCGGCGCTACAAACCGGCAGCCTTTGAAGAGGCGTTTCTCAAGTGGCATACCACGCTCACCAACGAGGCGCACATACTGTGGGCTCTGCACAGGATCAGGATTGATGGTGAACTGAGCTACGACGACTACGTGGCGCACTGGCGGTCGTGCTACAACGGCCTGTGGAAAGAGGTGGATGGATATGCTGCCCTGTACGGAAACGAGGGTTGGGAGGTCAGGTTCGTGGCAGGCCGCAAGACGTCCAGGCTGGGCGGCAAGTGGGTCCTCAAACGTCAAAAGGCAAGCAGGAACAGGGCTGCTAGTATCGGACCGTAGCAGCAACAGCCACACTTGCGGATCGTCACGGGCAGATTCAGGGCCCGGCGCATTGGCGCATTGCCACCTAAAGGTCCGGCGCCTACGAGACCTAAGGCTCGCATAATGCATCTCTTTGCTGATGTCCTCCGCCGCTGTGCTGGTCTAACATGGCTCGGAACCGGCAACACGGCCTCAGAGTTGCAGACGCCGTTGGGATCGATCACCTGGCCGAGTGGAGGTTGCTGGTTCGGGAAGGAGAGCCCTGGACAAAGCTGTCCAAATCGCGCTGTTGCCTCTGGCATTGTGGGCGTACCTGTTCGACAAGTGGCTGGCTGCCGTGAAGTACGTTCTCGCCCAGTACGGGACACAGGACGGAAGCGGCCCGCCATCGTCTGAGTGAATGGCCGGGCCACCCTCTCGATCGTCACCGGCGTCTCCCCAGCGGTGACAGGTGTGCAAAACCTTTTGTTCGCCTGGTCACATATCCACTTGACAGGGTTGCAGGAGATGGTATACTGGCTCTAGATTCAGCTAGCCTCGCTTTCCTTTTAGTCTTCTCCTAGGGTACAGGGTGACAAAATACATATTCATAACTGGCGGCGTGGTCAGTTCCGTAGGTAAGGGAATCACCGCCGCTTCTATCGGTCGGATACTTAAAAGCCGCAATATCTCCGTATCGATCCAGAAACTCGATCCGTATCTCAATGTTGATCCTGGGACTATGTCTCCTTACCAACACGGCGAAGTATTCGTCACCCAGGACGGAGCAGAGACCGACCTTGATCTGGGTCACTATGAGCGCTTTATCGATATTGACCTGACTGGCGCCTCCAGTGTCACCACCGGGCAGATCTACAGCTCGGTTCTTGCCAGGGAGAGGCGCGGTGATTTTGTTGGCGGGACGATCCAGGTAGTCCCGCATGTGACCAACGAGATAAAGAGGCGAATCCGGGAAGTGGGGGAGTTGACGAAAGCGTCCGTTGTAATCGTGGAGGTAGGCGGGACTGTGGGAGATATTGAGGGGCTCCCCTTCCTGGAAGCTATCCGTCAGATGCGAGGTGAGGCAGGGCGCGATAACGTGCTCTACGTTCATGTGACTTTCTTACCCTACATCTCGGCAACGGGAGAGCTGAAGACAAAACCTACCCAGCACAGCGTGAACGAATTGCGCCGCATCGGCATTCAACCTGACATCATTGTGTGTCGCAGTGACCATCCTATGTGGGGGGAATTGGAGGACAAGATATCCCTGTTCTGCAGCGTCGAGAAGAGAGCCGTGATACCCCTGCTTACCGTGTCTAACATCTATGAGGTTCCTGTTATTCTGGAGGAATCCGGGCTGGGCGACCTTATGACGCAGATGCTGGGCTTGACGGCAGGAACAGCAGGCCTGGACGATTGGCGTGCCCTGGTGGAGAAGACTAAGTCTCCGAAGGAACCTCTTCCCATTGCCCTGGTAGGCAAATATGTTGAACTTCGGGACGCCTATATTTCGGTGCGCGAGGCATTGCGCCATGCCGGTACTTACCTGGACAGAGAGGTGGATATACTCTGGGTTCAGGCGGAAGACATAGAAAGGGACGAGATCGAGCTTGACGGTCTCCTCCGCTCCGCCCAGGGGATCATCGTGCCCGGCGGCTTTGGCTATCGTGGCATCGAAGGCATGGTCAAGGCGGCTCGCTATGCCCGGGAGCATGAGGTACCATATCTTGGCCTGTGCCAGGGGTTGCATGTTATGGTAGTGGACCATGCCAGACAAGCCCTCAACTCGCCCGAGCCCAACTCGACAGAGTTCCGTCCTGACACGCCCTATCCTGTCATCAGCCTTCTGCCTGAGCAGGAGGAGGTAGAAGAGAAGGGTGGGACCATGAGGCTTGGCACGTATCCGTGCTATCTAGTCGAAGGCACCCGAGCTGCTGCGGCTTACGGGCAGCCCATAGTCTACGAGCGTCATCGTCATCGCTTTGAGTTCAACAACGATTTCCGTTATACTTTGGAGCGGGCTGGGTTGCAGGTCAGCGGTGCATCTGCCGATGGCCAACTGGTAGAGATAGTGGAGTTGCGGGACCACCCCTGGATGGTAGCTACCCAGTTTCATCCTGAGTTCAGATCACGCCCTAACCGTCCGCATCCCCTGTTCTGCGAATTCGTCAGGGTGGCGAAGCAAACCCTGAGAGAGGGAGGTCAACATCCCTTGCCGCTGCGTCAGGAGATTAGAGGGGGATAGGTGCGTCTTTTCCTGGACACGGCTGATGTTGGTCAGATCCGCCAGGGGGTGAAACTGGGTGTCATCAGCGGAGTTACCACGAATCCGACTTTGGTTGCCAAAGCAGGACGCACGGTTGACTATAAGTCCGCTGTTATGGAGATCTGTTCCATAGTCAACGGCCCTGTTTCTGCTGAGGTGCTGGGCCAGGAAACCGAGTCAGTCATGAAGGAGGCGAGGGAGATTTCGGCGTGGTCGCCTCATGTGGTGGTCAAAATCCCGTGTACTGCTTACGGTCTGGAGGCGATATCGGTCCTTTCCAGAGAGGAAATCAGGACAAACCTGACCCTCTGCTTTTCGCCCAACCAGGCGCTCCTGGGAGCGCTGGCAGGAGCCACCTATGTGAGTACGTTTGTGGGCAGGTTGGATGATATAGGGCAGGACGGAATGGAGTTGGTGGCCGAGATTGTACAATTATTTGAGCGTTATAGCCTGCCGACGCAGGTAATTGCAGCCAGTATCCGGCACCCGATGCATTGTGTTAATGCGGCCAGGGCAGGGGCCCACATTGCCACCGTCCCCTACAGCGTATTGGTGCAGATGATTGTTCATCCTCTCACTGCCATCGGCATTGATCGCTTCCTGGAGGACTGGCAGCGAGTTTCCAGCAAAGGCTGAGGAGAGAAAAATGAATTTCGCCGAATTAGAAACCAAGAAGAGAGAAGACCTGATGGAGATGGCCAAAGACTGGGGCGTCTCCGGCTACAGCATGCTCAAGAAGCATGAGCTTATCCTTTCTTTGCTACAGGCCCAGGCGGAAAAAGAAGGCAATACGATTGCCAGCGGTATGCTGGAACTCACGTCTGAAGGATACGGTTTCTTGCGGCGAAATAATCTGTTGCCCAGCTCAATTGACATCTACGTTTCGCAGTCCCAGATTCGACGCTTTGGCTTGCGGACGGGCGATAACGTCATGGGGCAGGTAAGACCACCAAAGGAGGGTGAGAGGTATCAGAGTCTGCTCAGGGTGGAGTTGGTGAATGACATGGAGCCGGACCTGTCCAAGGATCGGTTCGTGTTCGATTCCCTGACCCCCATTTTCCCTGACCAGCTATACAACCTTGAGGGCAACCCGAATAACCTGGCGGCGCGCTTGATAAACCTGGTGGCTCCGATTGGCAGGGGGCAGCGTGGGCTCATCGTCTCCCCGCCGAAGGCAGGCAAGACCATGCTACTCAAGCAAATTGCCAATGCCATGACCGCCAATTATGACGACGTCCATATCATGGTATGCCTCATTGGGGAGAGGCCGGAAGAGGTAACCGACATGAAGCGGTCCGTCAGAGGTGAGGTGATCAGTGCTACCTTCGATGAGATGGTGGAAAACCAGACCCGGGTGGCTGAATTCGCCCTGGAGCGGGCCAAACGCCTGGTTGAAGCTAGGAGGGACGTAGTTATCCTGCTCGATGGCATTACCCGTCTTACCAGGGCCTATAACCTGGGGGCGCCCTCAAGCGGCAGGACCCTGTCGGGCGGCATCGATCCGGTAGCCCTGTATCATCCGAAGCATTTCTTTGGGGCAGCCAGGAATATTGAGGAGGGCGGAAGCCTCACCATCCTGGCTACCTGTCTTGTCGACACAGGTAGCCGCATGGACGAAGTGATCTACGAGGAGTTCAAGGGCACCGGCAACATGGAGTTGCATCTTGATCGCCGTCTGGCAGAAAGGCGCATTTTCCCTGCTATTGACATCCCGCGCAGCAGCACCAGGCGCGAGGAATTGCTGCTTGACGAAGCGACTTTGAAGCAGGTCTGGCTGTTGAGGCGCATGATAGCCATGGTTTCTACTGACTCAGCCAATCCCACGGAAGCCACGCAGTTGACGCTTGACCGCCTAGCCAAGACTCGGGACAATGCTGAGTTCTTGGCCAGTCTCAGCAAGGACCTGTAGTAGGCAGCTAGCTCTCCCCTCTTCCGGGTTCCACCAGAGGTACTTCGGCAGTACACAACGGACATTCTTCTGGCCTGTAGTTGGGCGCCGAGGTTCTGTAGCAGCTATAAAGGGGCAGCCCGAAGTCGGCTCTTTCCGGGCTTCGATCGACTAACACCGCCACCCCGATCACCTCTCCTCCTCTCCTCCCGACCTCCTCCACTACTTCACGGACAGAGCCCCCGGTGGTCAAGACGTCGTCCACAACCAGAGTCCTCTCGCCTGGGGAGATACTGAACCCGCGGCGGAAAACGCGGGTCCCGCCCTGTTTCTCAGCGTAGATGCTGCGGATGCCGAGGTGTCTGGCCACCTCGTAGGCCAGAATGACGCCACCCGTTGTTGGCCCGGCCACCAGTTCGACAGCCTGGTCCTGGAAGTGCCGGGCGATCATGTGGCACAAGCGCTCCGTATATCGGGGGTGCTGCAGAATTCGGAACTTCTCCCAATATACGGACGAGTGCAATCCTGAGGACAGCAGGAAGTGCCCTTCCATCATAGCGCCTGTGGCTCGCAGGATCTCTTCTACCTCTGCGGGCACCTTGCTCCTCTACACCGTGCAGACGGATGCCGTGACTACATGGTCCACGGCGGTTGCTGAATATTCGGGTGACAGTCCCCAGTTCGATGGCGGCCAGTAGCAGAGCCACACCCTGCCCACGATGTTGTCCCTGGGGACCGGGCCGAAAGTCTGTGAGCCACTACTGTTGCTGCGGTTGTCACCTATGACGAAGTACTCGTCCTGGCCGAGAGTAACAGAGTATTCATTGGAGCTGCTGATTGGACCGAAGTCTGGGGTCTCTTCCAGTTGCACGCCATTTACGTAGATATAGCCGTCCCCAATCTCCACGTGGTCGCCGGGCAGGGCGACTATCCTCTTGATATAGAGTTCGTCGGGGAACTGGGGGTTGTGGAACACGACTACATCGCCCCGTGCAGGGGAGCGGAAGCGATACGTCAATTTGTCTACCAGCAGGTACTGACTGTTATGGAAGCTCGGCTCCATACTGCCCCCGTCCACGCGGAAGCTCTGCAAAGCGAATTGCACGGCGCCGAAGATGACGAGGACGAGGAGTAGGACACCTATGATATCGCGGATGCTGGTCTTCATCCCTCGTGTTCTCCCAACCCGCAATCGATTATAATCTATTTGCCGTTCCTGTTCCAGCCAGGGCACTATATGAGAGTATCAAAGCGGTCACAAATCCGTGCGGAGGCATGTGCCTCCAGTGCTATTCGCAAGGGGGATATGGTACTGGCCTCCTGACTCGGGCATCGACTCCCCATCGGGGAGAGCGAAGTGGACGATAGGGACCTCGTCAATCGCAGCAAAAAGGGTGACCTTGACAGCTTCAACAACCTGGTGGAGGAGTATCAGGCAATCGTTTACAACCTTGCCCTGCGGATGTTGGGAGGAGCCCAGGCTGCTGAAGACGCATGTCAGGACACATTCTTGTCCGCCTGGAGGAGCATAGGCAGCTTCCGGGGCGGCAATTTCAGGGCATGGCTGTTGCGCATTGCTGCCAACATTTGCCGCGACCAGCTCCGCAAATCCAGGCGCAATCCTACGTGCTCTCTCGAGACTCTCCTGGTCGAGGTCAGTGGACGGAGTTCGAGCGAGTCGCCCGAGGCCTATGTCCTGCGCAGGGAGCTGGGACGTCAAATACAGGAAGGTCTGGCCGTCCTTCCCGCGGACCAGCGTCTGGCAGTCGTACTCTGCGACGTACAGGGCCTTAGCTACGATGAGATTGCCCAGGTGATGAAGTGCTCCCTGGGAACAGTGCGGTCACGGCTCAGCCGGGGGAGGGCTCGTCTGAGGGACTACCTGGTGGGAAAGGGAACCTTTCCCCCTTCGGTGTCGTCTTACTAATAAGAGAGGGTAGAAGAAGAATGTGGCACCCATTTTCTCTGGGACGGAGACGCAACGGGTGTGGGCACACGAGAGGGGCTCTTTCGGGCTATGTAGACGAACGTCTCCCTCAGAAGGAAACCGAAAGGGTTCAAGAGCATCTGTCGGAATGTGCGGGATGCCGGGAGGAGCTTGAGTCTCTTCGTGCAACGGTGCAGTTGCTGCACCGGGTACCGCAGGTACCCCCGCCGCGCAGCTTTGCCGTGGCTGAGGCAAGGCCGGTGCCAGGCTGGTCGGCCGTCTGGGTGCTCCGGGTTGCCACTGCTATGGTGGCTGTCTTCCTTCTGCTGACGGTTGTGTTTGACGCTGCAAACGTGTTTGAGGGTCCCCAGAGGGGAGTGTTGAATGAGCGCGGCGAACAGTCGGCTGAGATGCTTTCTCCGGGGGGAGGAGAGGAGGGGGGCAGCACGTCAACTGAGGAGGCGGGTTGGGTGCGTCCACTCGAGTATGGGCTGCTGGGGGTGGTGGTGGTCTTGGGTGGAGGCACACTCGCATACTGGCGCAGCACGAAGAGACGGGAGTCTGCCAGCCTCGGTTGAGATTCAAGCTGCTGTCTGATCTCACCCTGGGGAGCGAGTCACAACATTCCTTTCCAAGACCATGCTGGTAGGCCACTATTGAACACTGCCGTTGACGGCAGGCCCGTTTCTGTTGATCTCTTGCGATCTATGGCCAAGCGCCCTGCTTGGCGGTATAATGGCAGCGATGCGCAAGTCCTTCTGGGATTGGAGACAAAATCTGGGTCCAATGAAGGACCGGACGCTGCATCTTCTGAGTCGCTGTTTCTTTGAAGCGTACAGGCGCGTCGAGACCGCCAGGCTAGGATCGCTGGAGAAAAGACAGTCAAGCCAAACGGCGACCGCTCACATTGATACCTCATCCCATCCAGTCGAGATCAGCGCTTCAGATGGCCTGCAGATGCCAGAAGAGTATGACCGCACGGCGGAGGCCTTCTCCAGGGTTGCGCATGAGCTGAAAGCGCCCTTGACCGCCATCATTTTCTCGGCCGAGCTGCTCGGCATGCTCCAGCTACTGGATACTAGTCGGGACAGCCACAAGGAAGCTTTGATCCAGAACATCAGCGACAACGCGTCGAAAGTGAACAGGAGGATTACCGATCTGCTGGACTTCATCAAGGCCCGGAACGGCGGTCTGGAGCTTGAGCCCCGGTCGATAGAGGTCGGTCCACTGATAAGCCAGGCGGTTTCTCACAGCGTAGTGCTTTTCAGCAAGAAACGGCAGTCACTGAAACTGGATGTGCCGGATTCCTTGCCAAAGGTGAGGGCCGACGGGGCCAGACTTCAGCAAGTGCTGGGCAACCTTCTCGAGCACGCCAGTGAGACGTCACCCGACGATAGCAGCATCACAGTGTCCGCCAGACGGGTCGGGACGGGCGTCGTGGTCGAGGTCAAGGACTCAGCCCCAGCTATCAGCGAGTGGCTGAAGGCGAAGCTGTTTGACCCGGGCTACTGCGGCGACGGTGCGAACGGCGGACATGGCTTCCCCGCACTTGGGCCCGGCCTGGCGCTTTCCAAGCGTCTGGTGGAACTACATCAGGGGGAGATATGGGTGTCCAGCGGTGGGGGGAACGGCAATATCCTTGCGTTTTCTGTCCCGGCTCTGGAATAACGAGAGAAGCGTTGCGGCCCCGCTGGTCATGTGGGCATCTGCTGTCACGACGCCTGCAGGGCAAGTAGAGCGTCTTCGAAAACTTGCCAGGGCTCAACAGACAGGTGATACCTGTCGGTATCCTTCACGATGGGCATCTTCGCCGTCAATGCTGCCAGCTTGCCGCTGGTGACCTCTACAGTCGGGTCTATCCGCCGGGCCTCGGCTGCGATCTCTTCAATACGTCTGGCGCTTGTTTCCCCTCTGGCCCTCAACTGCACCAGCGCCCGTATGATGGCCAGCTCCGGGCCGGTGAGCAGACTCAGTCGCTGTCTCCAGTAGAAGACCTCAGGCGACGGGATCTCACTCACGCCCAGGTAGTCCAGAAGGTCCTGCTTGACGCCCGGTTCAGCGAAAGCCGCATACAGGTCGCCCAGCAGGTCGCTGAGACCCGATCCAACGCCCGTGCGGCAACTCGCCCTTCCGGTGGCAAGAGACAGACCGAACACGGAGGAGAGGATACCGAGCAGCTCACCATCCTTCAGACCCTCATATCTGGATATGAAATCACCGATCCGCATGCCGTTCTCGTGCTTTTTCAGTTCGCAGAGGGAGAGGGCGATAGGGTTGTGCGACAGTGAAATCAGTGCCTCAATTAGGTCACGAAGGTCCGTTTTGTGCTGCATCATTCACCTCTCACCTGTACTATTCTGACAGCCAGGGTCGGGTCTTCGTATGCTGCCTTCAGTTCCTCGCTGCGGAGAAAGACCCCCTTCTCTCCGAGGCGAGCCACATATGGCCTCCGAGACCTGACGCCTATGCCGAGGACTCCGTGCGCCATAGCTTCCCGGATCAGGTCCAACGTCCTCACCACCCTCAGGCCATTATCTCGACACAGCTTCTCCACGGAGGGATTCAGGTCGCCCGTGATCACGATCCAGGGCTCCAACTTCCTGCTGCATTCCTGCTTGAAGGCCTGCCTCACCCGTTCGACGAATTCCCTCACCGCTGCACCAGAGACGCTCTGCTCCCAACCTTTACACTCCACCAATATGAGTACGCCCTCATCGGTCTCGGCCCAGACATCAAAAGGTGTTCCTTTGTATGGTGTGTTGGGATGCTCAGGCACATTGGCGTACCCTTTCCTGCGTAAGAGCAGGAGGACCAGCCGCTCCAGTGCGGTTCCCTGGAAGAGTTCGATTATGTCGCCGCTCAGCAGGGCTTCTTCGTCCGCCGAACTCGGCGCCTCAGTTGGGGATGCCGCACGAGCAATGGCCCTGCTGGGCCTTTCAGATGCCTCTCTCAGGGTGTCGCGCCACTGTTCAGTTACAAACCAGTACTGGCCACCCAATGCCCCCCGTTTCTCGTGGATGACACCCTGATCCTTCAGAAGCAATAGCTGTCGTTGGATTTCGACGTCCGACACACCAGGCGCGATGGACAGCACGTAGGATCGGATGCGCTCATAGGAGACTGATTGAATGCTGCTCGTATTCTCCACGAGCCAGTCGACAAGATAGTAGCGCCACCTGGAAAGCTCTCTATCTTTGTGGGCTGCTATGCTGCCAAGCAAGTCCTGGACTGCCACTCAGCCTGTTCCCCCCTTTTGTTCCTCCGTCAGGATGCCAGAAACGCAGGTCCCACTTGGCTCAGGGCTCATACAAACAGGATTTGTACGATGAGCTACGGCGTTTCTGTGCAAGCTGACCAGTCAGGTAGTGGCTTCCTGTGCAGAAGGCGTACCAGACGCGTTCGGCTTGTAACAATTTTAGGTGTTCATGGGTGCTATGTCAAGCAGGGGACTAGTTCCGCCTTGATTCTGTTGTCCTGGGAGAAAAGCAGAGTGAAGCGAGGCAGCACTGCCCGCAACCGGGAGACTTTCCACAAGTCTCCTTGCCGTGGCGGACAAACAACGCGTGATATTCATTGAAGAGCGATGCATCATGGGGGAGGTGCTGCATGAAAACGTCCTGGTAAGCTCGGTACCTGCTGGATTGAGGTGACAGGCCGAGGCGGCAGAGAATGCGGCGAGTGTAGGCATCGATCACGAAGACGGGCTTCCGGCCGGCATACAGGATTATGGAGTCTGCGGTCTCTTCACCGATGCCGTGGACGGCCAGGAGCTCCCGCCTGAGCACCGGTATGTCGAGGTCAAACAGCCTGACCAGGTCGTCACCGTAATTCTCGCCGAGCCAGCCAACGAAGGACTTGATCTTGGCTGCCTTGGCGTTGTAATAGCCTGAAGGATAGATCATTCGGCCAAGCTCCACCACGGGCAGCTCACGCAAGGCACGGGCTGAGAGCGCCCCCGCCGCCTTGAGATTGGAGACGGCCTTCTCGACATTGCCCCAGGCTGCCGACTGCGTGAGAATGGCGCCGATGACTACCTCGAATGGGCTATCGGCTGGCCACCAGTGTTGAGGTCCATAGTGGTCGAGGAGCCGATGGTAGATATCGAGCAGAAGGCCGGTCACAGCTTCCTTACCCATTGTGGAACGGTGGCGTTGACTTCGTCACCCGGCGAGTAGCCCTTAATGTCCAGCACGGGTGTTCCGTTGATTGCGTCCAGCCCTCTCACTTTGAGCACGTTGGCGCGGCGCTCCAGCAGTCTGACGATACTTATGCCCACCGGATTCGGCCTGTTGGGGGAATGGGTTGCGAAGAGCCCCACCAGCGGAAGGTCGGGCCTCCTCCGCGGGTGGGTCTTGGCAGGTACGCCTCCACCCGAAGAGGCCTTGTGCATCCAGAAGACGACGACGATGTGGGAAAACTCTTCCAGCCCTTCGGTGGCTTCCTCCCAGGCGGCATCCAGGACGATGTCCGAGACCACTTCCTCCCATTCCTCCCGCCTCGGCGCGTCCACATCGTTCCTGACGTACCCGATCGGGGTCATCGTTATGCCTGAGTTGTCCTGCCCAATGGCTGCCACCTCTAGAGACACACCGGGACCTGGTCGGCCAGCTTGATCTCCTCCGGGGTTACCTTGCACCTGTATGCGTAGACCTCGATCCCACGAAGTTGCGCCGTCCGAAGCACAAGTCCGAATTGAGGATCAACTGCGTCGTTGGGCCAGAAGCTCTCCACGTCCCCCCGTTGAATGACAAAGATCATGGCGGCACTGTAGCCGTCTCTTCTCGCCCACGTGAGGGTCTCAACATGCTTTCTGCCCCGCGGAGTGGGAGCATCGGGGAAAAGCGCCCTGCCCTCCTGGGCCAGGGTGACCGACTTGACCTCGAGGAAGCACTGTGAATCAGGACTGGTCAACAGAAAGTCGAGCCGACTCCGGCCTCGAGGCACCTCCCGCCGAATGGAGGAGAAGCGGGCGAACGGCTGCAGCGCGCCTTCGTGCAAGGCCTCGCGAACGAGCTCCTCGGCGGCCCGTGCGTCTACTGAGACCAATGTCCCATCGGAGCTCGCAGCCACCAGGTCGTACTTCGTCCTTCGCAACGGGGACGGCCTCTCTGCCAGCAAGACCCTCTGCCCCGGGCTGAGGACGCCCTGAAGCCTGCCCGAGTTGGGAAGATAGGCCTCTTCCATGTCACCCCGCAGCTCAACAAGGCAACAAAAGCGGTTCTCTCTTCTTACGAAAGTCGCTTCCCTTGTCTCCTCAGCCATCCTCATATGTGAAAGTTTCCACCTTACATCGGGGGAGTCCCACTATGCTGCCAGTGCCCGGCCAAAGGCTTGCGGGCTGGCCCGCGGCGGTGACGCCCCTTCGGTCGACGGGCCGGTCCTAGGAGTCCGCCTTTCTTACCCTGCATAGCAGGCCCTTCAGCATCGGATAGCCAGTTACCGGATCACGCGCTTCCAGGTCAGTCAGCGCGTTGGCATTGGCAATGGCCCAGCCATGCGGTATGGTGACTGCCCTGGGCGCGATATCCTCAGTGACTCTGGCCTTTATCTTAATGCTTCCCTTTCTCGTCTCCACCACAATCATCTCCCCGTCGATGATGCCGTTGTCTCTGGCAGCGGCGGGATGAATCTCGGCCACCGGTTCAGGAGCTCTGCGGCGCATATTGGCCATGCTGCGCAATTGGGAATGGGTGAATTCCTTCATTCTTGCCCCGGTAATCAGAATCAACGGGTACTCCCTGGCGAGTTCGGGAGTGGCGACAGGGCTCTGTGCAGGCTCACGGTGGTGCGGGATGGGGTCGAAGCCTGCCTCCTCCAGCGCCTTGGAATAGAGTTCGATCTTCTTGGAAGGCGTCCTGAACCCGAACGTCTCCCGGGCATTGTAGTTCCTCTGGTCATAGAAGACGCCGCTGGGATTCTCTTTGAGCCGCTCCAGAGTAATGCCGCTGGGCTCCAGAAGCATAGACACAACCTCTTCATCCGTATTCCAGGGGAAGTACTCCCCCAAGCCCATCCTCCTGGCCAGTTCTGTCCAGAACTTCCAGTCGGCCCAGGCTTCACCGGGGGGGTCGATGAGCGGCTTCCGCAGCAGCAAGTAGGGTAGGCCGGCATTGATGCCGTAGACCATGCCCAGTCCCATTTTCTCCAGAAAGGTGCAGGCCGGAAGAACGATGTGAGCCAGCTCGGCGGTCTCCGTCATGAATGGATTGATGACCACCACAAAGTCAAGTTTCTTGATCGCCTCCACGGTCTTGTTTGACTCCGGCATGGTAAGGGCCGGGTTGCCTCCCGTGACGATCAGCGCCTTGATGGGGTAGGGCTTCCCGCTGAGCACCTGATCCGGCCAGAGCATGGTCTGGCCGTATGGCACTGCCTTGCCCCAGGTCTTGTAGAATATGGGATACTCAGCTGCTCCTACAGGTTCTTCGTCTACTGGTACCCTCAGATCGGTTAGCCTTACCAGCGGGGTCATGGCCCACCCTCCGGGCACGTCGAGATTCCCGCTCACCGCCTGCAACATGCACAGGAGGCGCTCGCTCTGAAGTGCGTTACCGCTATGGGCTAGCGAACAGGTGCCGGGAACGATGCACATCGGCTTTGTGCTGCCGATGATGCGGGCGACCTTCTTTATGTCGTCGGCTGGCACCCAGGTTATCTCCTGCACCTTCTCCGGAGTGTATTGCCTGACGTGCTGCCTCAGTTCATCAAATCCAACGGTCCACTGGTCGAGAAACTGCCTGTCATATAGGCCTTCCGAGATTATGACATTCAGCATAGCCAGGCCCAAAGCTGTGTCGGTGCCTGGCCTCACCTGGAGATGGATGCCCAGCCTGGCCACTTCGGTGCGTTTGGGGTCGATGACGATAAGCTTCAGTTCGCCCCGTTCCACCCGCTGGCGCATCATGTCGGCCCACATGAAGCGTGATTCGTCCGGGTTGTTGCCCCAGAGCACGATGCAGGCAGCCTTCTCCGGGTCTTCGCTGGTAAACCTTCCAAAGGTCAGCAGATGAGCTATGACGCGGACGCGGAAACAGATACTCTCCACGGAGATCAGGTTAGGGGTGCCAAAGGCTCCCTTGAATCGCTGCGTGAAGGACGCCAACTCAATGTTCTCCACTGCCATGGAGCCATTGAAGATGGTCACTGCATGGGCACCGTACTCCTCCTTGGTTTTCAGCAGCTTGCTGGCGATGGTGTCAAGTGCCTCGTCCCAGGAAATCCGCTTCCATTCACCGTCTTCTTTCTTCATGGGGTATTTGAGGCGGTCCTGGGCGTTGGCATACTCGACCAGATTCTCACCTCTTGGACACAGCCGTCCCTTATTTAAAGGGTGTTCCGGCATCCCCTCCACCTTGACCAGCTTGCCATCCTTGACATAGGCGTTTATCCCACACCCTGAGACACAGAGTATGCAGTCGCTCTTGATCAGTCGGGTATTGTCTGCGGAAGGGTCAGACGTTGTCATCGAATACCTCCTTGTGAATGGCTGGTTGCGCAAAACACCCTTGGCTTCATGGCGTAACGGTGATGATGCTCCTCACCTGCTCTGGATACGTGGCGATAAGGCGGAGTTCATCATCGGTGAGGGGGAGTTGATTGTGTGCGCTGGCGTAGCGGACCAAATCCAGGATGCTCCTTGCCTCCTCCTCCGTACTGAAGGCTATTCCCAACCTGCCATACACGTGCTCAAAACCGGCCAGGCCCCCAAACTCCCCGGTCGTGATTGACCTTCCTCTCGGGGGCGGTGCTTCCGGGTCCAGGCCAAGAAGCTCGTAGTCATAGAGCTCGTAGTTGCGTCGGTCTTTGAGAGCACCGTCAGCGTGAATCCCGGCTTCGTGGGCGAAAGCATTGGCTCCTACCCCCGGCTGGTTGATTGGTATGGGGACGCCGAAGGCATAGGACACGTAGTTGGCCAGCTTGCCAGAGACCTTGAGGTTCAGTGGGTCACCGATTTCGTATCCGTCCATTCCCTTGGCGAACTTCAGCGCCAGGACGCAACTGAGAAGGTCTGCCTGTCCTGCCCTCTCACCCATGCCATTCACCGAGGTATTGATGTAGGCATCGACACCTCCGTCAATAGCCCCCTTTGCGCCGGCCAGGGAGTTGGCTACTGCCATACCCAGGTCGTTGTGGCAGTGCAGTTCGATGGGGATTTTGACCTGCTCTGCCAGCGTCCTTGTGCGCTCGTAAATGCTGATCGGCGTCTCGTGGCCAAGGGTGTCGCAATATCTGACTCGGTCCGCTCCTGCTTCCCTGGCCGCTGCCGAGAACTCCGTCAGGTACCCCATGTCCGTCCGGGAGGCATCCTCCGCATTTACGCCGATGGTGTCTACCCCGTGCGCTTTGGCATAGGCGACGGCTTCTACCATCTCTCTGATTACTGCCCCCCGATCCAGGCCGCCGCGAAGCTTGTGAGCTATCATCTGGTCCGAGGTAGAGGCGGATAGATTCAGGTGTCGCACACCGCCGGCAATGGCCATGGCTACGTCGGAAATGGTGGCCCGGCACCACCCCTCCAGGACAAGACGTCCCATGGCCCCAAGTTCTCTGAGTTCAATGTTGCCTCGTACGTAGCTCTGTTCGCTCCTGGCGAAGGGAAAGGCGAACTCAGACTGATAGATGCCCATTTCGCCGAGATAGACGTTGACCATCGTCTTCTGCAGCTTGGATAGATTGATCCTCGAAGCCTGCACTGCATCCCGGTTGGTTACGTCGACGAAATGGATTCTTGGCACAGCGCGCTCCCACAAGTGTCCTGGCTTAGCCGACTGGGCCCCTGCGGACTATCATAGCGTCCTAGCTACGCCCTCTGCAAACGACCTGCTCGACAGCGGCCAAAGCGGCTGTGGCCAGCATTCGTTGACCGCCCGCTGTCGAACCTAGATCTCCAGGATATGCCGGATGTACATGTGACTACGGTGGACCGGGATATCTACACCCTTGTAGCTGCCTGTATTCAGTAGGTAGCAGGTGACTCCCGAATCGAACAATCTACGGAATAGCCGTTCCTGCTTGTCGAGGTCCATCTCGGGTGGATATGGGTTGTAGAAGGGCTCGTAGCCCGGCTTGCCCCACTTCTCCGCCGGGCCGGCACCGGGCCTGATGGTGTACTTGCCAACCTTGAGGGTCTCTATTGCCTCCTCGGTGTCCAGTTTAGAGACGGGCGATGTGTGCTCATCCCTGGTCAACAGGAACATGTACTTGACAGGCACCTCTTCGATAATGCCTTTCCTGCCCTTAGGCACCTCGTACAGGGAACCGTCCTTGCCCTTCACCATCATGGGGAACATGGCACGGTCAAACATCACCCTGGAATTGCCATAGGCCCAGTAGCACCTGTCGGCTCCCTCGTCAAAAACGCACGCACGATCACCGTGCAGGACCTCCCGGTAGCAAGGTCCTCTCTTTCTCCCTTCGCCTATTTGCGGACAGGTCTCCTTCGATTCGACCACGTTCTCGATCTCGAGGTCATGGAACAGGCCGATGAAGGTCCTGTGCTGCTCCGCAACGTCGGTTCGCATATAGAGCCAGTTCTCCGTGGCGCAGGCCATCGGCTCCTCTTCGAAGGAGACGAAGACGTAATCGTCCGAGTGCACCTTGCTCTTCGGAAGGTTATACAGCATTTCGTGAAGCTGAGACGTCTTTCCCGTCCCGGTGGGGGCAATTATCACCACGCCTTCGGTCCTGCCGTTCCTGTCAACTCCCAGGCAAGCACCGTGGATGGGATACCTGCCCTGTTCCTCCAGGACTACTCCCGCCAGTCCAAGCGCTCCGGCGGACTTGACCGCGCCGTAGTACTCGGAATTGACGATCAGGATTCTCCTCTCCTCCAGGTTGTAGAAAAGGCGGGACTCGTAGCCCTCGATACCCGTGATGGCGTAGATCACGCCGTCGGGGTTGTGATTGTGCGAAGCATACCAGTTCAATATCCAGTACTCTGAAGCGTGTTTGGAGTTGGTCCTCAACTGGATGCGGGCGCCGCAGATGTTGGCGGTGTGTACGAAAGGAAACTTGGACCCGTACCTGTTCAATATGTCGGCTATCTCGCCTTTGTCCCTCGCCTTCGGTGGCCTTCGGTCTGGGACTGTGAAGTAGTTGTTCTTAACGCGTGTCTGGGGCATTAGGCTTACCTCCTGCTCTTGTGCGTTTTCTTCCGTTGATCCAGTTTCAATCGGCCTCCATTTGAGAGACGCCCCTATGACTCACTGGCGAGACATGAAGCTGGGCGCTGGTGGGCCAGGCCATAGGACTGCGGCTGCAGACTAAGCTTTCGGGCCGCGCCGCTCGCTGCCGCCGCGTCCCGACCTTCGCTTTGGCCTCCTCAAGGTCACGTTGTCTATCAATCTTGTCTTTCCAACACGCGCGGCCAGCGAAACGAGGGCGGGCGGGCCTATCTCCGTCACTTCCTCCAAGGTCTCGGTGTGGGCTATGCTGACGTATTCCAGCTTGACCAGGGGCTCCTGATGAATGGGTGCGACTATCTGGTCTCTGATCCTCTCGGCGTTGCTTTCCCCCTGCGTCCAGAGTTGCTGGGCCAGGTTGAGCGATCTCGACAGGACCAGCGCTGCTCGATGTTCTTCCGGGCTGAGGTAGATGTTGCGGCTGCTCATGGGAAGCCCGTCTGGTTCCCGCTGGGTGGGCACGACAACTACGTCGAGGTCCATGTTCAGGTCGGCTACCATCTTCTTGATTACCGCCGCCTGTTGAGCGTCTTTCTGTCCGAAATAGGCCCTGGTAGGTTGGACAATGTTGAACAGTTTCGCCACCACAGTGGCCACTCCCCTGAAATGCCCCGGCCGTGAGGCGCCTTCCAGCCTTTCGGTAACGCCCTTCACCTCCACCCAAGTGTTGAACGCTTCTGGATAGACCTCCTCGGCAGGCGGCATGAACACTGCATCCACGCTCTCCTGGGTCAGAAGGGCCAGATCGCGTTCGGGGTCTCTGGGGTACTGAGCGAAATCCTCAGCCGGGCCGAACTGGGTAGGATTGACAAAGATGCTGGCTACCACGGTGTCGTTCTCGGCTCTGGCCTGCCGCACGAGACAGAGATGTCCCTCGTGGAGGTACCCCATGGTAGGGACAAAGCCGACGGAGCCGGGCATTTTCTGCCGCGCCTGCCTGAAATCTGGGACTGTGGACAAGACAATCATTCTGCGGGGTACCCCACCGGGATGATATACAGCGGTTGATGGTCTTTGGGCAGGGAGAGGACCTTGTGTACCTCTTCATCGCGGAAGGCGCCGACAGGCACAGATCCCAGCCCCAGGGCTACTGCCTGCAGGTGTACATTCTGCGCCGCGTGCCCCACCTCCATGTGGACGTAGCGGGTTGCTCGCGAGCCATAGACGGTACCTGTCCTGTCGTACTTGGCAGCGATGACGATGCTGATTGGCGCTTCCGTTATCCAGTCCTGGTTCAACGACGCTCGACAAAGCTGAGGTCGGACATCGCCTTCAAGGACCGTCACCAGCTCGTGTGATCTCGGCTGGTAGTGATAGACACACTGGCTCGTAACCAGGTAGACCTCCAGCGGGTAGGTGGCTCCGGCCGACGGAGCGGTGCGCAGACCTTTCTCGAGCATGCCCTGAACCGACCACAGCAACTGCGAGACCTGCTCCCAGCTCAGCTCCTTCGAGGTGAACTTCCTCTTGGAGCGCCTCTTGGCCAGGGTCTCTTCGATCGAAGTATCGCCCTTTTTTCTCGGCGCCGGAAGCTTGACCAACTACACCTCCTGCTCAAGCCCTGCTAGAAGGCTCTCATCCATGGCATGGCTCTCCTTCTCGGTTGGGAAGGCGCCTTTTCGCACCTCATCGCTATACTCAGCTACTGCATTCTTGATGGTGTCGGAAAGCTTTGCGTACTGTTTTGCATGCTTCGGCACGAAGTCGGTGTATAGCCCAAGAAGATCGCTGATCACCTGTACCTGTCCGTCGCAGAAGGGCCCTGCCCCAATGCCAATGGTAGGTATGGTGACCTTCTGGGTGATTATCCTGGCCAGCGGCGTGGGTATAGACTCGAGCACGATGGAGAAGGCCCCTGCCTCCTCCAGAGCAATCGCATCCTTGACCAGGCGAATGGCCGCCTCCGGACTCTTGCCCTGAACCTTGAAGCCGCCTAACTGGTGTATCGACTGGGGGGTGAGCCCGATGTGACCCATGACCGGTATTCCACACTGCACAACTCTGTGCACCACCTCGGCCATTGACTCGCCGCCTTCGAGCTTCACTGCCTGGGCTCCTCCCTCCTGCAGGAAGCGACCAGCGTTGTACAGGGCATCGCTGACGCTGGCATGGTAGGTCATGAAGGGCATGTCTCCGATGACCATAGCTCGTTTGGTGCCTTTTGCCACAGCCCTGGTGTGATGAAGCATTTCATCGATGGTCACTGGTATGGTCGACTCGTAGCCCAGCATCACCATTCCCAGGCTGTCCCCCACCAGAATGAGAGGCACGCCCGATTCGTCTATCAGCCTGGCCGTAGCGTAGTCGTAGGCCGTGAGCATGGGTATCTTGTCACCCTTCTGTTTCATATCCTTGATTTGAGTAACAGTAACTCGCATCTCTCCTCCTTGCCGACTGGGGTTGTATCAGGGCTCCGCGGGCTGGGATAGTCATTCACGCCTGGTCGCCTGAGGCGACCGTATCAGGCTTGCAGGTGTAGCTTTCCTTGACGGTGTGTCCCAAACTAGAGGGTTTCCAGCGACTCGGCCAGGTCGTCCATCCACCGATGGCCCGTTGTCTGTTCAACAATGGCGTTGTTGGCGTCAACATATACTAGCCTCGGCTCGATGCGGCGGGCCTCTTCGTCGCTGACACTGCAATAGGACAGGATGATTACAGTGTCACCCTTGGAGGCCAGTCTGGCGGCGGCCCCGTTGACAACGATGTCACCGGAGCCTGCCTCACCCTCGATAGCGTACGTCTGAAACCGGGCACCGGTATTGACGTTCAGGACGTGCACCATCTCATAGGGGAGCATGTCGGCTGCTTCCATCAGTCGCTTGTCAATCGTGATGCTACCCACATAGTCGATATTCCCGGCGGTTACTCTAGCTCGATGGATCTTGCTTCGCAGCATTGTCCTCATCACTTTCGTTCACCTCCAGTCGGTTCAGCTCAAGAGCCCCAGTATCTCCTCTGCCCTCTGCTCATCGATCCTTCCCTTCGCCAAAGCGATAGGTACGGTCTGCCGCCCGAGCTCCCGATAGGCGGCGAGCACTCCCGGGGCTCTGCTTTCCAGCGCCGTCAGGTGCTTCCGAATTGTACCCAGGTCTCCCCGGGCGATGGGTCCGGTGAGGCAGTTGGGCAGTCCTACGTTGCCCAGATTGTTGACCGAGCCTTGCAGTAAGGGAAGTAAGGCGCGCGTAGCCTCTGACGTAGGGACCCCGAAGGTCTGCCACAGATTGGTGGCCAAGTTGACCAGGGTAACCAGGTAGTTGCAGGCCATCACTGCCGCTGCATGATACAGAACCTTGTCACCCGGTCCGAGCTCTATCCACCGCCCGCCGAGGGCGCCGACCATTTCCTTGAGCGTGCTCATCAGTGGCTCCTCGGCCTCCAAAGCGAAGGTAGACCCGGGGATGTTCTCAATGGCGTAGGCTACACTGGCGAGGGTCTGTAGGGGGTGAAACGCACCGGCTTGGGCTCCAGCGTTGGTGGCGGGTTCGAGAATATCCAGGGATTCTGCCCCGCTGCAGTGGACTATACTCTGCGCTGAGTGCCACTGGACTTCTGCAGCGACCTGGGCGATAGCGTCATCGGGGGTGGTGATGAAGACCATCTCAGCCACATCCGCTACGGCCTGCCCACTGTGGTGGACTTTGCAGCCGTTGACCAGGCTGGCCAGCCTTTCGGCTGAGGCAGGGGTACGACTGGCAACGGCCGTCACCGGGTAGCCTTTCTCGCTCAGCCTTACAGCTAAGGCTGTCCCTACAGTCCCTGCGCCAATGAAGCCTATGTTCTGCATTTCGTATCACCAGTTCGATAAACAAAAGATGCCTTCTCGGCAACGCCGAGAAGGCATGAAATCTACCTTGAACCTATCTACCGTCCGTCTCGGTCGTTGCCGATCCAAGCGAGCTTATGTTTTCCAGGTTCCAAACGCTCACCGCCTTGTGGTCGGTGGCATATCGTTTCAGTATTGTAACAGACATCGCTACGATTGTCAAGACCAGCACCGGGGGGCATCCAACTCTTGACAGGCACTATATATTGTGCTACAATCGCCCCTGCCACAACATATAGGAAGGCCCATCCCATGATATGCCCTTATTGTCAGTATCAGGATTCGAAGGTTGTCGATTCCAGGTCGGTGAGCGGGGGTGTGAGGCGGCGCCGGCAGTGCTTGCACTGCGGCTCGCGATTCACTACCTATGAACGGGTGCAGTCGAATGGCTTCCTGGTGGTGAAGAAAGATGGGCGGCGGGAGGAGTTCAGCCGTGACAAGTTGACGGCTGGCATCGGTAAGGCTTGCGCCAAGCGGCCGGTCACGGATGAAGAGATAGGGCGTCTTGTAGGCAGGATTGAGGAGGAGCTCCATCAACTGGGCCGGGCTGAGGTCTCGACTTCCACGATTGGGGGGCTGGTGGTGGGATACCTGAGAGAGTTGGACCGCATTGCCTATATTCGGTTTGCCAGCGTGTACCGGGAGTTTGCTGACATAGAGAGCTTCAAAGAGGAGGCCGATGCTCTGATCCAGGGCCATGGTACAGTGTCTGCTGCCCAACTGCCGTTGATGCCTGATGAACAGTCTCTGATCCCGGTGAAGGGTGGGCGGAAGGGCGCATTGTTGGAACGGGGAGGGAATGATGCCTGAGTATGAACCCGCCAATGACAAGTCGGAGCGCGTTATGAATGACAGGATAGCTCGGGCTGTCTTTGCTGCTGCTGAGGCTATGGGCATTTCGGACCGGGAGTTGACAGAGAAGCTCACTGAGCAGGTCATTCGGCGTCTGGAGCAGCAGGAGGCGAGTCTGCCATTCCCAGGGATGGAGGACCTTGTTCCGGGAAGGAAGCGAGCGGGGAAGAGCAGGCTCGAATCTGTTGAAATCGGCGGGATTGTGAAGGAAGCCCTGGCCGATATCAGGCACGGCCAGGTCACCGAGGACGCCAAACCCAGCCGGATCAAGATCAGGCCTTCCCGGATGCCGCGCGGCAAGCAGAAGACCGCATATCTGTCGCCCAACGCACTGAGAGTACTGGAGAAAAGGTACTTGCAGAAAGATGAAGAGGGGCGCGTCACGGAGACGCCGGACGAGATGTTCCGTCGCGTGGCTCACTGCGTTGCCTCTGCCGAACAGGCATACAGTCCTCAGAAGGACGCGGGAGCGCTGGAAGAAGGGTTCTTCCAGATGATGAGGAGTCTGGAGTTCCTGCCGAACTCCCCGACTTTGATGAATGCCGGCAGGGAGTTGGGACAGCTCTCCGCCTGCTTTGTTCTGCCCGTCGAGGACTCGATGGAGTCAATCTTTGAGGCGGTAAAGCAGACCGCCCTGATTCACAAGAGCGGTGGTGGCACTGGCTTCTCCTTCTCCAGGCTTCGGCCCGAGAATGACCGGGTGGGCTCCACCGGTGGGGTCGCCAGTGGACCGGTCTCGTTCCTGCGCGCCTTTGACACTGCTACCGATGTAATCAAGCAGGGCGGCATGCGTCGCGGGGCCAACATGGCCATCCTCAACATCAATCACCCGGACATACTCAAGTTCATCACTGCCAAAGAAGGCACTTCCAACTTCAGCAACTTCAACCTTTCGGTCGCTGTCAGTGAGGAGTTCATGAGGGCTGTGGAGGAAGAGCGCGACTATGAGCTCATCAATCCGCGCACCAAACGGGCCGTCGGGACGCTCAGCGCCAGAGAGGTCTTCGACAAGATAGTGGATATGGCCTGGAGGACAGGTGATCCTGGCATCGTCTTTATTGACCGGATCAACCGTGACAACCCGACCCCGAGATTGGGGGCGATCGAGAGCACCAATCCCTGCGGTGAGCAGCCCCTCCTTCCGTACGAGTCCTGCAACCTGGGATCAATCAATCTGTCGAAGATGCTGAGTCAACGGAATGGCAAGGCGGAAATCGACTATGCCAAGCTGGCGAGGACGGTGGAGGTGGCGGTCAGGTTCCTGGACAACGTCATTGATGTAAACCGGTTTCCTACATCTCAGATAGAGGAAATGACCAGAGCCACCAGGAAAATCGGCCTGGGGGTGATGGGTTTCGCCGACACGCTCATCCGCCTGGGCATACCCTATGATTCCGAGGAGGCGCTGGAGACCGCAGAGAGTGTGATGGGCTTCATCAGCCAGACGGCCAATGACGCCTCTGCAAAGCTGGCAGAGGAGAGGAGGGTCTTCCCTGCCTTCGAAGCTAGCGTCTATGATCTGCCTGACGGCCCGCGATTGAGGAATGCCTCTCGCACCACCATCGCCCCCACCGGTACGCTTAGCATAGTAGCTGGTTGCTCCAGCGGCATTGAGCCGCTCTTTGCCCTCTCCTACGTTCGCACCATCCTCGAAGGAGAGCAGCTTCTGGAGGTCAATCCCTACTTTGAGGAGGCGGCCAGGAAAGAGGGGTTCTACAGCGAAGAGTTCATGACAGAGCTGGCCAAGAGGGGCAGGGTGAGAGGCATGGACGGCGTACCAGAGTGGGTGCAGCGGGTATTTGTGACGGCACATGACATTACTCCCGAGTGGCACGTGAGGATGCAGGCGGCCTTCCAGAAACACACCGACAACGCCGTGTCGAAAACGGTCAATTTCCCGCGCCACGCTACCAGAGAGGACGTAGCCGAGGTATATATGCTTGCGTTCAAGCTGGGGTGCAAAGGGATAACCATCTATCGGGACGGAAGCAAGGAAAGCCAGGTGTTGAGTATTGCTCGCCAGACGGAAGAGGGGGAGGAGAAGGATGAGAAGAAGGCCGCCCGTCCCCGGAAGCGGGCTGAGACTACCGCAGGATCAACCAAGAGAGTGTCAACCGGTTGCGGTCATATCTATGTTACGGTCAACAGAGACGAGGAGGGGATCTGCGAAGTCTTCTCCAGCCTGGGCAAGGCGGGGGGCTGTGCCTCGGCACAACTGGAGGCCATCAGCCGTTTGATCTCCCTGTCACTCAGGTCAGGTCTCGATGTTGCCGCCATTGTGAAGCACCTCCGTGGGATTCGCTGTCCGTCGATTGCCTGGGACAACGGGCGGGCTGTGCTGTCCTGCCCGGATGCCATTGGTGGGGTACTGGAATCAGAGGCAGGAGATGATGGCACGGATATGCCGGTGTCACAGGGCCAGGTGACGGGAGTGGCTGTAAACGTTGCAGGTCAGTGCCCCGATTGCGGTAACCTCCTGGTGTACGAGGAGGGTTGTTTCCTCTGCCCCGGATGTGGCTACACCAAATGCGGCTAGCGCTGGCTCGGAAGGGAGAGACCTTGCTCGACGGAGCCGGTCGGTTGCTCCGGACCGCCCGAAGGGATGCGCCTTGACCTTCGGAAAAAGCGCATGCTACCATATTCGCTGAATTGAGGCGAGGAGGTATATCCTGAGCGTGCATTGGCGTGACGAGTACCAGAAGAGACTGGTGTCCCCTGAAGAAGCGATGAAGGTGCTCAAGTCAGGGGACTACGTGGTTATGGCCCAGCCAGAGCCCCTGGCCCTGGGACTGGCACTGGTAGGTAGGGCGGATGAAGTAACGGGGGTGCGGATCATGGGGGGTGGTGGGAGCGCCCTGCCCATGTACGATACGAGTTGGTACGATGTCTTCCCCGACGTTTTCCAACTGGAGACCTCTTACGTCCTGCCCCTGGTGCGGAATCTGGTAAGTCAAAGGAAATCTGATTTCACCGTGAGCGGCCTCTTCGGAGTGCCGGACATGAGCGATGCCAAACCAATCGACGTTTTCATGGTGCAGGTGTCGCCCCCTGACGAGCACGGTTTCTGCAGCTTCGGAGCTTCGCTGTGGAAGAAGAAGGAGTGGGTGAAAGTTGCCAGGGTGGTGATGGCCGAAGTGAACGAGAGGATGATCAGGACCTACGGCGACAACTACGTTCATGTATCGGAGGTAGACCACTTTGTGGAACATACCCCGACTGGCAAGGTCCCCGGGGGCACGGACATACTGGGCAGAAGAAGCACGGGCCCGGGCGAGCTTGAGAAGACGATTGCGCAGTATGTTGGCAGCCTGGTGAAAGACGGCGACTGCCTGGAGATTGGGGTGGGGGGCAACGCCGAGTGGGTAGCCCAGTTGGGAGGCCTTGAGAACAGGCATGATCTTGGCTGGCATTCGGAGAACACCGTCAGGGGGATTGGCACCCTGGTAATGAACGGGGTAGTCACCGGCAAGTACAAGAACCTTCATCAGGGGAAGGCAGTGGCTACAGCCGTGGGCGGGGGCACCAAAGAGGAGATGGACTTCATAAACAACAATCCCCTGTTTGAGGTGTATTCCTCTGGTTACATTCTGGACCCCAGGGTTATCGCTGCCCATGACAACATGGTGGCCATCAACAGCGCTATTGCGGTTGACCTGACGGGCCAGATTGCGGCCGAGTCCGTCGGGCCGGTGATGACCAGCGGTTCCGGGGGGCAGCTTTCCTTCGCCACTGGCGCATATCTGTCGAAAGGGGGGCGCAGCGTTGTTGCTCTTACCTCGACTGCCAGGGATGGCGCCATATCTCGCATCGTACCCATGCTGGAGCCGGGGACAGTTGTCAGTACGCCGCGAACGCTGGCTGATATAGTGGTGACCGAGTACGGCATCGCCAGACTGAAGGGCAGGACGCAAAGAGAGCGCGCCCTGGAGCTCATTGGCGTCGCCCATCCCGATTTCAGGGCCGGACTGCAAAAGGAAGCAGAGAGGCTTTACTGGCCATAGGGTATGACCAATAGGGTTGTGGTGACCGGTATGGGAGCAGTCAGCCCGCTGGGGCTGGATGTTCCGTCGCTGTGGGAAGCGCTGGTAAGCGGCCGGTCTGGTGTCGGCCACATCAGCCTGTTTGATCCTGAGCCTCTTGAGACCAGGATCGCGGCTGAAGTGAAAGGTTTCAATGCTGAGGACTACCTCGAACGCAAGCAGGCTCGCCACATGGACCGCTATCAGCAGTTTGCCATTGTGGCCAGCCGCCAGGCGGTGGAGCAAGCCAGGCTTGACTTTGAGAATCCCGAGGACGTTGGGGTCCTTATTGGCAGTGGTATTGGAGGCATAACCACCCTCTCCGAGCAATTCGCAGTCCTGGCCGAGAAAGGCCCTCGAAGAATAAGCCCCTTCCTGGTTCCGATGATGATTGCCGACGGCGCTTCCGGGCAGGTCTCGATAATGCTGGGAGCGCGAGGTGTGAACTTCTGTGCCACGTCCGCTTGCTCCAGCGGTGCTGACGCCATCGGCGAAGCCTGCGAGATCATCAGGCGGGGAGATGCTCGGGTGATGGTAGCCGGAGGCACCGAGGCGGCTATCACCCCTATCGGTATCGCCGGATTCAATGCTGCAGGAGCCCTATCCACGCGGAACGATGACCCTCAGACGGCTTCGCGTCCCTTTGACGCGGAGCGCGACGGATTTGTCATGGGAGAAGGGGCGGCTTTGCTGGTCCTGGAAAGCCTGTCCCACGCCTTGAAGCGCGGGGCTCACGTATTGGCTGAGGTCACCGGATACGGGGCTACCTCTGATGCCTACCATATCACTCAGCCGTCGGAGGGTGGTCAAGGTGGGGCCAAGGCCTTGCGCCTGGCATTGAGGAAAGCTGGCCTGGAGCCGAAAGACGTCGACTACATCAATGCTCACGGTACTTCTACACCGCTGAATGATAGGGCCGAGACTACGGCGATTAAGGCCGTGTTCGGAGAGGACGCCTATCGCATTCCAATCAGTTCGACCAAGTCAATGATGGGGCACACGATCGGGGCCGCCGGTGCCATCGAGGCAATAGTATGTGTTCTTGCCATGCAGCATGGCGTGATTCCGCCTACCATAAACCTGGCGAACCCTGATCCGGAGTGTGACCTTGACTATGTGCCTCAAGTAGCCCGCCAGAAGAAGGTGAGAGCGGCCCTGTCCAACTCCTTCGGTTTTGGAGGACACAACTCGGTACTTGCATTCCGAGAATACAGCGAGGGTGGCTAGTTGAGACACCGCCGCTGGAAGATCCTTCCCGCAGCCCCGCCGGGTTGCCTGGCGGGTACAGGCCTGCCTCCCCTGGCCGCTCAACTCCTGTACAATCGCGGCATCACCGAGCCCGGACAGGCAGAGGCCTTCCTCGATGAAGAGGAAGAGTTCCAGGCCGATCCGTTCCTGCTTCCTGACATGGAAAAGGCGGTAGCCAGGGTCTACCGCGCCCTGCTCAGCGGTGAGAGCATCGCCATTTACGGCGACTTCGATGCCGACGGCGTTTGCGGCACTGCTCTTCTCACCGATGGCCTCTCCCGTCTCGGCAGCATGAGCATTCCCTATATTCCTCACAGGATACGGGAAGGGTATGGCCTCAACACGGCCTCCCTGGAAAACCTGAGTCAACAAGGCGTCAGCCTGGTGATAACCGTCGATTGCGGGATCAGCGATCTCTCCGAGGTGGAGTACGCCAGAACGAAGGGGTTGGATCTGATCATCACCGATCATCACTCCGTCTCACAGGGCCTTCCCAGGGCGCTGGCCGTGGTGAACCCGAAGCGGGCTGACTCTGCGTATCCCTTTCCTGGGCTGGCCGGCGTGGGCGTGGCCTTCAAGTTGCTTCAGGCGCTTTTCCTGAACATAGGCAGGGGGGAAGTGCTGGAAGACATGTTTGACCTGGTGGCCATTGGCACCGTGGCGGACATGGTGCCCCTGGTCGGCGAGAACCGCTATCTGGTAAAGAGGGGACTGAAGGCCCTCAGCAATACTCGACGCTGTGGCCTCCGCGAGATGCTGCGTATTGCCGGGCTCAAGTCGAAGGCTTTGGATAGCCATCATATTTCCTGGGTTATCGCCCCGCGCCTGAACGCGCCGGGAAGACTGGATGATGCGGTCGCCAGCTACCGCCTGCTGGTGACCGATTCGCCTGAGGAAGCCCAGCAAATGGCTCATGAGCTTGAGGTGACCAACGCGGAGCGTCAGCGGCTGACGAGTGAGTTCTTCGCCAGGGCCAAGGAAGAGCTATCTGCTGGCGGCGTCGATACTCCTTTTCTGATGGTAGGAGGGGAAGACTATCCCCCCGGTGTGGCTGGCCTCATTGCCGGCAAGCTGGTGGAGGAGTTCTACCGTCCGGCTGCCGTGCTTGAGGTAGGTCAAGATGCGACCAGAGGAAGTGCCCGCAGCATTCCCGAATTCGACATGGTCGCTGCACTGGCGGAGTGCAGCGAGGTCCTGCTGCGATTCGGTGGGCACCCGATGGCGGCAGGTTTTGCTCTGCAGAATGAGAATCTATCCCGATTCCAGCAGTGCCTTGTCGATCTTGCGGCCAGCCAGCTCTCCACCGTGGACCTGCAGCCTTCCCTTACCGTTGAGGTTGACGTACCCCTATCTGCTATCAACGGCGAAGTCTTCAAGCTTGTGGAAAGGTTTGCTCCCTTCGGGACCGGTAACCCGGTGCCAGTTTTCCTGTCACGCAACGTGCAAGTGGCTGATTGCCGGGCGGTGGGCAACGGTGCCAGACACCTGAAGCTAAAGCTGAGCCAGGGTGGGATTGTGTGGCCTGGAATTGGCTTCGACCTGGGTCACCTGGCCGCAGAGGTGACTCCCGAGATTGACATAACGTACAGTCTGACAGTGGATCGCTGGAACGGCGAAGATACTCTGGCGCTCAGTGTTCTTGACTTTGCCCCTGCTGCGTGACGGCCGCTGATGGCTCAGCTGCAATCTCCTCCGGCGGTACGGCTGCTACTATTCGCGTCTTCCGGTAGACCAGCCAGGCCGTAGCCACGGCAAACAGGACCAGGGATATTATGTGTGCCTGGTGGAGTGGCCCCAGTACTGCCGATTCGGCTCTCACCCAACTGATAAGGAACCTGCCGAAGGAGTACACGGCCACCATGATCAGGAAGAGGGAGCCATCGGGCTTGATGCGGCTCTTGAGTCTCCAGAGAAGCCCGAAGATCAGCAGGAGCCAGATGATCTCATAGACCGGCGCCGGGTGGCCTGCCACGAAAAGGTCGGCGTAAGAATTGGGATGGGTGTAGACCAGGCCCCAGGGCAGCCCCGTTGGAGTGCCGTAGGCGTCCCCGTTTATGGTGCAGCCAATCCTGCCAATGGCCAGCCCCAGCATAATAGCGGGAGCCACGGTATCGGCAAAGCGTCCCAGGGGGATCTTGTTCACACGCGCACAGACGACGCCCGCCAGGGTTCCTCCCAGGAGCGCTCCGTACCAGGACAGTCCGCCTGCCCAGAAAGCGAAGATCTCGACGGGGTTCTCGCTGAAGAAGTCAAGGTTGTCAAGCACGTGCATCAACCGCGCCCCGATGAGGCCGAAGAGAACGATCCAGAAAGCAGACGTGTAAACGAACTGCTTCGGGATGCCACCCGCGGCTGCCAGACGTACGCTGAGCAGTGCGGCCACAACTATGCCAGCAAGCATAAGTACGCCGTGCCAGCCAATGGCCGTCGAGCCGAGATCGAATATTATGGGGTCCATGCCGATGGTGATCGATGCGGTGATAATCTCTATCCCCTCAAGACATAATGGCCTCTACGAAAGCTTCCGGATCGAAGGGGGCCAGGTCTTCCATGGTTTCGCCGGTGCCTATGAACTGAATGGGTATCCTTAGTTGATCGCATATGGCCAGCACAATGCCACCCCTGGCGGTACCGTCCAGCTTGCTGAGAATAATCCCGCTGACGTCCACTGCCTCGGTGAAGTACCTGGCCTGGGAGAGGCCATTCTGCCCCGTAGTAGCGTCGAGTACCAGTAGCGTTCGCTGAGGCGCAGATGCGTCTATACGCTGGGCTACCCGCTTGATCTTCTTGAGTTCCTCCATCAGATTGAATTTGGTGTGGAGCCGACCGGCCGTATCAACAATGACGGCGTCGGCGCCGCGACTCCTGGCGGCTTGAATGCTGTCAAAGACTACCGCCCCCGGATCGGCTCCCGGCTGGTGGGAGATGACCTCCACGCCTATCTTGGTCCCCCACCATTTGAGCTGGTCGATCGCCGCTGCTCTGAAGGTATCGGCCGCAGCCAGTATCACCTTCTTGCCTTCTGTTTTGAAGCCGTAGGCCAGCTTGGCGATGCTGGTCGTCTTGCCTGAACCGTTCACGCCCACCACCAGGATAACCTGGGGGTACGCTGGGGCTGCCGACTTGCTTCCATCCAGGTTCAACAAGGTAGCCATCTCTTCTTTGAGGGCAAGACGCACCTTGTGCGGGTCGCTTAGCTTCTCTTTGTCCGCCCTGCCTTTTGTTCGCTGGATGAGCTTGGCGGCAGTGTCGACTCCAACATCAGCCGCGATGAGTAGCTCCTCCAACTCCTCCCACAGCTCCTTGTCTACGCTGGCGCGGTCAAAGAGGCCCGTAATCTTGCTGAACCATGTATCCCTGCTGCGCTTGACTGCCTGTTCTGTCTTTCGTCTAAACGGGTTGAACAACCTTCGATCCCCTGGTGAGCATCAAGCAATATTAACATGGGGTTATGGCGCGGTCAAAGAGATTTGAAGGCGGGGAGCGGCAAGGAGGGCCTCACCGGGGACGGGCGAGTGAAGCGGCACCGGGTGCCCATGTCCTTGAGAGTACGGCAGCGGCCACCGCCCGTGACGGTGGCCGCTGCAATGACCTGTGTCGATCCTCCGCCTGCCCGCCTCCACTGGGTGGCAATGGCCCGGCGGGTATTGCTGGCTACAGGGTGGCCTGGCGCATAAGGTGGTACTGCTGCACTATCCTGGCCACCTTGATTCCGGAATCAATCGCCTGTTGAACGCCGATACCGCTTCCCTCCGCGTCACACCCCACGTAGAACAGGCCCTGGATCGGGGTCCTGGCCGACGGCTTCTTGCCGCCTGCCTGCCCGAGCACCTGTCCCAGGCCGATGCACTCCCCGCCAACGCCTGGCAGTGCCTGGTCACGGGTAAGCGCGGACACGTCGCGCGCTGTGTAGCCTTCCTTTGATTCAATGGCCGCTTTCAGGTCGGGGAAGGCCTCAAACATCATTTCGTCGATCTTGTCCCACCATGGCTGGTGGTCATTGTCCGTTAACTGGGGATCGCAGGGGAACCATATACCTGTAAGCACGACCTGCTTTCCTGGGGGATTGTGCCCGGGGTCGTAGTTGGAAGGCACCTCATACCACACAGTGATGTACTTGGGTATGTTGCCCGACTTCGCCTTTGCCCAGGTCTCCATTGTCCACGGAGTGTCGGTTGTGAACAGAGTGCCGTACGGGACGTCCTGTATCACCGGCTTGTTCAGGAAGTAGCGGAGCCCCACCATAGCCATGGAAGGCAGCAGGTCCTTGACGTAGTTGACGTAGCTCTTGTCGAAGTGCTGTTCGCCCACGAGCTTCAGGACCGTAGGCTGGATACCGGCGTTGCTCACTACGATGGGCGCTTTGAAAGCCCCCTGGTCAGTGACCACGCCGGTCACCTTTCCATCTTCGACGGTGATCTTCTGCACCTTCGAGCGCATGATCACCCTGCCGCCGTTTGCCTCGACCGCAGCGGCGAAGGTCTCGGCTACCGTGCCGATGCCTCCCTTGGCGAAGACGCCGCCGCCCCCCAGGAACACCTTCTGCAGCGTGGCAACCGCCTCCGAGGCAACCAGGGCGTCAACCGGCACCATGAAGCAGCCGTCGGATACGGGGCCGATGAGGAAGCTGTACAGGTTCTTGTTTACGTTGTAGTGACCAAGCCACTCGGCGAAGCTTATGTCATCCAGCGCTTTGATGCCTTCGGGCGTCATCATGGTCAGCTCAGCCAGCACCGTCAGTGCGTCGGCCCGATCGGCCTCAGGCACCTCCAGCCAGTCGAAGATCAGGTTGGGATCCGGCGTCTTGGTCTGGGGCCCCTTCACCCACTGCCCCGAAGATTGCTTGAACATGGCTCCCTGGATTCCGGGTGCCGTGAGTTCCACCTTGTCTGCCATCCCCAGCTCGTCCAGGACTACCTCGAACAGGTTGCCCTCAGTCGGAGCGGAGCAGACCATCCAGGCAGTGTAGGTGAATCCTCCCTTGGAGAAGGCCATGGCCTTGCCCCCAGCCTTGGCGTTCTTCTCCAGCAGCAGCACTTTGAGTCCTCTTTTCGCCAGCAGCCCGGCGCAGGTTGCGCCACCAAACCCGGCCCCAATGACAATTGCATCATAGGATTCTTCTGGCATTGGATTGCCCCCCTTTTTAGATTTGTGAGCCGACCTCTGCGTAGAAGGTCGCACGAGGTGTCTCCATTATAGGCAAAGGCGACTGAATTTGCCAGTACGTTGCCGGGCCACTGCTCTATCTCTGTGCGCCGCCTCCTCTTCGGAGCCAGAGGACTGCCATGTTGGAGGCTGCCGACTATCGGAGGCGACTTGACTTCTGTAACCCGTGGTCTTATAAAGAAAACACTCGGGAACCCGACAACTTAATAGCGACACGGTGTAAAAAGGGCAAACCCTGATAAATCGGGGGACGCAAAGTGACGGGTCTAAAGCTGGTAGGCTATGACGGCTGGACTGCCACTATTGGGGCCAGGTGGCAGTCTTTTCCATATTAGGGGTAGCTGCCTGGCGTCCACCGGTGCCACGTCTGATCTAGATGGGAGTTGGTATGCCACAATTGGCTGGTGGTCTGCAGGCCGGCCAGACGGAGATCGGCTCGGACCAGATTTCGAAGGGGGCTGTATGAGCAGTGACAGGCGAGTGCAGATAGTTGCCAGTGACGCCGGCGGCACCATGACCGACATGATCGCGGTTGGCGCCGATGGCAACTTTGTTATCGGCAAAGCGGCCACCACTCCGCAAGACCAGTCTCTAGGCTTCTGGGACTCCCTGGTCGATGCCTTCGAGTACTGGGATACCGATTTCGACAAGCAGGCTGCCAATATCTTGCCGGGCGTTGAGGCGCTTGTGTATAGCGGTACGGCGATGATGAATGCGCTCATCACTGTGACCGGTAGAAAGGTGGGGGTCATCACCCAACGCGGTGATGAGGAGACCTTCATAAGCGAACGGTCCCGACAGACCTGGGCTGGATATGCGTATCAGGACCTCCTTCACCACGTGACTCACAGGCATAACCTACCTCTGGTGCCGCGCAGGCTGGTCAAGGGCGTCACCGGCCGGATCGACATGTTCGCCATGGAGGCCATCCCTCTGTACGAGCACGAGGTTGAACAGGCCGTCGAGGAACTCCTGGACGAAGGTGTGGACGCCATTGCGGTCTGCCTGTTCTACTCGTACATGAACCCCATGCACGAATTACGAGTGGCTGAGATAGCTGGCGAGCTAATCAAGAAGAGGGGGCGGGGGGTCCCGGTGTACCTGTCTCACCAGCTTTGCCCTATCCAGAGGGAGCAGGGACGTCTGAATACACTCGTTCTGCATGCATATGCCGCCGAGCCCGGGCGCGAGCAGTTGTTCAGGATCGAAGACAAGATGAAGGCCAGCGGGTACCGCTATCCTCTGCAGATAGTGCTCTCGCACGGAGGCTTGACAAACATCCGTTATCCCAGGATACATGAAGCCTGTTTCTCCGGGCCCATAGGCGGGCTGCTAGGCGCCCGCTACCTGGAGCAGAAGCTGGGGATAGGCAACTGGGTCTGCTCAGACATGGGTGGTACCAGCTTTGATGTCGGCCTCCTCATGAGTGGCGAGCCTGTCATGGTGCGAGAGGTTGTCATCAATCGCAGGATATACAACATCCCTACCCTGCTGATGGATAGTATCGGCGCTGGCACCGGGATGTATGTCACCATAGATCCGATCACAAAGCGAATCAAGATTGGCCCTGAAAGCGCCGGGGCCGAGCCTGGGCCAGTGTGCTACGAAATGGGCAATGAGGTGCCCACCGTGATGGACTGTGTCCTGATCATGGGCATACTGAATCCGGACAACTACCTTGGGGGCAAAAAGAAGCTGAACAAAGAGAAGGCCCTCGAGGCCATAAAGGAGCAGTGCGCTGATGTCCTGGGCGTGGACCCATACTATCTGTCGGAAGGAGTGTATAAGCTGATCAACAGTTCCATGAAGGAGCATATCAGGGCGGTACTCTATGCGAGGGGCTTCTCTCCGGTAGACTATCACCTGCTCTGCTATGGCGGGGCCGGTCCAATGCACGTCGCCGGATACACGGAGGGGCTGCCTTTCAAGGGCGTGGTCACCATGCCCTGGGCCGCGGCCTTCTCTTCCTTTGGCTGTGCTGCTGTTGACATCAGCCATCGCTACCAGAAGTCCACCGGGGTCTTGATTCCCGACGGGGCCGATGATAGCTGGAAGTTGATGATGGGGCAGTTGATGCTGAATGCAGGATGGGAAGAGCTGGAGAAGCTGGCGGCGGCTGACTTCGAAGCCGAAGGTCTGCCGTTCGATCAGGCCAGGATACAGCAGATAGCCTACGCAAGGTACGGCACACAGATGGACGACCTGGAGGTGCCGTCGCCCGTTGCCAGGATAAACAGCGCGCAGGATATGGACAGGCTCATCGCCGCCTTCGAGGACCTGTACGAGAAGGTCTATGCGGGTGTGGCCAAGCACCCGCAGGCTGGCTACCAGATCATGGAGTTGGGGCTCGTGGCTACTGTTCCCAAGGTGAAGCCCAAGCTGGTGAAGCGGCCGCTGGAAGGCAAGGCGCCACCCAGGGAGGCCTTCAAAGAGGAGAGACAGGTCTACTGCGATGGCAGGTGGCACAAGGCCATCATCTACGACATGGACCAGCTGAGGCCCGGAAACGAGATCGAGGGGATAGCTGTGGTCGAGGCTCCGGCCACGACCTTCTTCATCCCGCCGGGGAGAAAGGCCAGGATGGACGAATGGACGATGCTGTGGCTTGCATGACGACTCCCCAGTCCAGGAACGGGAAGTAAAGGAGGTGGCTTCGAATGGGTGAACGCAAAGGGATAGGAGAAGGTGGCAAGACTATCAAGCAGCTGCGCGGGGAAGTCGACAGGCTGTATTCGGAAACAGGCTGCTACGCTGGCATCACCGAGCCTCACGTATTGAAAGATGACCCCGTCAAGGCTGAGCTATTTCATTCCCGAATAATGGCTTCGCTGATATCGGGCCGGGAGACTACCCGGATGATCTCGGGTTCTCCGTATGTGCGGGAGGTAGCGGAGCTATGCCTGGGCCTGTATACGCCCGAAGGTGACAACATCGCCCAGTCCACCGGCATCCAGATCCACATCCGCCTCATGGGTGACAACATACAGTTCATGGTCAACAAGGACTATGAGGAGGAAGTGGGCATCAACGACGGTGATCTCTTCATAGCCAATGATCCCGCCATATCCGGTATGCACGCTGCCGATGTGTATGACATGCTGCCCATTTTCTGGGAAGGGGAGCTGGTCGGCTGGGTGTCAACGGTGATTATGGAAATGGATGTGGGGGCGGTGAGCCCGGGTTGCATGCCTACGCCGAATGTGGAGCGGGGTACGGACGGGCTCAAATGGTGCTGCGAGAAGATCGGGTCCAACGACCGCCTGAATCGGGACTTCGAGCACAAGATCAATATCTGCCTGGACATGGCCGACATTTTCCTGCTGGACCGCAAAGGGGCTATAGCGGCCAACATCCGGGTAAGGGAAGAGATCAAGAACATAATCCGTGAATTCGGGCTTGATTACTACAAAACGGCGACCAGGGAGCTCATCGAGGAAGAGAGGCGCGCCCAGATTGCCCGCATCAAGCAGAGGACCGTTCCGGGGCGCTACCGCAGCGTGGTGCCATGTGAGTTTCCCATGTCGCAGCAGCCGGTGGCCTGGATTCCGGCTAAAGTGGACGTGATACGACTGGTCCCCATGCAGATGGACGTCCTGACTTCCGGACGTCTCATGTTGGATTTCGAGGGTACTGGTGAGTGGGGGTGGCACCCGTTCAATGGCACGCCTCAAGCTCTATGGGGTGGCATATCCATAACCGTCGTGCAGACTTTCTCCTACGATGGGCGGGCCAATCTGGGCTCCCTTCTGCCTATCGACTTGAAGACACCGCCCGTGGACTCCATACTTAACCCAAGCCAGATCAAGAAGCTGGCTACATCGACCCCGTGGGCCCCTTTGCTGGACGTGTTTGGCATGTGGACGCACATGCTGGGGATGGCCTTCTATTTGAGGGGATTCAGGGAGGAGACCTTCAACTATCGGTCGTCGGCCGGCTGGCAGATGGCGGGTTACGACCAGATGGGCACCAAACGCCCTCTGATGGCCGCCGGCACGGGCAACTTTGGCCCGGGTGCCTGTGGCGTCTGCGATGGCGTCGACTGCGGCGGGTGGCTGGCCACGCCTGAGGTGGACCTGGGCAGCATAGAAGTATGGGAGCTCTTCGTACCTCACATGGAGCTGTCGCGGCGGTTTGAGCCCTACTCGACAGGCTATGGAAGGTTCCGCTCCGGCATCGCGGTGCCCACGCAGGCCATGATCCACAGGACACAGAAGTGTGTTGCCAGCGGGGCCCTGGGCTGTGCACACGACAGGATCATCCCCAACATCGGGCAGTTTGGCGGCTACTGCGGTGGCAGGCGGAATACCCTGCTGGTGCAGTGGGACGACTTCCAGGGGATGATAGACAAGAGGCAGCCGCTGCTCCATGAGTTGGGCTTCATGGGTGACCTGGAAGAACGTCTGAAAGGCCAGCTAAAGAATGCCGGCATCATACCGGTGCCGGTCGAAGTCGTCGAGGGGGATCTGATGATCGCTGCCTCCGGTGCTGGAGGCGGACTCGGCGATCCCCTGGAGAGGGATACGTGGCGCATAAAGGCTGACATGGATCAAGGGCTTTCCACCGATTGGATGGCCAGGAACGTCTATTGCGTCGAGGCCAGCTACGACGAGGCGGCCAGGGAATGGAGAATAGACGAGGCTGCTTCGCAGAAGCTGCGCCAGGCGAAGCGCAAGGAGAGGCTGTCCAGAAGTGTTCCGGTCAAAGAGTGGTGGCAAAAGGCGCGCCAGAGGTTCATGGCGCGCGATTTTGACCCCCAGATTGTAGAAATGTACCAGAGTAGCGCCAGGCTAAGTCAGCCCTTTGCACAGGAGGTGAGAGACTTCTGGGCGCTGCCCGATGATTTCACGCTGTGAGGTGAACAAATGCCATCATACGATAGGGACGACTTGAGAGACCTTTTCGACGGCACGCTCCCCTGGCAGAAGACCAGGGAGATCATGAGCCGGCCCAAGGATGACGACAGGTTCGACAAGTACGTTGACATCCTTCAGGAGCGCGCTTCCTATCCCGAGAAGATAATCATGCCCCTGGGCGATCACCTCAACGTGGTCCAGAAAGCTGGGGAGCGGATTGTCAAGTGCGACTGCGGCCATGAATTTGGGGACTGGCGCAAGAACTGGAAGCTGAGCGCCCTCATCTTCGTCCGGGACACCGGGGAGAAGATGGAGGAGGTCTATCCCGGCCTGAAGGCTCCCGACCCCGACCTCTGCGAAGTGCGGGAGTTCTATTGCCCGGGATGCGGCGTCATGCTCAAAGTGGAAAACGTACCCGTCGGGTATCCTATCATCTTCGATGCGCTGCCGGACATTGACGGCTTCTATCACCATTGGCTGGGAAGGCCACTCCCAGACGAGAAGGAGTTCAAGGACATGACATATGAGGTCACCAGGGAGTGGGCCAAAGAGTGAAGCAGGGAACGACTGGCATTTCTAATACAGCAGGAGCGGCTGGATGAGCGAGGCAAGTGCTGCCTGCGCCCTGGTCAAGGCTCTGAGCAGCCTGCCTCCTGGTCTGTTTTACCTCATCGAATCTGGTGGAAAGAGGAGATAGGCACGCTAAGACGGTAGCTAGTAGACTCACCTCTACTTGTTGAGCCAAAAAAAGGGGCGTCTTCACGCGTTATTCCGGTGGGTTGAGACAGGTGGAGTCCTTTACGGCCTGGTCAGCCTCGTAATTCGAGGTACACGCGTTCAGAAGACGAGTCCCGAGGGGTGAAAGGAGGGATCATGTTGCGAAGGAGGAAACGAACCGGGGTGGTTCTTGTTGTGGTTGGGTTCGTTCTTGTCATTTTTGGGGCAATCTGGATATCTGCCATCTTCCCCCAAATAAACAAGGTGCCCGCCAATCTCGAGATTTCTACTCAGCAGGTGGGGACGGTGACGCTGCTGGATGAAGCCACGCTGCAGCCGGTGACGTACAACGTGATCGGGACCCGAGCCTACAAAACGATTCGTTGCTGCGGCGACGTAATCTACCTTGAGGAGGACTGCAGCTTTGTGGACGCCGACACGGACCAGCCTCTTCCCTCGCTGCACTCGAGCATTCTGCTGGCGATAGACCGCGTAGAGCGCGATAACGTACCAGGATGCGGCGACAGGGATAGGGTGGGCTACTGGAGCTTCCCGCGTGATGTGAAGGCAGACGTCGTCTACCCGTTCTGGATCACCGGGAACCCGACGACGGTGGATGCCATCTATATCGGTGAGGAAGACTTCGAAGGTATGCCCGTTCTTGTCTACGAACTTCAGACTCCTGAAGAAGGTCTCACCATTCCAGCAGGCGTATTCACGCCCGAGATGCAGCTCTACCAGTGGATCATGATGAAGGTCGAGCCTGTCACAGGCACGGCCGTATACTTCGAGTCCACCAACAGGAGGACCAGCGTTATTCCTGTCCCCGACGAGATGTTTCCGAACACAGGCCCTATGACGTTCACCGAAGTGACCGTCTATGAGGACGACCTGGTATTCACTCAGGAGACGGTTGACCAGTTGGTTCACGACGCCAAGTTCTACCGCTGGGGCCTGCCCTGGGGCAGCACCTACATCAACTGGCTGAACTTCGGGCTGGGAGCAGTCCTGATCGTATTTGGGGTGGTACTGTTGACCAGGAGGCCTGCAACGGTCCCGGTGACAGAACCCTCCAGACGCGACACGACAGGCTCAAGCTCATAGGCTGATGCAGGACCTCGTTGAGACGGGAGTCGCCGCCTGAGTCGCCGTTGCCGGGCGGGCAGCGTCGCTGCGGTATCCGTAGCCCAGTTCCGCCTCCGGCGTGTTCGTGCTGGCTTGACTTTTGGGCAGCGGAACGATTATAACTAGGCAAGTTTTGTGAGCTGAATACGTAGCGGTGAGAAAGGCAAACCCTGGTAAACCAGGGGGCGCAAAGTCGCAGGTCTAAGGCTAGCAAGGCTATGATGGCTGGACTGCCACCGGACTCGGACGGTGGCAGTCCTTTTGTTTGCGGATTGTGCCGGGTTCTGGGTCAGCCTGTTTCGGGCGGATAGATAGCGCAGAAGAGAAGGAAGAGACCCTCATTTGCCGTTTCCGAATCGCATCGCTCACCCTTGCCCGGCTTTCGGTTGGAACCTCAGGAGCCTGGTGGATGAATCTGCTTAGCTTTGCCGAATCGTAAGGAGGCCTTTTATGTACGTTGAGCTGACGCCTGAACAGAAGCAACTGGAGGAGGAGGTCTACACCTACCTGAAGCAGAACGTGCCCCCCGAGCTGGAAGAGGAAAGGTTGGTCAGCATTGAGGGGGAAGGGCCTATTTGCAGGGGTCTGGTGAGAAAGCTTGGCCTGGATGGTTGGATGGGGATTGGCTGGCCGAAGGAATACGGAGGCCAGGGCCGCACCCCGATTGAGCAGTACATCTTCTTCGATCTGGCCATGGGCTATTTCCGCATTGCTCTCCCGGTGTTGTCGCTGATGACGGTGGGGCCAACCCTGATGAGGGTAGGTACGGAGGAGCAGAAGAAGAAGTTCTTGCCCCCTATCCTGACGGGAGACATCACCTTCGGCATTGCCTATACCGAGCCTGAGGCAGGTACCGACCTGTTCTCCCTGAAGACCACTGCGGTCAGACGGGGAGACGAATACGTTATCAACGGCCAGAAGATATTCACCTCCATGGGGCACTTCTGCGATTACTTCTGGCTTGCAGCCAGGACGGACCCGGACTTCTCCAAGAAACATGCGGGGATCTCGATATTCCTGGTTGACGCCAGGAGCCCCGGCCTCACCATTGAGCCAATGGAGGTAATGGGTGGCTTCAGAGTGAACCAGGAGTTCTTCGACAACGTGAGGGTTCCCCAGGAAAGCCTGGTCGGTGAAGAGAACAAGGGCTTCCAGTACATGTTTACGCAACTGGCCCACGAAAGGATAAACCTGGTCCCGCATTCCACCTCGCTGCGCGCCATCGAAGACTGCGTCAGGTGGGCCAGGGAAAACAAACTGAATGGCCTGCCGGTTGCCGAGCATAACTGGGTCAAGAACAAGCTGGCCGAGATGACCGTGGAGGCTGAAGTGCTCAAGATGCTCAACTACCGGGTGGCGTGGTTGATGGCACAGGGCGGCGTTCCTCACGTGGAATCGGCCATGTCTAAAGCCTTTGGCAGCGAGCAGTTTCTGCGGACCGCGGGGGCTTGCCTGCAGATCATGGGGCTATACGGGCAGTTGACCTCAGGATCCAAGTGGGTCCCCATGAACGGGCTGATGGAACGGCTGCACCAGATGAACCTGATGATCACCTTCGGCGGCGGTACGAATGAGGTGATGAAAGACATCGTTGCCATGATGGGCCTGGGCCAGATGAAGTCGAGATGAGGCGCGAACCTGGTGTTTTGAAAGGCATTGCCGCATGCGTGAACATGAGTATGCCATCCTTGCACACCCCGCGGCAAAAGCATGAAACCTATCTGAAGGAGGCGGCATAGATGGACTTCGCTCTCAGCGCAGAACAGGAGCTTTTGAAGAAGGAAGCACGCCATTTTCTTGACACCGAGTGTCCCAAGAAGGTGGTGAAGGAAATAGAGGCCAGCGAGTTGGGCTACTCGCCGGAGATATGGCAGAAGATGGCCGAGCTGGGCTGGCCGGGGCTGGTGCTCCCCGAGGAGTACGGTGGGGTCGGCGGCAGCCTGCTCGACCTGGCGGTGCTGTTCGAAGAGCTGGGGAAGACGGCCTGCCCCAATCCCATGTTCAGTACGGTGGTCCTGGGCGCCCTTCCCATACTTGAAGCGGGCAGTCCGGAGCAGAAGAAACAGATCCTGCTGAAGGTGGCAGCCGGTGAAGTCATCCTCACCATGGCTCTGACGGAGCCGGAGGCTGACTACAGGCCGCAGTTCATCTCCACCCGGGCCGACCGGCAGCAAGACGGCTTCTCCATAAACGGCGCCAAGCTTTTCGTCCCGAATGCCCACGCGGCGGACTACATGCTTGTTGTTGCCAGGACGGGAGACATCGGTGCCGATGGTAAGGGCATCAGTGTGTTTGTCATTCCGGGGAAGGCAAAGGGCATAGGCCTCACGCCGCTGAGCACTTCTGCTGGCGACAGGCAGTTCGAGGTAGTCTTTGACCAGGTGCCGGCATCGGCCGATGATCTCCTTGGGGGCCTTGACGGAGGTTGGCCTCTGGTCGAATCGGCGCTACAGAAAGCGACCGCCATCCAGTGTGCCCAGATGGTAGGTGTGATGCAGCAGGCACTGAGCATGACCGCAGAATACACCTCCACCAGGATACAGTTCGACCGCCCGATAGGGAGCTTCCAGGCGGTGCAGCACCGCATGGCCGACATGCTGACCGACGTTGAGGGGGCCAGGTGGACTTCCTACCACGCGCTGACGCTGCTCAATGAAGGGCTGCCTGCTGCTAGAGAAGTAGCGGTTGCCAAGGCGTGGGCCAGTAACGCCTGCCAGCGGGTGGCCTACGCTGCCCAGCACCTGCACGGGGGCATCGGAATGGATCTGGACTACGACCTGCATTTCTACTTCCGCTGGGCCAAGGTCCTGGAGTTGAACCTGGGAGCGGCCCCCTTCCATCTGGCGACCATTGAACCAGCCGTGCGTGACTGACGGCGTCGAATATCCCTCTGGGGTCTCAGCTTCTTGTAGCTGGGCTGCGAGCGGCCACGATTGGTAATTTTGCGACAGACGTATTAGAATAAGGCAAATTTGAATGTCAGGCCGCGCTTCGGGTACTACGCGGCTGCTGCAAATCAAAAAGGGTAGACACCAGCATCCGCAAACGCCACACTGCCAGTGGAAGCGCGTGGCCACGAGACCTGCCATAGACCAGGACCCCTGTAACATGCAGGATAGGCGTCTCATCCCGTGTCCTGAGTGGAGGGACGGGCAGCGTTAGGGCGGGCCCGGAGAGCCTGGCATGGCCAGGTCAGGTTGAGTGATCAGATCGGAAAGGAGGTGCACATGGCTGAAAGAGTGGGAATCGTGGCGGTAGCCCAGACGAAATACCATCCTAACAGGGCTGATGTGAACGAAGGTGAGCTGGCCTATGAAGCGATCAAGCAGGTGCTGGATGAGACCGGTCTCGGCTTCTCGGAGGACGGCGATGGCATCGATTCCGCTGTCACTTGCTCTCAGGACTTCTGGGATGGCAGGACGATTTCTAACCTGAACGTCATGTCCTACGTCGGCGCACACCTGGGGCACGAGGACAAGGTGGCCGAGGACGGTGTCAACGCCGTCTTCACCGCCATGGCTCAGATCCTGTCGGGCCAACACCACATCGTCCTGGTGGTGGCTCACATGAAGGAATCTCAAGGTGACAGGACGCTCATCGAGAACGCTGCCTTTGATCCCATTTTCATGAGATTGCTGGGCCTCAACTTCCTGACAGCAGCGGCCCTGCAGGCCAGGCGTTACATGGACAAGTATGGAATCACGCCCGAGCAGTCTGCCAAGGTGGCGGTCAAGAACCGCGGCAATGCCAGGAAAAACCCCTTTGCTCAGGAGCCCATGGACATCACCGTGGACGATGTCCTCCGGTCAAAGATGCTCGTGTCTCCCATACGGCTGCTGGATACCAGGCCCGTCTCGGACGGCGCAGTTGCCATGATTGTAGCCCGTGAGGACAAGGCCAGGAAGCTGGCGGCCAGGCCAGTGTGGATACTGGGGGCATCAAACTGCTATGAGACGCACTACCTGGGAGACAGGGACCTGGCGGAGTGCGGCGCTCTGACGAAGGCAGCCAGGAAGGCCTACGGCATGGCTGGCATAACCGAGCCGTTGAAGCAACTGGACGTGGCCGAGATCTCCGAGGAACATACGTACCAGGAGTTGCTGTGGACCGAAGGGCTTGGCTTCTGCGGTAGGGGGGAGGGTGGCAAGCTTATCGATTCTGGCGTCACCCAGATGGGCGGTCAGCTACCGGTCAACCCTTCGGGTGGGGTGCTGCCGGGCAATCCCAACGGCGTTGCCGGGATGGCGCGGGTGGCTGAGTGCGTGTTGCAGCTTCGCAATGAGGCCGGCGACAGGCAGGTGCCTGGAGCCAGCCTGGCCGTTGCGCATGGCGTCACCGGGATCTGCGGGCAGCTTCAGGGCGTCATGGTCCTGGGCAACAGGTAGTCGGAGGTGAGACATGGCAAATAGAGTAGCTATAGTAGGGATTGGCCAGACCTATCACAGGAGCAATCGCAAAGACGTGAACCAGCCGGAGATGGTCGGCGAGGCTGTCCGGGCGGCTCTGGCTGACGCCCAGTTGAGCATCAAAGATATTGAGGCCGTTTTCACCAGCAATATGGAGACCTTTGAAGGCATATACCTGCCCGACCACGGGATGGCCGCTGAGATGGGCGCCTTCGGGAAGCCGGGGCTAAAGGTCTGCACCGGCGGCACCAGCGGCGCTTCCGTGGTGGCAGAGGGTTTTCATTTTGTGGGCTCGGGCCTGTTTGACACTGCGCTCGTTATCGGCTTTGAGAAGCAGGACTCAGGCGATACCACTGCTGCTATCACTTCCAGTGTGACGCCGGTATGGGGCAAAGGCGTGGCAACGGGCGCTATCGGCGAGTTCGCCAAGCAGGCGCTTACCTATATGAAGAACTCAGGTGCCAAGGAAGAGCATGCCGCCATGGTGCGGCTGAAGGCGGACCGCGGGGCCTGCAAGAACCCCTACGCTCACCTGAAGCTCGGGTTGAAGAGTGTGGAAGAGATCCTCAACTCCGGCTACCTGGTGTGGCCGCTCAGGCTGCTGGACTTCTGTCCCCAGTCCTGCGGCGCCTGTGCCCTTATCTTTGTATCCGAAGCGAAGGCCAGGAAGATCAGCAACAAGCCTGTCTGGGTGGCTGACGTGGTCACTGTGCACCAGGAGCCGTTCCGTGCCGGGTCGTTCGGCGATCCGACCGGCCTCGAGACCTACACCCAGGATGTGGCTGCTGAGAAGCTTTACAAGAGGAACGGCATAACCAATCCCCGCAGGGACATTTGCATGGCGGAGATCTACGAGCCCTCCAACTGGGAGGAGATGAACCACTACGAGCACTATCACTTCTGCCAGAAGAACGAAGGCTGGAAGCTGGTCGAACAGGGGATCACGGAAATGGAGGGTGAATTCCCGGTGAATCCGTCCGGTGGTGTGCTCGCCACCAACCCCATCGGGGCTACGCCTACCATCCGCGTTGCGGAGGCAGCCCTTCAGATCAGGGGAGATGCCGGTGAGCACCAGGTTACCAGGGACGTCCACACCGCAGTGGCCACTGCCCTGGGCGGCCCCAACTGGACGGTGATGACCCTGCTCAAGAGGTCTTTGTAGAGGAGGCGAGAACATGACAGAGAAGCAGAAGTCGTCTCAGGAATACATCAAGGTGGCAATCGCCACCCCTCGACCCTACCGGTGGTCCTCCGGGAAGTTCCTCGGCAGGCTTTACAGGGAAGCCAAGGAGAACAAGAGGCTGGTGGCCAACCGGTGCCGCAAGTGCAAGGAGCTTTTGTGGCCTCCGCAGGCGGTCTGTGGAAGGTGCAAGGTTGATGCAGGGGAAGACTGGGTGGTGATGAGTGACAAGGGCACGGTCATTCAGTACACGTATCTTGTTTTCCCTCTATGGGACCCGCACTACGGCCAAAAGCTGGCCAGCCCTCATCCCACCGCCACCATCAAGCTGGACGAAGGCGTGTATATGGTGCACTTCCTCGAGGAAAAGGACCCGGAGAAGCTGAAAGAGGGGATGCGGGTGCAGGCGGTGTGGAAAGACGAGGACCGTGGGCGAGGACTGGGGGACATCCTTTACTTCAGGACGATAGAGGAGTAGGAGGCCGACAAATGGTAGACAAGGTTACACAGGTTGAAGGTCTGGATGTCTTCGTCTACGAGGGGAAGATAGATATCCCCAATACCTACACCGCCGGCGCAGTGGGCAGCCGGTTTCTTATTGAGATAAGGGACAACAAGAAGATCATGGGCACCAGGTGCCCGGCATGTAACCTGGTATACGTTCCGGCCAGGTCTGTGTGCAAGGAGTGCTTCGGCCAGCTCACCGACTGGATGGAGGTGAGCGACAAGGGCACATTGATCACCTACGCTGTGGCCCACGAGCCGAGCAAGGTCCAGCCGGTTGAACCCCCCGTCCTGTATGGCATAGTCCAGTTGGACGGGGCTGACACCGGACTTGTTCACCTGCTGGGCGAGGTGAAACCTGACCAGTTGAAGGCCGGGATGAGGATGCAGGCGGTGTTCAAGGAGGAGCGGACAGGCAGCATCCTGGACATCAAGTACTTTAAACCGCTGGGGTAGACAAGTATCGACCGCGCCGCGGTGTCAGGTGGGCGCAACTTATTCAGGCTGCGGAGCCTCGTCTGACGTGCGCCCGCTGGCGATAGATGTCATCTGAACAGAAGGAGGAGCATCAAATGTCCCGAAAAGTCCTCCGCACCAGGCTGTGCGACCTGCTGGACATCGACTATCCTATCATGCTGGCCGGCATGGGAGGTGCTGCCAATGCCGAACTGGCGGCTGCTGTCTCTGAAGCCGGCGGTCTCGGCATTATCGGCGGCATGAACCTGTCACCCGACGAGCTGGACGCTGAGATCAGGAAGTGCAAGAAGCTGACCAGCAAGCCCTTCGGTGTGGACAGCATCGCTCCGACCAATATGGTTGATACAGAAACGGTGGAGGAGCTGAGGAACTACATCACCGATGAGGCGGTGGAATACGCCTCCAAGGTTGCCGTGGAGCTGGGGATACCTGTGCCGGAAGGGACCAGGTTTGGCAAGGAAGGCGGGACGGGCTGGGCGGCCGGCATGACGCCGAAGCAGATCGAAGTGGTATACGACCACAAGGTGCCCGTCTTCGCCGCCGCTCTGGGCAGCCCTGCATTCATGGCCCCTGAAGCGCATGCCCGGGGGATGAAGGTGGTGGGCCTGGTGGGCAACACCAGGCAGGCCCGAAAGGAGGCGGAGGCGGGGGTGGATATCATCGTGGCGCAGGGCCACGAGGCGGGGGGACACACCGGTTACGTGGCCACCATGCCGCTGGTACCGTTGATTGTGGATGCGGTCGATCCCACTCCGGTCGTGGCTGCCGGGGGAATAGCCGATGGCCGTGGACTGGTGGCTTCCCTGGCCCTGGGTGCCTGCGGGGTATGGTGCGGCACTGCTTTCCTGACTACCGTTGAGGCCGGTATCCTGCCGGAGGCCAAGGAGCGCCTGGTCAAGGCCACGGAAAGAGACACGCGTGTCACCCGGGTCTTCACCGGTAAGACCTGCCGCCTGCTCAATACACAGTTGATAGAGAGGTGGGAGAAGGAGGGCCCCATACTGCCCTTCCCGCTGCCGATTATCCTTTGTACCAGCCTTCAGGACTACCTCGGCGAGGCCAAGATGGTTGACAACTACTTCATCCCTACGGGACAGATCTGCGGGGCGCTCAAGGAGATCAAGACCGCCAGGCAGGTAGTGGAAGACATGGTTGATCAGGCCGTCCAGATCCTGGAGGAAGGCTTTCCCTCAAAGATAAAGTTCGGCAAGTGATGTAGAACCAGGGAGGGGTAGTTCGGCGCTCCCTTCCTGAAGCAGGAGGTGTATATGGCCATAAACAAGGTAGTCGACAGTGTCGAGAAAGCGGTGGCCGACGTCTTCGATGGCGCTGTCATTTTGGTGGGGGGCTTCGGCAATATATGGAATGCCCCCAGCTATCTTCTGACGGCGATCTCCCAGATACCGGTGAAGAACCTCACCCTGGTCTCCAACAGCGGAGGCTTCAGCAAAGAGATCTGGGAAGGTGTGTTCGGCGTTCCGGAGCACGACATCCAGGTGCTGCACAGGACGGGCCAGTGCACCAGGCACATTGTGTCGGCCCCGACCAACCCGCTGGTGGTCAACACTCTGGAGACGAGGTACCGGGCCGGGGAGTTGGAGGTGGAAATGTGTGCCCAGGGCACCCTGGCGGAGAGAGTCAGGGCTGGCAGGGCCGGTCTGGGTGGCATACTCACTCCAACCGGTGTCGGCATCCCCGAGATCCAGAGAGACAAGCAGGTCGTAGAGATCGATGGCAACAAGTTCCTGGTGGAGAAGGCCATCAAGGGCGACTTTGCCCTCATCAGGGCCCACCAGGCCGATCGCTGGGGCAACCTGGTCTACAAGGGCACCTCGAGGACATTCAACGCCACCATGGCCGGGGCAGCCAGGGTGACCATCGCCGAGGTGGACGAGGTAGTGGAACTGGGAGCCCTGGACCCTGAAGCAATCATCACGCCGGGCGTATACGTAAACAGGGTCGTGGTCAGGAAGTAGGAGGCAGGTGATGACGGATAAGTTGAGAATAGACGATCAGACTATGGCCCTTCGCGTGGCCAAGGAGTTCAAGGACGGGGATGTGGTCAATCTGGGCATCGGCGTTCCCACCCTGGCCGCCAATTTCATTCCCGGCGACAGAGAGGTCATTTTCCATGCCGAGAACGGCGTTCTGGGCTACGGGAACATATGCACCGCCGGTGAAGGGAGCTACGACCTCCTCAACGCCGGCGGGCAGCCGGTGGAGCCACATCCCGGTATGTCCATTCTGGACCACGCCGAGTCCTTCTGCGTTATCCGTGGCGGATGGCTCGACTACACCGTTCTGGGAGGACTTCAGGTGTCAGAAAAGGGCGACCTGTCCAACTGGATGGTCCCCGCCAAACAGATAGGCGCCATCGGAGGGGCTATGGACCTGGCCCTTTGCGCCAGGAAGGTGATTGTGGTCATGCCCCATAACACCAAGGACGGTGGCTACAAGATAGTCAAGGAGTGCACCTATCCGCTTACCGGGCGCCGCTGTGTGAATCTGGTCATAACGGATATCGCCGTCATGGAGATAACCTCGGAGGGGATCGTCCTCAAGGAGGTGGCCCCGACCTGGACGCCGGAAGAGGTCCAGGCGCTCACCGAGCCGAAGCTGATAATTGCTCCCGACCTGCATGACATAGAGCTGGCCTAGCTCGAAGATGGATTCAGACGGTAGAGGCGC
>CAZTYW010000009.1:0-47043 GCA_964617695.1 uncultured Dehalococcoidia bacterium
CGCCTTTCGTGTCTCTGGCCGCCATCAGGGAACTGACCGCAGGCACATCCATCGTGCTGGGGGCCCAGAACGTCTACTTTGAGGACAAGGGTGCCTTTACCGGTGAGGTCTCGCCACCGATGCTGGCCGGTGTCTGCACATACGTCATCCTGGGCCACTCCGAGCGGCGGCAGTACTTTGAAGAGGATGACGAAATGGTCAATAAGAAGATTGCGGCAGCTTTGAGATTCGGCCTCAAGCCCATTCTGTGTGTTGGCGAGAGTCTGGAGGAGAACGAAGCAGGCAAAACGGAAGAGGTGGTCACCCGGCAACTCAGCGGCGCCCTGAAGGGAGTTGAGTCGCCTCAAGACCTGGTTGTTGCCTATGAGCCGGTCTGGGCCATCGGCACGGGCAGAGCAGCCACAGCGGAGGAGGCAAATGGCACCATTGGCCTCATCAGGAATACTCTGGCACAACTGTATGGCACGGACTTCGCTGAGAATGTGCGTATCCAATATGGCGGCAGCGTCAACGGCGCGAACATCGCCAGCTTCGTGTCCCAGGCAGAAGTAGACGGCGCGCTGGTAGGAGGAGCCAGCCTGAAGGCAAGCGAGTTCCTGAGCATCGTGGAACAGACGGCCAATGCAAAGAGCTTATGAATCAGGTTGTTGGCATCGTAGGACCCACTGCCATAGGGAAGAGCGAGCTTGCTCTGTTCCTTGCGCAGCAGCTTGATGGCGAGCTTGCAAACGCTGACAGCCGCCAGGTCTACCGCTACATGGACATCGGCACCGCTAAGCCCAGTCCTGAAGAACGCGCTTCTGTTCCGCACCACCTCATCGATCTGATCGAGCCGAGCGACACTTTCAGCCTGGCCTTGTTTCAGAGACTGGCCTATGCTGCCATCGAAGACATCCTGTCCCGGGGCAAACTCCCGCTCCTCATCGGAGGTACGGGCCTGTACTTCTGGGCCGTAGTGGAAGCCTGGCACGTACCCGAGGTCTCCCCGAACCCTGACCGCAGACGCCGGTTGGAGGAGATAGTGGCAGAACAGGGCGTGGAGCCACTGTACCATCAACTTCAAGAACTTGACCCGGAGGCTGCCAGGAAGATAGACCCCCGAAATGTTCGCCGCGTCATCCGGGCTCTCGAGGTCTGCGAGGCCACAAACACTCCTTTCTCTCAGCTTCAGGGCAAGAAACAGTCACCGTTTGACACTCTGATCCTGGGCCTGACCACCAGCAGGGAAGAGCTCTACAGGCGAATCGATGAACGAGCCGACAGAATGATAGAGCAGGGACTGGTGGCAGAAGTGGAGACTCTGGCAAAGATGGGCTACGGATTCGATCTCCCGGCCATGTCCAGCCTCGGGTACAAGCAGATTGGGCAGTATCTGCAGGGAGAAATTGATCTCCCTACAGCTATTCGGCAAATGAAGTTTCAGACACACCGCTTTGCACGGCACCAGTATGCCTGGTTTCACCTGAATGACCCGCGCATCCACTGGCTCGACATACAGGATGACTTCCGGGACCAGGTCTTGCGCCTCGCCCGGGAGGGACTGGCGAATAAATGAGGATGAAGGTCCTCGCCACCGTCCTTCTTGCCTTGATTGCCCTGGGCCCATTTGCCTGCCAGGAAGCCCCTGCAGATCAGGCCACCTATGTCAATCTGAATGGGTTCAGAGTTGGCTTGTATGATCCCCAGGTCGAATTCCCCAACTCAATCAGCTTCGACCTCGCAGTTGAGGCTGAATCCGACATCTCCAGGATAGCTCTTCACTATCAGACGGAGAAGCTTAGCCCGGTCCCGGTTACCAGCATAGTCTTCCCATCCTTCGAGACGGCTTCGGAGGCAAAGGCATCCTGGAAATGGGACATGCGGAAAACGGGCGGATTGCCCCCGGGAACCAGGATCAGGTACTGGTGGGCCATCCAGGACGCAGAAGGGAATAGCGCTGAGACCGGCGTCGCCAGCGTGACCTTTGCTGATCAGCATCACGCCTGGGAAAGCCTCGCCACAGACAGGATAACTCTGTACTGGTACCAGGGCAGCAGTTCCTTTGCCCAGCAACTGCTGAATGCTGCAGAAGGATCCCTTGACAGACTGGCCACAGAGATCGGCGCCGAGCTGTCCGATAGGGCACAAGTGTATGTATACGCCGGCACGCAAGACCTGCGCAACGCCATGATATACCCGCCTGAATGGACAGGGGGCGTTGCCTATACCGAATACGGAATAGTGGCCATCGGTATCTCCACGGACGACCTCGTCTGGGGCAAAAGGGCGATGGCCCACGAGCTGGCCCACCTGGTGGTACACCGACTCGTCTACAGCGGTTACGACGTCGGGCTACCCACCTGGCTGGACGAGGGTCTGGCCATGTACATCGAAGGCGAATTGAGCAGTTACCTGACAGCCGTGTTAAACGACGCCGTCGCACACCAGGAGCTGTTCTCCATCAGGAGCCTGTGCGGGTCGTTCCCAACCGCGACCCAAGAAGCCTATCTGGCCTATGCCCAGAGCTACAGCCTGGTGGAGTTCCTGCTCCAGGAGGAAATGGGTGGCAAGGGAAATGTGCTGCAACTGCTCGACTGTTTCAAGCAGGGCAGCGGCTACGTTGATGCGCTGGACCAGGTGTACGGCCTCGACATAGACCAACTGGACGGCCTGTGGCGCCAGTACGTTGGCTAACAGGGCCAACAAGCCTGACTCATGACAGACTGCTGGAGAAGAGTGAAGAATGCGTAAACCGAGCCTGACACTGCTGGCCCTGGTGGCAATTGTCAGCGCATTGTTTGCGGGCCAGGGCTGCACCCAGCCGTCAGGCCAACAAGACATTTCAATACCGCAGAAGGATACCCTGACCCTTTTTGACACCGGCCCCATCACCCTCGATCCCGCCATCTCACAGGAGTCCACCTCTCACACCTACGTCATGCAGATCTTCAGCGGCCTGGTCAGACTCGACCAGAATATGGAACCCGTTGGAGACATAGCCGAAGAGTGGGAAATGGCCGGCGGAGGTACAGTCTACACCTTTCATCTGCTTCAAAACGCCACCTTTCACGACGGGAAGCAGATTACGGCGCGAGACTTCAAGTACTCATGGGAGCGGGCCTGTCGTCCCGAGACCGGCTCACCCACGGCATCCACTTACCTGAACGACATTGTCGGAGCCAGGCAAGTGCTCGACGGCCAGGCGCAGGAGATCGTGGGCATAAACGTCGTAGATGACTACACGCTGCAGGTCACTATCGATGCCCCCAAGGCTTACTTTCTGGCCAAAATGACTTATCCGGTGGCCTTCGTCGTGGACCAGTCCAACGTAGCAGCAGGCGAGGAATGGTGGCGGGCGCCCAATGGCAGCGGCCCTTTCAAGCTAGAGGCATGGAGAGAAGACCAGCTTCTCATTCTTGAGCGCAATGAGCTTTACTACCGGGATAAGGCCGGCGTGGAACACATTGTCTTCCTGCTCTGGGGCGGCGTGCCAATGCAAATGTATGAGAACGGCGAGATTGATGTCACCTACGTCTCTCTGGGCAATCTGGAACGCGCTCTGGACCAAAGCAATCCCCTGCACGACGAACTGATGGTATTCCCAGAGCTGAGCATCACCTTCATCGGCTTCAACTGTACCGGGCAGCCCTTCGACCATGCCGACGTGCGCCTCGCCCTGTGCCACGCCGTAGACAGACAGGGGCTGGTAACTCAGTTCCTGAAGGACTCGGTGACTGCAGCCGGCTGCATTCTGCCGCCGGGTATGCCGGGCCACAGCGACGAAGTCACCGGGCCTGGCTACGACCTCGAGCAGGCAGCAGCACTGCTTTCGCAGGCCGGATACAGCAACACAACCGCCTTCCCATCCGTCGTGTTCAGCGCGCCCGGTGAGGGCTGCAACGTGGCCAGTTGGCTCACGGCAATCCTGTGGGGTTGGAATCAGGACCTTGACGTACCTTGCGAAGTAGTGCAACTGGAGTCCGAAGCGTACTTCTACCGGCTCGACGAGGAACTGGGCGACATGTTTCTGTTTGGCTGGGTGGCCGACTATCCCGACCCGCAGAACTTCCTGGAGGTCCTGTTTCACAGCGACAGCGTCAACAACTACGCCAACTACAGCAACCCGCAGGTCGACGCTCTGCTGGAACAGGCGGCAGTGGAGCAGGATACCAGCACCCGCTTTGATCTCTACCGCCAGGCAGAGCAACTGATCGTCAGCGACGGGGCCTGTATCCCTCTGTGGTTCGGCATCAACTACGTGCTGATCAAGCCTCACGTCAAAGGGTACACACTCAATCCCCTTGGCATTCCTCTGCTCGCCCAGGTGTCAGTAGAGGAATAGACACAGAACCAGACAGCCAGTCATACAGCACTGGCTGGGATACTGGGATTGACGCTGGGCTGTTGTGACTGGCGGCCTGTCTCCCCTGCCAATCGATATGCATCGAACACCTGCCAAGTCCAGAAGATAACACCATAGAAAGAGAAAGCGTCATGTAGCAGTCTTGGCAGGGTATAGCCAAAGAAAGTCTCGGGGACGGTACTTGACGTTGCGAAGACACTCAGCCAGATCGCATTCAGATTCCCAACGATTATGACAGCAATCAGAATAGCTGCACCGCGTTCTGCTTTCCTGGCATAGATTTGTCCCCCACCTGGAACCAATAGAGATAAGAGACCAGCCAGGAACATCTTGCGATTCATAATATCTACGTCCCCGCTCCAGAATATCTTACCGAGACTCTACTGCGTATGACTCTCGTCTGTGCGACGTATCTCCCAGAATGGACTCACAGCTAGAAGGTGGCTTGTTGCTGGATGTTTACAGGCGAAAGAAGAATGGGCTTACACATCAAGAAATTGATTTGAAGCCCAATCAGGCTGGCGGGATCTCGCTCCCTGGCGAGCCATTTTCCAACTGGCGGAGGGGGTGGGATTCGAACCCACGGCCCTGAAAATCAGGGCAACGGTTTTCAAGACCGCCTCCATAAACCGCTCGGACACCCCTCCCGCCTTCGGATTATACGTCACCATGCCGGAATTTCCAAAGATCAGAATCCATCCGTCGCTTGCCGCACCGAAGGCGCGCGTCGAGCCCCGATTGCGTTGAGGGTCTGAGGCCGATATCATTGCATTCAGCAAGCCCGTAGGAGGAGCCATGGAGATCAAAGTCCTGGGAGTATGCGGCAGCCCCATCAAGGGTGGCAACACCGAAGTCTTTCTCAGCGAGGCGCTCAAGACTGCAGAGGCTTTGGGCAGCGTGACCACAGACCTGATAAGCCTGGCCGGCAAGCAGATCGCAGACTGCCGCCACTGCAACTGGTGCCTGACAAAACAGGAGGAAGGCAGGTTCTGCGCCATAAAGGACGACATGCTGGACATGTACCCGATGGTCCTTCAGGCGGACGTCCTGCTCACGGCTACACCAGCATATACCGGCCGCCTCTCGGGGTACACGGCTACCTTCCTGGACAGGTTCCGGTGTCTCGTACTGGGCAAGCACTACAAAGGGGTGCTGGGCCACAAGGTCGGCGGCGCATTCGCCGTGGCCTGGTTCAGGAACGCGGGACTCGAGACCACACTGCTCAGCATCATCTCGTCTTTCCTCATGTGGGGAATGGTAGTAGTCAGCCCGGGCGAAGGCGGCTGCCAGTTCGGCGCCGCCGCTGTGTCTACCGAGGGAGGCAGCGGAAAATTCGATCCGAAGGACAGGCTGGGAGTGCTGAAAGATGAACTGGGCATGAAGTCAGCCCGTGTTCTGGCCAGACGCTGTATCCAGACCACGCGCACGCTGAAGGCAGGAAGGGAAGCACTCAGAGAAGGAACCTAGCAGTCAGTCCAAGCCGCGGCGCGTACCCAGGCCACGCAAGGCGGTGGCCACCGTCTAACCCGGCCCGGCTATGACCTCCACCCCCCTCATGTAGGGCAGCAGCGCCTCCGGCACCCTAACGCTGCCATCAGCCTGCTGATAGTTCTCCAGTACGGCAATGACAACCCGTGGCAGGGCCAGCCCCGAACCGTTCAGGGTATGCACGAACTCGGGTTTGGCGCCGGGCTGCGGCCTGTAGCGAATACCAGCCCGTCGCGCCTGAAAATCAGTGCAGTTGCTGCAACTGCTCACCTCCAGCCACTCCTGGCAACCCGGGGCCCACATCTCGATATCGTATGACTTGGCAGAGGCAAAGCCCAGGTCACCCGTGCATAGCTGCACCACGCGGTAGGCAATTCCCAGTCTGCGGCACACCTCTTCCGCGTCAGCTACCATCCCCTCGAGTTCCTCAAAGGAATGCTCGGGTTCGGTGAACTTGTAGAGCTCGACCTTGTCGAACTGGTGTCCCCGCTTGATACCACGCGTGTCACGGCCCGCCGCCATTTTCTCACGCCGGAAGCAGGCACTGTAGGCCACATAGCGCAGGGGCAGGGTTCCCGGCTCCAGTATCTCTTCCCGGTGGACGTTGGTCAGGGGCACCTCGGCAGTGGGGATAAACCACAGATCGTCTTCCTCGTCATGGTACAGGTTGTCGGCAAACTTTGGCAGATTGGACGAGCCGATCATGCAATCTCGCTTCACCATGTAAGGAGGATAGATCTCGGTATACCCGTGCTCTCTGACGTGAAGGTCGAGCATGAAGGCAATCAGCGCCCGCTGCAGCAGTGCCCCCAGTCCCCTCAGCAGGTAGAAGCGGGTGCCACTCAGCTTCACCCCCCTGGCGAAATCAATGATATCCAGGGACTCGCCAAGCTCCCAGTGAGGCAACGGCGTGAAATCGAACCGGGGTACCTCACCCCAGCTTCGCACTACCTGGTTGTCACTCTCGTCCTGCCCGGTGGGGACACTGGCATCAGGAATGTTGGGTATGCGAAGCAGCAAGTCCCGCAAGCTATCATCCACCTTCTCAACCTGAGCCTCAACAGACTTGATCTGCTCCCGCATGTCTCCCAATGCACGGGCCAGGTCCTGCAACTCCGTTCCTGGCTCGTCCGCCCCGCCTTTGATGCTGGCATACCTCTTACTCTCCTGCTTCTGCTGCGCTCTCATCGTCTCACCTTCGGTCAACAGTCTGCGGCGCTGCTCGTCCAGGGCAAGGATGTCGTCGAGCGGCGCGCTGTCGCGGCGCTTGTCCAGTGCCTCCCGCACCAGGTCCGGATTTTGCCTCACGAACTGGATACTCAGCATTTTTCTGTGAACGCCAGCCTACTGCTTCGACTTCAACTGCGGAAAGAGTATCACCTCTCGGATAGACTGCTGGTTGGTGAGAAGCATTACCAGGCGGTCGATGCCCACGCCCAGACCGCCGGTTGGGGGCATCCCATGCCTCAAGGCCGTTATAAAGTCCTCCTGGTACCGCTCCGCCTCCTGATCCCCGAACTTGACCCGCCAGTCTTCCTGAACCCTGAAGCGGTCCGCCTGCTCCACCGGGTCGTTGAGCTCGGTGAAGGCGTTGGCAATCTCCATACCAGCCACAAAGGCTTCGAACCGCTCCACCAGCGTGGGATTGTCCGGCTTGTTCTTGGCCAGTGGCGTAGTCTCAGCCGGATAGTCATAGAGGAAAGTGGGCTGAACGATTCCTGGCTCAACGCAGGTCGACACCAGCTTGTCCACCAGGTAAGCCGGACTCAGGCTGTCCTCCAACTCCATGCCCACCGCCTGCATCGCAGTGCGCAACTCCTGAGGCCCTGCCTTCAGGCATTCCTCAAAATCGACACCGCACGCGTCAATTACCGCCTGCCGCAACGTGATGCGCCTCCAGGGCGGAGCAAAGTCAATCGTCTCTCCACCGTAGCTCATGCTGGTCGTGCCCAGTACCTCCTGGGCCACCTGGGAGACCATCTGCTCGACCATGTTCATCACATCATTGTAGTCGGCATAGGCCTCATAGCTTTCCAGCGTAGTAAACTCAGGGTTGTGCCTGGTGGATATGCCTTCGTTGCGGAAGATGCGCCCGATCTCGTAGACCCTGTCGAAGCCGCCGACAATGAGCCGCTTCAGGTACAGCTCGGTGGCTATGCGCAGGTACAGCTCCTCGTCCAGAGCCTCGTGGTGCGTTACGAAGGGGTGGGCCCTGGCCCCACCGGGCACAGGCTGGAGAATCGGGGTCTCCACCTCGACGAAGCCGCGGCCATCCAGGAAGCGGCGCATAGCGGCGATCACCCGGCTGCGCACCAGGAATGTCTCCCTCACGGGCTCGTTGGAGATAAGATCGAGGTAACGCTGGCGATAGCGTTTCTCGACGTCCACCAGTCCGTGCCATTTCTCAGGCAGAGGCTCAAGCGACTTGGCCAGGATGGCCAGATCGGAGACCTTCATCGTAACCTCGCCGCTCTTCGTGCGGAATAGCCCCCCACTGACACCGACGAAATCCCCGATATCCAGGTCTTCGACTAACCCATACCTGTCGTCACCCAGCTCATCTCTGCGGAAGTAGGCCTGAATCTTCCCCGAACCGTCCCGGAGGTCAACGAAGGTGGCCTTACCCATACCCCGATAGGCTACAATGCGCCCGGCGAGGGCAAACGAAGAACCGGCAGTTACCCTGTCCTGCTCAAACAGCTCCCTTGCCTCAGCCACAGTGTGCGTGCGATGGTAAGAGTTGGGGTAGGGGTTGATGCCGCGTTGACGCAGGCGGTGCAGCTTCTCCAGCCTCTGCTGCGTTATGCTTTCAAGCCTCTTGCTCATTCGTCTGTATCCGCCAGCGATTAAGTAGCGATATTATAAGGTATGCCTTTCGCACGTTGCAAAGGTGTTATCAGGTGGGTGCTGCCAGATTCTCGCTCGCCCTTGACACCGCTCAGGACTGGCTAGCAGTCGAAGAATGCCCGCGATTATGGCCAGATGTCTGCAAAGCCACTACAATAAGGGAGGGCGATCGGCAAGGGGCGCCTGAGGCGGTGTTGCGGTCGGGCGGGGCTATCGTGTGAACCCTTCGCTTCCACATCACTGGGCGGCCACCGCCCAGGCTTCTCGTGTGTCGGGCAACAGTATGGTTTGGGCAGGACAGGATGGACAAGTGGGTCTTCGCAGCCAGGTTCATCGGGATTGGATGGTACATAGGCATAACCGTTGCGCTGGGCGTTGGCGGAGGAATCTGGCTTGACAAGCGATTAGGCACTTCGCTAATATTTACACTGGTTGGTCTTTTCCTCGGCCTTGGGGTGGCTGTCCTTGGAACCTATCGCATGATTTTGCCTCTAATCAAGGAGCAGCAGGGCAAAGACAAGGAGGACAGCTAGTGTCCCAGCTTGGCTGCTCCACCAGGCTGCTCCTCGTAGTCGCAATCGTAGTCGCCGTCCTTTTCTTCGTTGGTCTGATCGGCGGAGCAATAGGTCGCGGTCTGGGGATAGACTCACCCGACTTCCTCCACGTCCCCATCCTTGAGGTCCACGAATTCTTCAGGGGCGACCCAATCATTGAAGTCGGTCCCTTCCATATCTCGAACACTCTCCTCGCCTCGTGGGTCACGCTCATTGTGGTTGTGGCAATCTCATTTGCCGCCACTCGGAAGATGAGGATCATCCCTCGCCGATTACAGGGTCTGGTCGAAGTGGCAATGGAGACATTGCTGAACTTCGTAGAGGGTGTGGCGGGCAGGAAACACGGCCGCATATTCTTCCCTGTCGTAGCCACTATTTTCATCTTCGTCATATTCAACGCGTACCTGGCCCTCCTGCCCTTCTACGGCCCGGGCATATACGCCGCAGAGACCAAGGCGGTTGAGGCCACGGCAGCAGGGAGAGTAGCCAGCATCGAAGTGGAAAACGGTGCCAAGGTCGAAGAGGGGCAGGTTATCTACGTCCTGGACACCGGCGAGGAGATGACGACCCCCTCAGCAGGAGAAATCGAAATCGAGGTACATGAAGGCGAGCCGGTCTCAGAAGGTGCTGAGGTAGCCACGCTCGAAACGAAGCCGCCGCTATTCCGCTCTGCCAACACCGACATCAACATGACCCTGGCCCTGGCCATTATGGCGGTCTTCTTTGTTGAGTTCTGGGGACTGAGGAGCAAGGGGTTCCGCCACTACATCACAGAGTACGTCAACTTCGGCGAGCTGGGCCGGGGCATCAAGCTGCTGTTCACGGGCAAGATCCGTGACGCGCCTTTGACGATTATTACCGGCGTCATAAACGCTGTCATGGGTGGCCTGGAGGTCATCAGCCACGGGACACGTATGATCAGTTTTGCCTTCCGTCTCTTCGGCAATATGACAGCGGCAGAGATTCTGCTGCTGTCAGCTACCTTCCTGATTCCCTGGGTAATGGCCATACCATTCTACGGGTTGGAGTTGCTGATTGGATTCATACAGGCCCTCATCTTCGGAGGGTTGACACTTGTATTCGCCGCGGTAGCAGTCGCTCATGGGAGCGAAGAGCACGCGCACGAATGAGCCTGAATGAGCCCATTTGACGAAAGGAGGTACATCAATGGATCCTGAAACGGTTCGATGGCTCGCCGTAGGATTGACAGGTAGTATAGGCCTTCTGGGTCCGGCGCTGGGGCTGGGCCTTATCGGTTACGCCACGGTGCAGGCGCTGGGACGCAATCCCGAAGCCCGCGGCGCAATCATGACCAACATGATCCTCGTCGCGGCCCTCACGGAAGCTATCGGAATCTACGCTCTAATCGTATCCATCATCCTTGCTATGGTAGCAGGGTAAAGCAGGTCGAGGAAGGAGGCAGCTATGGGAGATGGAGGTTTGCCAGTTTCCCTGGTGGTCTTTATATTGCTGGTACTCATAACGGCGATCGGGTTCGTGGGAGCCATGGCTATAGTGGTCCTCATCAACGTGTTCTCAACGGCCACCCCGTAGTTGGCCCAGGCCCGTAGAGAGGAGCCAAGATGCTCGATAAACTGGGAATCGACCTACCGAGCTTGGTGGCTTTCCTGATCAACTTCTTTCTCTTGCTCGGCTTACTGACGTTTGTGTTGTACAAGCCGGTCACCAGGATGCTGGACCAGCGGGCAGCCAAGATAAAGGAAAGCCTGGAGCAGGCTGAGCTTATCAAGCAGGAGTCAGTTCGCGCTGAAGAGTCGGTCAAAGCTCAGATAGAGGTCGGACGCAAGGAAGGCCAGGCTATCATAGCTCAGGCAGCACAAACAGCCGACAGAATCAAGGAGGAGGCCCGGGCTGAGGCAAGAAGCGAGGCCCAGGCCCTGATCGCCAAGGCCCAGACTGAGATTGAGAGGGAGCGAGAAGAGAGCTTCAATCAGTTGCGCCGGGAATTCGCCGATCTGGCGATCCTGGCTGCAGAGAAGGTAATCGATCAGTCCCTGGACAAGAAGGCGCACCAGCACTTGATCGATAGGGTATTGGAAGAAGGCCTGACTTCAAAGAACAACTAGACAGAAGCAAATCATGGCTAAGGGTGTTTCTGGCAGAAGACATGCGCAGGCAGTGTTCGAGATTGCCCTGGAGAACAACGACCTGGAGAAGTGGCAAAGCGACCTGGACAGCATATCCAGCGTTTTGACCGACTCCCAGATCGTTGCCATCCTTGAGAATCCAAAGCTCGATATGGGCAAGAAGAGGGAGATCGTGCAGAATCTGCTGCCAGGGCTGGCACCTGTGGCCATGAACCTGGTGTACTACCTGGTGGCGAAAAACCGGCTCAAGATAGTACCGGACCTCTTTGCTGAATATGAGCGCCTGCTGAATGCACACTACGGGAGAGAGACAGCCGAGGTGATCAGCGCAGTGCCGATCAGCGAGGAAGAACAGAAGAGGATTGAAGAAGGCCTCTCAGCCATCGTTGGCAAGGAGGTAGTGCTTACCCTCAAGGTCGATCCTGAGATCAAGGGTGGACTCGTCGCCAGGATTGGTGACAAGCTGATTGACGGTAGTGTGCGAGAAAGACTTCAAGATCTGAGAGCAGCCCTGTCCTGACCGGACAAAGGCCAGAGCGGGCGTGTTTGTGCCCTGTACCGATCGAAGTTCAGACATGGCGAAGGCACTATGCCGGGGAGGTAACATAGATGGTAGCACGCGGTGAAGATATTGCCTCAGTGATCAAGCAGCAGATTGAGCAGTTTGGCACTGAGCTGACCATCGTAGACGTAGGAACCGTGGTCGAGGTGGCCGACGGCCTGGCTCGAATACATGGATTGTCAGCTGCCAAGTACAACGAGTTGCTGCAATTCCCCAACGAGGTCATGGGTATTGCACTCAACCTGGAGGAGGACAGCGTAGGGGCAGTCATCCTTGGGGACTCCTCGGAGATCAAGGAGGGCGACGAAGTACGCTGTACAGGCCGCATTCTGGAAGTCCCGGTAGGCAATGAACTCATCGGTCGGGTCATCGATCCTCTTGGCCAGCCCCTGGACGGCAAGGGCCCCATCAAACATGAAAGAACGCGTCCGATGGAGAGAATCGCTCCGAACGTGGTTGCACGTTCCCCGGTCAACGTGCCCGTGCACACGGGAATCAAGGCCATAGACAGCATGATACCCATCGGGCGAGGGCAGCGCGAGCTGATAATCGGGGACCGCTTCACCGGCAAATCGGCTATCTGCCTGGACACGATCATCAGCCAGAAAGGCGGAGACCTGATTTGCATCTACGCCGCCATCGGCCAGAAGGTCTCCAAGGTAGCCCAGGTAGTGGCCACACTGGAGTCATACGGTGCCATGGAACACACCATAGTGGTCTCTGCCGGCGCGTCTGATCCAGCTCCTATGCAATACCTTTGTCCGTATGCTGCCTGCGCTATCGGTGAGGAGTTCATGGACCAGGGCAAAGACGCCCTGGTCATCTACGACGACCTCTCCAAGCACGCCTGGTCATACCGGCAGATTTCCCTGCTGCTGCGCCGTCCTCCCGGTCGAGAAGCCTATCCAGGCGACGTTTTCTATCTTCACAGCAGACTGCTGGAGAGAGCAGCGAAGCTTTCTCCGGAGCATGGCGGTGGATCGCTGACTGCTCTGCCAATCATCGAGACCCAGTTGAACGACGTCTCGGCCTACATTCCGACAAACGTTATCTCCATTACGGATGGGCAGATCTACCTGGAGACGGACCTCTTCAACGCAGGTATCCGCCCGGCTATCAACGCAGGTCTGTCAGTATCCCGGGTAGGTGGAACAGCTCAAACCAAGGCAATGAAAAAGGTGGCTGGCGGACTCAGGATGGCGCTGGCGCAGTACCGCGAGATGGCTGCTTTCGCGCAGTTCGGAACAGCAGACCTTGACCAGGCAACCAGGTCCCAGCTAGATCGCGGGCAGCGGAGCACTGAAGTGTTGAAGCAACCTCAGTACAGCCCTATGGCGCTTGATAAGGAGATAATCACGCTCTACGCTGTGACCCACGGTTACCTGGATAATGTACCGGTGGACAGGATCGGTGTCTTTGAGACCGCCTTTCACAAGTTCATCGATACCAACCACCCCGAGATCGGCAATTCCATTAACACCAACAAGGACCTGAAGCCGGAGACGGAAGAGGCACTGAAAGCGGCGATCGCCCAGTTCAAGGACACGGGGGCTTACTAGTAGGCGCTGCGTTCAAGTCAAACGAGTGGCATACGAGTTGAACATGGAGCAGATTGCGAACGATGGCTAACATACGGCTGATTCGGCGGCGCATTCGGAGCATTCAGTCCACGGCCAAGATCACCAAGGCTATGGAAATGGTGGCCACATCCAAGATGAGGAGGGCGCAGGAGCGCGTACTGGCGGGCCGAGCCTATGCCGAGAAACTGCACCAGGTCATAGCTGACCTCGCCGCCCAGCCGGGAGGCGCAGCGCATCCTCTGCTCGAACGACGAGAGCCCGACAGGATAGCCATAATCCATATGACCACCGATCGTGGGTTCTGCGGCGGACTCAACGCCAACATGAACCGGGCTGCCGCAGCCTTCATTCTGGAGCAAGTCGCTCCCACCGTGCTTATCACCGTCGGCCGGAAGGGAAGAGACTTCATGCGTCGCCACGGGCGCGAGCTGGTCGCCGAGTTTACGGGCGTTAGCGATCGCCCTACCCTTCTGGACACGCTGCCGATGTCCAGAATCGTAATTGATGACTACACGAACGGAACAGTGGACGCTGTCTATCTCGCTTACACCCGCTTCATATCCACTGCCACACAGCGACCGATGCTGCAGCAATTGCTGCCAGTCGAACCGGCCAAAGTAGAGCATACTGGCGAGATAGAGTACATATACGAGCCAGACGCCAGGGCGGTTCTGGCCGAACTCCTTCCGCGCTTCGTGGAGATGCAGGTCTACCACGCCTTGCTCGAGGCCATCGCCAGCGAGCAGTCCGCCAGAATGGTGACTATGCGCAATGCCACTGATAACGCCAACGAACTGGTTCAAGACTTGACCCTGATGTACAACAAGGCCCGCCAGGAGATGATCACCAAGGAGCTTCTGGATATCACCGGAGGGGCAGAGGCGCTAGCTTAGGAGGTACGTATGGCCAAGGGCAGAGTAGCTCAAGTAATAGGTACCGTGGTTGATATTGAATTTCCGCCGGAAGAGCTTCCCGCGCTTTTCAATGCTGTCGAGATTCCCATGGACGGGGACAAGATGGTGCTCGAGGTCGAGCAACACATCGGGAACAATTGGGTACGGTGCCTGTCCCTCAGCCCTACGGAGGGGCTGGAACGCGGGGTTGAGGCAATCGACACAGGGGCACCCGTTCGAGTGCCTGTTGGAAAAGCCTCGCTGGGCCGGCTCTTCAACGTGATGGGGGAGCCTCTTGACGACCTCGGTGAAGTGAAGGCTGAGGAGCGCTGGCCAATCCATCGGACCCCTCCGTCATATGAGGAGCAGGAGACCACCACCCAGATGCTGGAGACCGGGCTCAAGGTCATTGACCTGATCACCCCATTTACCAGGGGCGGCAAGATCGGCGCCTACGGTGGTGCTGGCGTGGGTAAGACCGTCATCATCATGGAGCTCATTCACAACATCGCTACCATCCATGGCGGTTACTCGGTCTTTGCCGGAGTAGGTGAGCGGTCGCGCGAAGGCAACGACCTCTGGCTGGAGATGAAAGCCTCCGGAGTCCTCAACAAGACAGCTCTCGTTTTCGGTCAGATGAATGAGCCACCGGGAGTCCGTGCACGCGTAGCCCTGACCGGCCTGACAATGGCAGAGTACTTTCGGGATGTCGAGGGACAGGACGTTCTCTTGTTTGTGGACAACATCTATCGCTATGTTCTGGCCGGTATGGAGGTGTCGGCACTGCTGGGACGAATGCCGTCGGCCGTGGGTTACCAGCCAACCCTGTCAACCGAGGTGGGTGAACTGGAGGAGCGCATCACTTCCACCAAGAAGGGATCGATTACTTCCTTCCAGGCGATCTACGTTCCCGCAGACGACTACACCGACCCGGGAATAGTGACCACCATGGGTCACCTCGACGCAGTGATTGCGCTGGAGCGATCGATTGTGGAGAAGGGAATCTATCCTGCTGTTGATGCTCTGGCCTCTACTTCCCGCATCCTTGATCCCAGGATAGTGGGCGACGAGCACTACAACGTGGCCAGGGGTATTCAAAGCGTCCTGCAGAGATACAAGGAACTTCAGGACATCATCGCCATCCTCGGTATTGAGGAGCTATCAGACGAAGACAAGCTCACCGTCACCCGCGCCCGTCGCATCGAGAGGTTCCTCTCCCAGCCGATGTTTGTTGCTGAACAGTTCACCGGCACCGAGGGGAAATACGTCCCAATCAAGGAGACTGTGCGCGGTTTCCAGGAGATCCTGGACGGCAAGCATGACGATTTGCCCGAACAGGCATTCCTGATGGTCGGAACCATCGAGGAGGCGGTTGAGAAAGCGAAGACGCTGGCGGCCTAGGCATGGCTAATCTAAGACTTGAGATAGTAACTGCGGAGCGTTCGGTATACACTGATGAAGTGGATGCAGTGATTGCTCCTGGCATCGCGGGACAGTTCACCATATTGCCGCATCACGCTCCCCTGATGACAATGCTGGAACCCGGCGAACTCACCCTCAGGAAAGGTGGCGAGGAGACTTTCATAGCCGTAACCGGTGGCTTTATTGAGGTACTCGACAACAGGGTTGTTGTCCTTGCCGACACCGCCGAGCGTGCCGACGATATCGATGTGGCCCGGGCTGACGCAGCCAGGCAGCGGGCTCAGGAACAGCTCCAACACCCAGGTGAGGCTCGGGATCTCGTCGCAGCCGAGGCAGCGTTGCGGCGCTCCTTGGCACGTCTCAAAGTGGCTCAGCGAAGGCGAAAAAAGGACAAAAGACCGGTCTGAGGACGGTCTGAAGTCACATTATCTGCAGTTGGACCCGCACCCCTTCCCGTATAGCTGCTATCCGTAGCAAGGTACGCATGGCCTGAGCCACCTTACCCTGCTTCCCGATGACCCTTCCCCTATCCTCAGGAGCAACCTCTAGCTTGAGGATAGTGCAGTCGGAGTCGGCTTCCTCATTCACTACCACCGCATCCGGAACCGTCACAATCGACCTGGCAATATACTCGACCAACTCTTTCATGTCCCCCCCCGTTTGTTGGCTACCTTTTTTCGGCTGCGAACCTTTCCATTATGCCAGCCGTAGTAAGCAGTCTAGCCACCGCCTCTGTCGGCTGGGCGCCGTCTTTCAGCCACTTGAGCGCCTTTTCTTCGTCAATCGCCACAGTCTCCGGTTCAGTCAAAGGATTATAATGCCCGATTCTTTCAATAAAGGCACCGTCTCGCGGTGCCCTGGCATCTGCCACCACAATTCGATAGCTAGGCCTATTCTTTGAGCCTACACGCCTTAATCTTATTTTTACCATTTTTTTACCTCACTGGTATTATCAGGCGTAACCACGAAATTGTCAACAGTTTTGGAGCGCTTTGGCGCGGGTGGACCGCCGTACAGGTTCGCAGTGCGTAACCTCGCCTGGGCCCCATTCGATGTCGATAATTATGATTTGCCCAAACAATCATTTTCGTGTCGATCGCGAGTGCCTTTAGCCGCTATCCGTCAAGACATCCGACGCCAATTGATTTCTGGCCCGGCCAAGGTGGCGGACGCCATGCTGTCTCTGCCGCCACTGCTGTTGACGGCCACACCGCCCTCGCGGTAGAATAGGCAAACGGTTACCTACCACCAACGTCTTCGATGCCCCGCACCCAGCGTCGGCAACCCTCGGTGGCAAAGGGAAAGGGACAAGAGCAAATGGTCAAAGTCATTCCTTGCCTGGATATCAAGGACGCAAGAGTGGTCAAGGGGGTGAAGTTCGTCAACCTCAGGGATGCCCGCGACCCGGTGGAAGCCGCAGCAGCCTACTGTGAGCAGGGAGCCGACGAGCTCGCCTTTCTGGACATAGCCGCCACCGTGGAAGGGAGAGGGACACGACTTGAGTGGGTGAAGAATGTGAGGCAAGCAGCTACCGTCCCGTTCGTAGTAGGCGGAGGTATCAGGGACATTGCTGACATCAAAGAACTGTTTGACCTTGGCGTGGACAAGGTCTCCATCAACACTGCTGCAGTAGACAACCCTGGCCTGGTGAAGGAGGCGGTCCGACAATTCGGTACCCAGAGGATCGTGATCGCCATTGACGGGCGGAAGAATCCGCCAGATAGCAGCCTGCCCAGGCTTGAAGTGGTGGTCAAGGGCGGCACCGAAGGGACCGGGCTTGAAATTGCAGAATGGGCGAGGAAGGTGGAAGAGCTGGGCGCAGGTGAGATTCTGCTGACCAGTAAAGACGCGGATGGCACCAGGGACGGCTACGACCTGGAGATGACCAGAGCCGTGGCAGAGGCCGTCAGTATCCCGGTGACAGCTTCTGGTGGGGCCGGAACACTGGAGCACTTCTATGAAGCCGTGGCCACCGGCAAGGCCTCCAACGTCCTCGCTGCATCCGTCTTCCACTTCGGTGATATCTCTATCCGGGAAGTGAAACAATATCTCCAGGACAGAGGGACCATTGTGAGCATATAAACAACAAGCGGAGGAGAATGAAAGATGCAAGACCAAAACCCATTTGAGATTGCACAGCAACAGATAGACACATGTGCGGAGATACTGAAGTTGGATCCTAACGCACATGCAATTCTCAGGGTTCCGATGCGCGAGCTCCATGTATCGCTGCCAGTGCGAATGGACGACGGCACGATCCGCGTATTCCAGGGGTTTCGCGTGCAATACAACAATGCCAAGGGCCCGACGAAGGGAGGGATCAGGTTCCACCCCGAGGAAACCATTGACACCGTGCGAGCCCTGGCTGCCTGGATGACATGGAAATGCGCCCTGCTTGATCTGCCTCTCGGTGGAGGCAAAGGCGGCGTCATTTGTGATCCCAAGGAACTCTCTCAATCAGAACTGGAACGTCTAAGCCGGGCATACATACAGGGCGTTTACCTGTTCGTTGGCGCCGACAAAGATATCCCGGCCCCTGATGTCTATACAAACCCTCAGGTCATGGCATGGATGATGGACGAATATTCAAAGATTGCCGGCAAGAACCAGTTCGGTTGCATAACCGGCAAGCCTTTGTGCCTGGGGGGCTCCGCGGGACGCGGGGATGCAACGGCCCGCGGGGGCATGCACGTGATCCGTGAAGCCGCCAAAACATGTGGGGTAGACCTCAGCAAAGCTACTATCGCTATTCAGGGCTACGGCAATGCGGGCCACTTTGCAGCGCAGCTGTCCAAGGAGATCTTTGGGTGCAACTTGGTGGCTGCCAGTGACAGTAAAGGAGGCATATTTAACAAAGAAGGTCTGGACCCACAGGTAGTGACGGAACATAAGGCCGAGACGGGCTCCGTAGTCAATTTCCCGGGCGCTCAAAACATCTCCAACAAGGAACTCCTGGAACTCGGAGTGGACATACTCGTCCCTGCCGCCCTGGAAGGCGTCATCACTGAACACAATGCTTCCAAGATCAGGGCCAAGATTGTCGCCGAACTGGCCAACGGCCCGACGACGCCACCGGCCGATGACATACTCCACAGGAATGATGTCCACGTGATACCTGATTTCCTGTGCAACGCCGGCGGAGTAACAGTCTCATATTTCGAAATGGTGCAGAACTTCAATATGTGCTGTTGGGAAGAGCATGAGGTCTACGAGCGTTTGGAGAAGAAAATGACCACTGCTTACTACTCAGTACTGAGTGCCTCGAGAGAGTACGGCATAGGCATGCGGCAGGCTGCCTACGTCGTTGCTGTTGGGCGCGTGGTTGAGGCCATGAGGCTGCGCGGGTGGTTCTAGCCGCTGTATGAGATACAGAGCGGCACAACGCCCAGAATCCGCAAGTGACTTCGCGAGGTCAGGACTTGGCCGACAGGGGAATAACGGGTACGATTATTGGCACCTCGGCAGCGAGGAAGACTCGAGAACAAGAAAAGGCAAAGGGGTTCCGCTTGCGTCTGGCGGCCCCGTCAGACAGGGTGAATGATCGGTTCAAGTAGCGTCGAGGTGGAGAGGAAAGTAGTTGCCATCCTCAGGATACTGAGCGAGGCAACCGAGCCGCTTGGTGCCAGGGTGATCGCCCGCCAGTTGAAGGACTACGGCATCGACCTTACCGAAAGAGCAGTCAGATACCATCTGAAGCTGATGGACGAGCGGGGACTGACCCGTGCCACGGGACGGGACGGCAGGGTCATCACGCAGTCGGGAGCGGAAGAATTGGAGAACGCCCTGGTGAGTGACAAGGTCGGTTTCGTCATTCACCGCATCGAGGACCTGGCTTTCCGCACGACGTTCAACTGGGAGACGCGAAGTGGACTGGTGCCGATCAACGCCTCCTTCATTGCCCAAGACAAGTTCGCCCACGCACTGAGAGCGATGAAGAAAGTATTCAAGGCTGGCATATGCACCAGCGACCTTGTTTATGTGGCGAACGAAGGTGAATCGCTCGGGGAAGCCATCGTCCCCAAAGGGAAGATCGGCTTTGTCACCGTGTGTAGTATCGTGGTGAATGGGATTCTGCTCAAGGCCGGCGTTCCACTGGACTCAAGGTTTGGGGGTATACTTCAGATTCGAAACCACGAGCCCTTGCGCTTCGTGGAACTCATTCACTACGCTGGCTGCTCACTCGACCCGTCCGGGATATTCATCAGGGGCAGAATGACTAGCGTACGTAGCGCAGCCACAGCCGGCGACGGCAAAATCCTGGCCAACTTCAGAGAAATACCCGCACAGTGTCGCACGCTGGCCGAGGCAGTGATAGCCAGGCTGACAGAGGCACACCTGGCCGGCCCGGTGATCGTAGGCAACACAGGAGAACCCGTCTGCGAAGTCTCCGTGGAACCGAACAGGGTGGGACTCATCCTCATAGGTGGCCTGAACCCCGTAGCAGCCGTCGAAGAAGCCGGTATCGAGACGGAGAACGCCGCCATGAGCTCCGTCATCGACTACGGAAAGCTGTTCAGCTTCTGGGAACTGTAGCCCCACAAGCTGCTTCAAAGGCCATCCACAGCCACTTCCTGGGCAAGACCTCTGTCAGGCAAGGGCCACCAGCACCAGAACCACGTGGTACTTGCCGATGCCTATCGACTACCATAAAATGGAGCTGACCGCCAATAAGAACAGCGAGCGTGACATCGAGGACTCCCATGGTAGACACGGCTCAAAGCACCCTATTGCCAGACGGAACGGTCTACAGTAAGAGAAAGGACTTTCGCCCCTTCGCGGCACCGCCCCTGGAGGCCTATGTCCCCATCGTTGGCGGAGAAAGAATAGAGAGACTGTTGACGGTAGCCCGGCAGACGGAGGGCTTGAAGATTCTGGCATTGAATGCCACTGCCCAGGGCGGGGGCGTAGCCGAGATGCTCTACAGTGCCATCCCGTTCCTCAATGATCTCCATGTCGAGGCCGAATGGAAGGTCATTGCGGGAAACAAGGAATACTTCGAGTGCACCAAGAACCTGCACAACCTGCTGCAGGGCCGTAGCGGCATATTCACCCCGGAGATGGAGCAAACCTACTTTGGCACGCTCGAGGAATGCGCCAGGAGCAATCTTATCGACTATCACCCAGACGTGGTGGACGTAAATGACCCGCAACCGCTGGGTCTGACTCGCTATCTCAAGACGCCTGGGCAGACCTGGATCTGGAGATGCCACATAGATATTGAAGAGGTCACGCTCAGAGACAACCCGGTCCTTTGGGGATTCCTCACCGATTGGGCGGAGCACTATGACGCCGCCATCTTCTCAGCAGCGCACTACGTCGTCTCGCAGTGGCCGCTCCCCAAGTTCATCATCCCACCGTTCATCGATCCCCTGTCCGAGAAGAACCGAGAGTTGAGTCAAGAAGAGATAGACAGGGTACTCGCCAAGTACGACATTGACCCCGAAACGCCGGCCATTGTCCAAATCGGCAGATTCGATCCATGGAAGGGGCTTGACAGGACCATCGCCACCTACCGTGAGGTCAGAAAGCAGAAGGAATGTCAGCTTATCCTGGCAGGCGGCCTGGCCGCTGACGACCCGGAGGGAGAGCGAATTCTGGCCGCAGTCTACGAAGAGACTCAGAGCTGCGAGGACGTCCACGTGCTCAACCTTCAAATGTCGGACCGACTCGAGAACTACCGAGACGTGAATGCACTTCAGCGGGCGGCAAGCGTAGTGATGCAGCCTTCAACCAGAGAGGGCTTCGGACTGGTGATAACCGAGGCGCTGTGGAAAGGAAAGCCGGTGATTGCCGCCGACGTCGGCGGCATCCCCCTCCAGATAAGGGCGGGCTATGATGGCTACTTCTACCAGTCACCAAAGAAAACGGCCCGCAGGGTCGTTGAGCTGCTGGACAACCCGCAACTGGGTCAACTCATGGGGCAGAGAGGTCGAAGATACGTGCGGGAACACTTCCTTCTCCCAGACCGCCTGGCTGACTACCTTACTGCCGTGAACATGACCCTTAACATGGCAGCAAACAAGACACTTCGCGCCGACTGTATCATCAGTTTCCACCCGTGGTTCAAGCTGAGCAAACGCAGATGAAGCCGGGACCACCATGACTCGAGGAGGAGTGCTGTGACAACAGACGATCCTTATGCGCCGCTGATGGAAAGGCTCAATTTCCCGCATTCGGAAAGATTCAGGCGAATACTGCAGAAGCTCGTCACCGCTGAGGAAGCAGCCCTGCTGCTGCAGTTGCCAGCGGAACCTCCTGAACTGGCCCGGCAATCGGGCCTGGATGAACAGACGTGCGGGGTAAGCTCCAGGAATTCCTGGAGAAAGGGCTGGTCATCTCCTCCAGCAAAGGACTTCGGCTGGCACGTGACGTGACGCAGTTGCACGATTCCAACCTGTCCAGCGCGGACAAATGGGTCGATACTGAGCTTCTTGACCTTTGGAAAGACTTCTATGAGACCGAGTGGCTTCCAAGCATGGCCACCATTCCCACAGATTCATACGTTCACTACATCCGGGTCTTGCCAGCTTTGAAGGCGATCGAGATGAGCCACGGCCTCCCCGCCGACGAGTTTCTACCCGAAGAGAATGTGGCGGAATTGATCAAAGGAGCAGACCCCATCGCCGTGGTCCCGTGCACGTGCCGCAGGTCAATGCGCAGGTGTGACGACCCGCTGGACAACTGCCTTCAGTTCAACAGAGGGGCCGAATATGCAATCAGCCGGGGCGCCGGCCGCAAGATAACCGCGGAGGAGGCGATTGTGATTGCCCGGCAAGCCGAAGATGCAGGCCTGATCCACACCTGGCCCTTCGCCGTGTCCCCACGCCTCAACGAGATATGCAACTGTTGTCGCGACTGCTGCGCCATCTTCAACGCGGGCCTCAGGTTTGGCACCATAGGCCAGATACTGGAGAAAAGCCGCTTTCGAGCAAGAATAGACCAGGGGCTGTGTACCGGCTGCCAGGAGTGCGTGGAGAGGCGCTTTTTTGATGCAATAGAGATGGCGAAGCCCTCAACCGGCAAGAAGCTGAAGGCGACGGTCGACAGGGGATGTGTTTTGGGTGCGGTCTATGTGCGGTTGTCTGCGACCCCGACGCCATAACCATGAAGTTGGCCGCACAGGCGTAATACTCCACCGTTTCCGTCACGTTGAGCACCATAGCGTCGCACCCACCGCCTCACCTGCCCTGAGTTCGAAGACTGGTATGCCTTGCATAGGCCCGTTTGACAAGCCAGGGCTGAGCTAGCTATCATCTCTGGGGTGGCGCACAATTGAGCGAGAACGTTGTCGGCACCCTGTATGCGAAATTCTGCTGAATTCCTGAAACGCCGAGAAGCGCACGCTTTGCAGGTGCTGCAGGCATGAGCACCCTGGCATCAGGCAAAGGACAGCAACACCCGCTGGAGTATGTCTTTCATCCCCGCTCAGTGGCGCTGGTCGGTGCCGCCACAGACCCGATGCGATGGTGGATCAACGAGTACTACATCGAGCCGCTCCAAACGCTGGGCTTCCCTGGGAAGGTCTACGCGGTCAACCCCAAGGGTGGGGAGGTCCTGGGGCTTCCCGTTTACCGCAGCCTGCGGGACATCCCAGGACCGGTGGACCATGTGGTGTCCTGCGTTCCCGCCTCGGAGACCCCAAGCATCTTGGAAGAATGCCGCGACATTGGAGCCAGGGTGTTTCAGCTCTTCACCGCCGGCTTCGCTGAGACCGGCGAGCCGGAAGGCATCGAGCTTCAGCAGAGGCTCGTCGACCTTGCCCGCAGCAGCAACATCCGCATCCTGGGCCCCAACTGCATGGGCATTTACTGCCCGAAGTCCAGGCTCAGCTTCTGCCTCAACTACCCTCTGGAGGCAGGCCCCATAGGCCTCATCTCCCAGAGCGGCAGCAATACGACCTTCATCATCCGCAGCGCGGTGGTGCGCGGACTCTACTTCAGCAAAGCCATCAGCTATGGAAATGCCTGTGACATCAACGAGTGCGACCTGCTGGACTACCTGGCCGACGACCCCGAGACCAAGGTAATCGCCGCATACATCGAGGGTACCTCGGACCCGCAGCACTTGCGCCAGGTGCTACATCGGGCAGCATCAGCCAAGCCAGTGGTAATCTACAAGGGGGGATACACCGAAGGTGGGACGAGGGCCGCCTCTTCACACACCGGCGCCCTCGCCGGGACAGACGCCGCTTGGGACGGGTTGCTCAGGCAACTCGGCGTCATCAGAGTACATACGGTGGACGAGATGGTAGACATGCTGGTGGCACTGCTGCGCATGAAGCCCCCTGAGGGATTCAACACCTGCGCAATCGGCAATGGCGGCGGTGCCAGCCTGCTGGCCAGCGACGAACTGGAGCGGGCCGGGTTCAGGCTGCCGACAGTTCCACCAGAGATGAGAGAGAAACTGAAAGGGGTCATTCCCCTGGCCGGCAGCATGATCCGTAACCCATTCGACGCCAGCCCTCTCCTTGGCATCGAACAGGCGCGGTTGCTCAACAGCGCTGGAATGTCTGGTTGGGAGGAAGCCGTCCGCCAGGTCCGTTACTCAAGAGGTGACGGTGGAATCGGCGATTTTGTGGCAGCGCTGGACGACTGGCCCGAACTGCACTCACTGATACTCCACTACGCCGTTGACTCGCTCCCGGGTACGATCCGCGACTGGGTGCTGGCCACTGGAGCAGGCCCTATGATCGCTGCAGCCAGGGACTGTCGCCTGCCCGTGGCCACCGTGATTCACTTCATAGCCAATGAAGACTCCTGGCTGCCCTCCCTCAAAACGCAAAAGCTCTGCATCGAAGCCGGATTCCCTCTCTTCCTGTCCATGCGGGGAGCAGCCAGGGCCATCCGCAGGCTGATGGAGTTCAACAAGGCACACCCCGACCTGGTACGAGCACTCAGAGAGTGAGCGTCGTCTCGGTGCCTGGAGGCAAACAATGAGCGCACCAGAATCGAGCTACCCTGACAGCGGGTCCAAAGTCGTAGCGACGGGCGGTTGCTATGACTGCGGAGGTCGATGCGTCCTCAAGGTACATGTCACCAACGGTCGGGCCGTGCGGGTCGAGACCGACGACGGCGAGGAACCCCAACTGCGGGCCTGCGCCCGCGGTCGGGCTTTTCGACAGCAAGTCTACTCACCTGAACGACTGCGTTTTCCGTTGAAGAGGGCCGGCACACGCGGCGAAGGTCGTTTTGAGCGAATCTCCTGGGACGAGGCTCTGGACACGGTGGCAGCTGAGCTGCTGCGCATCAAGGAGACCCACGGCCCAAGAGCTATCCTGGCGCTGACCTATTCCGGCAGCGCAGGAAATCTGCACAACGGCACGCTCACCCTGCGCCAACTGCTGCGCAGTTTCGGCGGCTACACATCCGCCTGGGGTGGGGCCTCGGCCGAGGCATCTGTCTTCGCCTCCAGAGCCACATACGGCACCCTCACCACTGGTCACACCAGGGACGATCTGGCCAACTCGAGGTTGATAATCCTCTGGGGCCTCAACCCGGCCACATCTGTCTACAGCACCAACACCAGCTTCTATCTTGCCAAGGCCAGGGAAGCCGGCGCCAGGGTCGTGGTCGTGGATCCCAGGTACACGGCCACCGCGGCTACCTGGGCGGACAGATGGATTCCAATCAGGCCAGGAACAGATGCCGCCATGATGGTAGCTATGGCCTACGTCATGATTCAGGAAGGCTCCTACAACAAGGAGTTCATCTCCAGGTACACCGTCGGTTTTGACAGATTCAAGGAGTATGTCACAGGGGCAGAGGACGGCGTTCCCAAAACGCCGGCCTGGGCCGAAGCCAGGACCGGTGTCCCCGCTACGACGATTGCCGAACTGGCGCGCGAATATGCCACCGCCAAGCCAGCAGCCCTTATTCCAGGCTACGCCCCGGGTCGCACCGCCTTCGGCGAGCAGTACCATCGTGCCGCCTCCACCCTGGCCGTCATGACCGGCAACGTGGGCGTCCACGGTGGGGGCGCTGCCGGATTCGAGCGAGGACCCGTGGGCCCGATGGTGCCTCCGGCCTTCTCTGCAGCAGTCGAAGGCGGGGACTATGCGTCGCAGCGAAAAGCGTTAGATGTCCGCGGCCGCCTTCGCAATCAGCCACACTGCTGCCGCCTGTGGGAAGCTATCCTCCAGGGCACCGCCGGGGGTTACCCAACGGATATCAGAATGGCCTACGTGGCCTTCGCCAACCCGCTGAACCAGTTTCCAAACATCAACAAAGGGGTGCAGGCGCTCAGGAAACTCGACTTCATCGTCGTGCATGAACAATTCATGACTGCTACCGCCAGGTTCGCCGATATCCTGCTGCCGATCACCACCATCTGGGAAAGGAACGATTTCGGCCGGCCGTGGCTCTCCGGGCCGTATTTTCTATACATGAACAAGGTCGTCGAGCCCCTGGGTGAGGCGAAGTCCGACTTTGAGATATGCCGCGACCTGGCAGGCAGATTGGGTATACGTGATCCGTTATTCGACATGGCGGAAGAGGAAGCAGTCCTCCAACTCGTGCAGGGAATGGGTGACGTGACTCCAGAGGTCCCCGACTTTGACGGATTCAAGCGGGCTGGCGTCCACAAGATCAAGGTCCCGGGTCCGCAGATCTCTTTCCAGCGACAGGTCGAGGATCCGGAAAACAGCCCGTTCCCAACCCCTTCCGGCAAGATCGAAATCTACTGCCAGCGTATTGCAGACCTGGACAACGCAGATATCCCGCCGATTCCCAAATACATCGAGCCCTGGGAGGGGCCGACAGACCCTTTGACCGAGAAGTATCCTTTGCAGCTTGTGACCGTGCACCATGTTTCAAGGGCACACTCCTGCTTCGATAACAACCCGTGGCTAGGCGGACTCGAACCGCAGAGCCTGTGGATTAGCACTGCCGATGCCGACTCCCGCAACATACACAACGGTGAGAAGGTAAGGGTTTTCAATGATCGGGGGGAGACAATTGTGCTTGCGACTGTAACCGAACGCATTATGCCGGGCGTGGTGGCCCTGGAGGAAGGTGCCTGGTACAGACCCGACGAGGCAGGCCGCGACCAGGCAGGCAGCCCTAATGTTCTTACACGCGACGAATATGCGCCTGGCGGTGGTTTTCCCTACAACACCAGCCTGGTCCAGGTCCAAAAGGCCAGCTAGCCACCTGAGACAACAGTAAGGGGCCCGGCCACCGTGGCCGGGCCCCTGAAAGCTCCGCTAAGGTGCCAATCTCAGCCGCAGGGCTATTCTACCATTGCCGCAGGCAGGAACCAGCCTCCACCCTCCACCTGGAACCAGTCATCCTGAGCATACCTGTACTCGATCACTCTGAACTGCCGGTGCAGGATGTTGGTGCCTTCGTGGCATTGCCAGGCTTCGCCCCAACCGTCAACGTCCAGGTCTATAGTCTTCATTGCATCGTTTAGTGCTGGGCCATCGACGTTGTCAGGCCCCACCGCTTCAGCAGCCCTCCTGATCGTATCAACCAGGATCATGGCAAACAGATACCCGGACGGATAGCTGGTGCCCTTCTTCAGCTCTGCAGCTTCGCCGGGGCGACAACTTTCGAGATCCGCTGCAAGCTGCTGCATGAAGGTCGAATCATCCGTCCACAACATCTGAGCGTGTATGGCACGAACCCCGTCAACCTCGTTCAGTGGAATGTTGGCCCGCACCAGGTCCCAGAAGCCCATGAAGGATATGGTCGTGCCAAGAAACTCACCCTGGTAGCCTCTGTTTATGGCCTCATTCAGAAAGGTGGACATAGACGGACCGACGACGTTCACCACAATTACGTCACAGGCCTTCAAGCGGCCAACCTCAGCTGCCCAGGTAGTCGTTCCGGTCGGAGCAGCCTCCCTGTAGACCTCCATTTCACCTGCATAGGTAGTCTCACCCAGCGATTCGAGCGTTCCGCCGACCTCGGTGTCCGAAACCATACCAGCCATCCCGACGTGACCGATTTTGATTGGCCTGGTTTCTCCACTGTCTGCCCATTCCTGCAACAGCCACTCGGCAATGGCCTCCGCCTCCGTCTGATAGTCAACGCTGAAACCGTACATGTAGTCTTCACCCATGACCTCACGCATGCTATTGAAACAGAAAGACGGAATCTTGTCCCGCTGATGGCTCGATATGAGAGAGAGTGTGTAGATAGCGTTGTAGTCCATGATTATGTCTGCACCATGAACTGTCAGCCAGACATACCCGGGTTTGACCCTGGAATAGTCGAGCCTGCTATCGTAGGTGATCACCCTTATGTCCACGTCACGTATCGGGTCATCCCGTTCCATCACACTGATGTAGTCGGCAATGCCCTTCTGCAGCTGCAGACACGTAGCCGAACTTGGCCCGGTGAAATCTCCCAGGAACCCGATGACCACCGTGTTGGCGCCGCCCGCCTCACCACATCCAGCCAGCGTTGGGACAGAGACCATCACTATAGTCAGCACCACCAGCCCTGCTGCCTTGGCCAGATTCCTCTTCATGTTGCCCCCTTTCGTCTTTCCTTTTCCGCTATCCCCTCCCGTAGTCAATGCGAGCTCACCTGGATTCGGGAAGCAGCCGACCTATATGAAAGACGCTGCCACCCGCCGACTCGCGGTGGCACTCCAGCCATCATAGCCCAACAGCCTTAGACCCGTAACTTCGCGTCCCCCGGTTTGCCAGCGTTTGCCCCTTTCACCGCCTGCCGTCTGGTCTCACCCTACCAGATGTCATTATTCTTGCACGGCTGCACAAAAGTCAAGTCCTGTACGACGATCGGACTGGGCCTGGGCTGCACACTGGAGGGCCGGAATGACAGCGTCGCCGAGTACAGGCTATTGACAAGCAGCCCCCAGAAGGTTATACTACGACCACGGCCGATCCAATTGGCTAGAGAGGAGCACCTTCACTGGGTAGAGCTCAAAGGAGAACAATTGAATAGGGAGGAAAACGCTACGGAAAGGTAGCGGATGAAGGCTCTAGCGAGCCCGATATGTGAGGGAAGCTCACTTGAAGATAGGCAGAAATCGGGGGCTCCAGTATGGAGCCCCCACTCTTTTTGCGATCTCCTGAAGCGCCCAGGCAACTCGCAACATGAAGATCCACATAAGAGTAAAACCCAGCTCCAAGACGGATGAGATCATCGAAGAAGGCGACCGCTATACCGTAAAGGTCAAAGAGCCCCCAATTGAAGGGAGAGCCAACGCAGCAGTCATCAGACTGCTGGCAAGGCACATGGGGGTGCCCGAAGCCCGACTCAGGATCACCAGGGGCGCCAGAAGCAAGAACAAGGTCGTGGAGGTCCTGTGACGAAATGCCGTGGACGGGACGGATTAGGCGCTTGAGACCAACCTCGAACACTTTCCACGGCAATGCAACATAACCGTAGCCGCCAAACGGCAGGCGTAGGGACATTAGAGCGCAATGCCACCTTCAGGCTGCGGTGCTATCCTGGTTTTGTGGGAGGTGGGGCAGATGGAGGACAAAGACAACAAGACCGGTCGTACGCAAGAGAAAGAAAAGGCCAGCCCCAACATCAGGTCCTTCTTCACCAATATGTCGGTTCCCATGCCACTCAGCAAGAAACTCCACCTTGTGGTTCGGAACAACTTCACCAAGCTGAAGACAAGGCAGCGGTGTTGCGGCCATCCGGGCCAACCCGGCTGTTGACAGACCGGTCAATGACCTCCTTGGTCAAGGAGGAAGGTAACAGGTCACCTTGACGCCGCGGAGAGCACGCGCTCGATTTCGTCGCGCCAAGCTTCAATGCGTTGGGCACAAGCGCTGACCAGACCATAACAGCCGGCAAGCATGGTATCCCCATATGGAACCGCCCTGCGGGGTGCAAGCGAAGAGCTGGCCATTATGTGCCAGCGTGGTCCCGTCACCACCACGCGGAACCGGCATTCGTGTCCGTTGATGACCACTGCTCCGTGTCCGCCGGCCCGGTACACGTCCTCATTCGACAGCGAGCCGCGCACCAGGCTCCCAACCAGGAGATCCATATCGGCGCTATTAAGGAGATTTGTATGGTGCTCAAACAGGCCTTCAATAGAGGGACCGTGAAGATGAAAGGCAATGGTATGCGAGTTGCCTGCGTTGACTGTCACCAGATCGTCATACCGCGACGCTTCACTGTCCCGAAGTGCACCCAGGGCAGCAGCTACTCCTGTGTCGAGCAGAAGCACTGGAATATCCACATCGACGCTGCCGGCTACGGCCTTCATTCGGGTAAGGTAGTCAGGCAGTTCATCAGCCAGATAGGCGAACGCCATTAACTCGTTTCGTTGGCCCACCACAGCCCTGAGGTGACTGAACCGAAAAAGCCGATTCGACATCCCATGTGGTGCAAACCCATGGTCTAGGACCGCGACGGCCACCATATCGAAGCTGTTTTCCACTCCGAATGCGTCCAAAGTCCGCCTGATGGCCTGCATATCCAAATCCTTCAGACCGATGACTTCCAGGTCAGGGAGCCGAGGTATCTCATCAGCGGCCACAACTGTCAAGCCCATCTCCCTCACCGCGTCCAGATCATCGTGGAACGTGAGCGCCGCTTCCACCGTCGCATAGGCTGCCAGCCCATTCCCCGTGTGACGGGACAGCGCCTTCTTGTTTGGCCCACCGCCCATAGTCACTCCAGTGAGCAGAATAGGCCGGCCCGAGACCGTGGCCCGCGCTATCCGCTGAGCCACAACAACAGTGGGGGAGGGCATTATCATCTTGACGCAGTTCTCCACGGCGTTGGAGCTGTCAAATACCAGTATATCCTGGGTTCCGGTGCCGATATCCACCGCAAGGATTCGCATTTCCTTCCTCACACACCGCCTGTGCGGCCCAAGAAGAATCATACCCTCGCACAGTGCGAACCGCAACGACTCGGACTTGCCTGGGGTCCCTGGACTGCATGCCGCATCTCACGGCCGGGCTCCTCCATCGCGGCCGCAGTGCGCCACCACTGAAAGCCAGCCAACCCTGGTCCACTGGAAAGAGGGCTCAGCCACAGGGTCAAACGGGTGACCTCATCTCAGGGACCGGCGCAGCCCCGGTGACTCCTGGAATCGGCGCATGTCCGAGAGAGCCAGGCAGACACCCAGTTTACAAAAAGCCCAGGAAAGGTGCTATACTGTTAGCGCGTTGTTGCCTCAAGGCCCAGCACGTCCAGAACCTGAGGTCAGCAGGCAAAGCGGCAGCCCTGTTTCGAAGGACCATGTTGGCATTCTCTTCCCCGGCGTCCCCCTGGTCTTGCGAGTTGCAAGCGCCAGGTTGTAGAGACTGCATCTGAGGCCTGGTGAGGCCGCGCCGGGGACGGGGTATGTCGAATAACAAAAGGGGCAGTCTGGGGGCGGGTTCCTCATCGGCTTGCTATCCGCTATCCACCTTGAGCAGATGCCGAAAGAGAAAGGAACACAATGAAGGTTCTTCTGATAGAGGACGATGAGAACATCGTGGAGACCATCTCCCTGGCGCTCCAAATGCGCTGGCCTCAAGCCAAGCTTGTCTCCACCCATCTGGGAGAGAGAGGCATAGAATTGGTGGAAAGCGAAACACCAGACATCGTCATCCTCGACCTGGGGCTTCCGGACATAAGTGGCTTCGAGGTACTAAAGCGTGTTCGCCTGTTCTCTTCCCTTCCGATCATCATACTAACTGTGAAGTCGGAGGAGGCCGACATAGTCAAGGGGCTCGAGTGGGGAGCAGACGATTACATGGTCAAGCCCTTCAGACAGCTAGAGCTTCTGGCGAGGCTAAAGACATTGACACGGAGGCAGGGTGTCCCGGGAGCCACCACTCAACTGGTCTGCGGGCCGCTGCGGTTCGACCCCTCGACACGAGAGCTCTTCTATGCTGACAGGGAGATCAGTCTCACGTCGACGGAGGGACATATTCTTCATCACCTGATGAAGAATGCGGGTCACGTGGTAACTCACTCTAGCCTGGCGGAAGCGGTCTGGGGCGAGAACTACGAAGGCGCTACCAACAGCCTCAGGGTACACATCCGCCGACTTCGTGAGAAACTGGAAGCAGACCCCGCCCACCCGAAGTTCATCCGCACCAAAGCCGGCGTGGGGTATTACCTGGCAAAGCCAAACCGACGGTGACCTGAGCCAGTATTGCTGCTCCAGTCCGCCATGTCTGACCTGTGATCCCCTGCCGACTCCCCTACACCAGATTCATTCCCTACAATCTGCGGGCCACGTGAGTCCAGCTCGGCATGCGCCACTTAGCCTGTTTGGGGGACAAAGGGCCTTGACAAACCCCAGACCAGACTATAACATGTACTCCACGCCTGCGCATCTTCGCAGACTCATTTCTCGACGATTGCATCATATTCGCCAGAGCGGAAACAACATGCACCTCTTGCTTCTATTCGGGTCCTGGCCTGGGTTCGCCGTATATCGACAGAGTTTCCTTCGGTCTCAAGGGGGCTAACGAAGGGGCTGCGGCTCAAACTCAATCTGGTGAGGAGGTGGCGGTATGGCTGTGTACGTCATGTTGACAAATCTCACGGACGAAGGCAGAAAGACCATAAAGGAGAACCCCGGAAGGATAAGAGAGGTGAACAAGGAAGTCGAGGCTATGGGGGTCAAGGTAATCACGCAGTATGTACTGATGGGCCCGTATGACTTTGTAAACATCATAGAGGCTCCGAACAATGAGACTGTGGCTAAGGTGGCAGTCGAACTGGGGGCCAGGGGCACCCTCCAGACTCTGACCATGCCGGCCATCAGTCTGGATGAATTCACCAAGGCCCTCAAAGCGGGGTGACCTGATCATGGCGCCCAACCCTTCGTAGCCCCCGCTGTACGCGAGCCGCCGCGGGCGACGTTGGCGCGGCGACGGCATCGAGCTTTTCAGGGATGCCTGGTCGAGAGGGAGACCTTCGGGTGGAGTGGTGCAACATAGGAGCGTCCGTTTGCAGCCGCTGCTCGAAGCAGCACCCGCCAGGAGGCGAGTGGGCACCGGCACGAGAAGGCCCAGGGGTCAGCAGGCCACGCACGCGAACCCGAGGGACGCCTGTCGGAACAGAACCAGGTCAACTATGAGTGGAAGCCCGGTAGGGAGGAGGACTCCGAGGGCGGGGAGGGCTTGAGATGGCTAGGTTCGCCAAGAGAACATGTCGATACTGCAGAGGCCAGGGAAAGGTGTCAGCCCGGGGGCCTGTCCGCATCTGGAAAACCTGCGTGGCATGCGACGGGTTTGGATTCGTGTTCGTTCCAAGCGATTTCGTGCAGTGTACAGACTGCGGCGGCACGGGCAGAAAGCGTACGGAAGGGAAATACGCAGACACAACTCGCTGCAGGAGATGCAGGGGTACCGGATGGGCCGGCGCAGTGACCAGCAAGGCATGAGAACGACTCAACGAAGTGCTACGCAAGCGCATCGAAGAAGGTAGCACGACGGCCATCCATGTGCTCTGTTGTCGGCCGAGCCAGGTGACTTCTGACGGGCTGGTCGCAGCGAAGCCTGGTGGACCGCCGGCATACGGGTCGGGCTGCGATCGAGCGCCGCCCTATGGCCTCTCTTCACGGACTACCCTCTCCCCAGCCAACCCTCCAGCACAGCCGATGACCCACACGACGAGCCTTGACAGATATCACCAAGTGGTTCATACTGTCCGCTAAAAAAAGGGGTGCTTCTGGGGCCACCCGCGAGCGGGCTTTAGGTTGACCTGGCCGCCACAGCCCCGCCAAGACGAACCGGAGGGAACAGGCGCATGAAAAACGTTCTTGTCACGGGCATCTCGGGGTACATCGGCAACCAGTTGCTGCAAAAGCTGAACGAGCAGGAGGATGTGAAGAGTATCATTGGCATCGACATCAAGCCACCGGGAGCCGAATCGAGCAAGCTCAAGTTCTATCATCGAGACATACGCGAGCCGTTCGCAGACATCCTGACCGAAAACGAAGTTGATACGGCGGCACACCTGGCCTTCGTGGTCAAGCCGACCCGTGACCAAACCGGCGCCCAGTACATCAACATAGATGGGTCGCGAAATTTCCTCGAATCCTGCCGGCAGGCTGCAGTGGAACAGGTCTACTATATGAGCAGCCACACCGTTTACGGGGCAAATGCAGGAAACCCCCTGCCAATCCCGGAGGATGCGCCCCTGAGTCCGAATAAGAACTTCTCCTACAGTTGCCAGAAGGCGCAGGTTGATGAGATGTTCCAGGACTTCGGCAGTCAACAGCCTGACATCTGCACTACCATCGTGCGCACTTGCTCGGTGGTGGGACCGCAAGCCGGCGTGGCAGGCATCAACGTGCTGTTCACACCGATCATGATGCGCCCGATGGGACACAATCCTCCCTGGCAGTTCATCCACGAGGACGACCTGGTCGAGGCTATATGCTTGCTGCTACGACAGAGACAGAAGGGCGTCTTCAATGCCGGCGGAGACGGATGGGTGACATACAAGGAAATGGTGGCAGCGGCCGGTAAGCCTTGCGTTGTCCTTCCGTCGTTCTTGCTGTCCCTGCTGGTAGCCCTTACATGGAAGCTGCGTTTACAGTCAAGGTCTCCAGCCGGCGTTGAGTTCATGAAATACCCAATCGTTGTCGACGCCGAGAGACTTCAACAGACGATCGGTTGCCGATTCCGCCATTCTTCGAGCGAGGCGCTGTTCTCTCTCCTCGGCACCAACAACCCAGGTTCATAATTGCGACTACGTTGGCAGTGCATAAGCGCCATATGGTACGACGGACTCCTGCGACAGTCGGGAGTCGGACGGTTGCCAAGCCCCTCGTGCCCAGGCCCCAGCCCCGAGGACGCACTGGACTGTGCCTCTTGTAATGACAACGCCAGGTGTATATAATGAAGCCCGAATTGTGGGACAGGCATGCCAAGCACGACAGCTCGCCACGGTGCCGAGCATGGTGAGCACCTCATGTCAAGCCAGCTTCCGATCCCAAGGACCGGTCTTCTGATGGCCTCAGCCACTGTCCCTGTACCAACTGGCTATATGACCTGGTACCAGGCTTCCGTACAGAGGCTGAGCCAAGATACTCCTCAGCAATGAAAATGGATGCTCCCGCACAAGAGAACGTCACGTTGCGTGCACTTGAGCGCTTTCGAAGCGTCAATCAGGCATTTCCCAAGACAGACCACATCCTTGAACATAAGGCCCAGGGCAAGAAGGTCTTTGGCTGGCTGTGTACCTACATACCCGAAGAACTCATCCACGCGGCTGGTGGACTCCCTGTCCGCATCACCGGCCACTCCCAGGAGACAGAGCTCGAGGACGGCAACGCCTATTTCTATGTCAACAACTGTTCTTTTTCCAGAAGCTGCCTCCAACTCGGAATCAGAGGAGCATATGATTTCCTGGACGGCGTGGTGGGCGCATCCACTTGTGACGGAGCCCGTCGCCTCTTCGACCTCTGGCGCCACTACGTTGGCACGCCCTTTGGCCATGTACTGACAGTGCCGCGCAAGTATACCCAGAGAGCACACGACCTGTACTACAGTCAGGTTGCACAGCTCAAGGACCGCCTGGAGGAATTCCTCGGCGTCCAGATAAGCGACGACTCACTGCAGAACTCCGTGGACGTATACAACGAGTCCAGGAGGCTGCTGAAGGCTCTCTACGAGTTGAGAAAACTGCCCAACCCACCCATCACCGGAGCAGAGACGCTGGAGGTGCTGGACGCAAGCTTCCGCATGCCGAAGGAGTTGTTCAACCAATACCTGAAGGAGCTTCTGGATGAGCTATCGAAATCGGGCATCTCGCACCACGGTAGGGCTCGGCTGATGATTGCCGGAAGCGTTATGACTAATCCCGAATTCATCGGGTCCATCGAGGACATTGGCGGACTGGTGGTGACCGATGAACTCTGCACAAGCACCAGGTACTGGTCGGACCCGGTACATCTCGATGGCAAAGGAAACGTGCTAGGGGCTATCTCACGGCGATACTTGAACAACTTCCCCTGCGCCCGCATGGTCCCGTCGGATGAGCGATTCGACCGCATACTCGGCCTGATCAACGACTTCAAGGTGGAAGGCGTCATCAGCCAGGTTATCCGGTATTGCGTGCCCTATGCCCACGACCTGCCCCTTCTGACAGACAGGCTCAAGGCACAGAACATCCCCGTGTTGGCATTGGACGTTGAGTACGGTACATCGGGATCGGGACAGATTCAGACCAGAGTGCAGGCCTTTCTGGAAATGCTGGAGTCAAGGAAAAGATGACACTAGTGGAGGAAAAGGGCAACAGAATCGATTCACTCCGGCGTGCTTGCCGCCTGATGCTGCGGATGAGCAAGGCGCAGCCCAAGGTGAGGCAGAGCGAGATAATCTATTACCAGATGCTGGCCGATTACTTCAACCGCCTGCTCAATGCCAGAAAGGACGGTGGATTCATAGCCGCCCACACCCTCTTCTTTCCCAGCGAGATCATGTACGCCATGGGTATCGAGCCCATGAACACGGAGACAACCTCCTGGATGACCGCCCTATTCCTTGGCGAGTGCGCCGACCTGCTTGCTGCCGGTGCTGAGCTTGGGCTAGCGTCTGAGATATGCTCTCCGCACCGCGGTTTGGCTGGCGCCTTCGCCATCAAAGCTCTGCCGCGCCCCGATGTGGTGCTCTGGTCCAACATGGTCTGCGACAACACCGCAAAGAGCGGAGAGCTGCTAATGAAGATCAACGACTGCCCGGGCTTCTTCCTCGACCGACCTTTCCAACGCTCCAAAGTCGAGTTGGACTACCTGGTTCACGAATTGGAGGACATGGTAGCCTTTCTTGAGGAGCACTCCGGACGCAAGATGGATTGGGACCGTCTATCTGGCATCGTGGCCGAAATGGACACCCAGATTCAGCTCCTGCGCCAAATCAACAGACTGCGTCAGGCTATCCCGTCTCCTTTCCACCCTCAGGGCTTCCTCGAGCTGCTAACCATCGACTACCTGTTCGCCGGACGGCCAGAGGCAACCGACTATCTACGAACGCTTGTCCAGGAACTGACTGAGGCGGTTCGCGACGGCAGGGGTGCCGTCCCTCGGGAGCGTTTCCGTCTGATGACACTCTTCCTGCCACCCATGTACCTGATGGGCTTTCTGGAGAGGATCTCCCAGGAATACGGGGCAGTGAGCGTGACCGAGCCTTTCTTCTGCAACTGGGTGGAAGGGCGACTCGATCCGAGCAGGCCCCTGGAGAGCGTGGCCAGAAAATCATACCTGCTGCCGGAGATGCGCATGTATGGGCCACTCGACGACAGGGCCCTGGAGAACATTGTCCAGAGCGCGAAGCAATACAAGATCGATGGCGCAGTGTACTATGCCGATGTAGGCTGCCGTCACACCTGTGCCACAATCAAGCTCTTCAAGGACACTCTTGACGAACTGGGCATACCGGTCCTCACCCTGGACTGCGACATAGTGGACCCCACCGTCACTTCCGAGGAGGAAATAAGAGACAAGCTCGAACGGTTCTTTGAATTGCTGGAGGACCGCTGATCATGTTTGTCCCCGTTACTATATAGCCGTGAAAGCACTAGGTGTAGACATAGGCAGCGTGACCACCAAAGCAGTCGTACTGGACGATAGCGGTGTCCTGTGCTCCAGTATCATACCCTCCGCTGACGCAGCCGAGTCGAGCGCCATGGCGGCCGTCGACAAGGTCCTTGAACAGGCAGGTCTGGTCTTTGACAAGACTGTGCATATTGTCTCGACCGGAGTAGGTGGGAAATCAGTCTCGTTCAGCCAGCAATCGAAGGCGATCACCACCTGCCTGGCACGTGGAGTCCGCTATCTCTTTCCCTCGGCTCACATGGCAATAGACATGGGAGCCGAGACTATCACCGTTGTCAAGATAAATGGACGGGGACGGCTCAGCGATTGGGGCAACCAGGACAAATGTGCCGCTGGCACCGGCATCTTCTTGCAGCAGATGGCCAAGCTAATGGATACGTCTCTTGAAGAGATGTCCAACCTGTCACTGGAAGCCAAGACAAGGGCTGAGATCTCGACTACCTGCGCTGTGTTCGCCGAATCGGAGGTGATATCCCACGTACACCGTGTCCCACCCACGCCCAAGGCAGAAATCGTTGCGGGTATATTCCTCTCGGCCGTGCGCCGTACGATGGCGCTGTGCAAGCGGATCGGAATTGAGAGGGATGTGACCGTGGTTGGTGGGATAGCCCTCAACAGCGGAATGATCGGCATCTTACAGGAGGAAATGGGGTTCGAAGTCCTCATACCTGAAGTGCCTCAGGTTGTTGCCGCACTTGGTGCGGCCATCATCGCTAGGGAAAACCTGGATGGGGGCGCGGAAGGTTAATGCGGGTTACCGATACAGACATAGCCTCTCTGGGCACAAAGGCTGTCCGATGGCGTCGCCAGCCCATCGGCTCGGGGGTGATCTGCCACGGCAGTTCGGCAAGCACAAAGACACGTCAGCCGTCGAGTGTTTCTCACGAATATGACATAGGCGCCATACCTGGAATGATGGCAACGACATCGCTGACTGAGTACGGAAGGAGGGCTGCGTATGACCAGAGCAGACGGTAGAGGTGCATGGGCAGGCTCAAGCGGTCAGGCGCGGGCGCGCAAAAGGGAGTCAAGCGACAGGGCCGGCCTGGTTAGGGTAGCGGTCGACGCCATGGGAGGTGATCATGCTCCCTCCGAAGTCGTCAAGGGAGCTGTAAAGGCAGCCAGAGAGTTGGAGGTTGAGGTCCTCCTTACAGGCCCGAAAGAGACTGTTGAGAAGGAACTCAGCCAATCGGATTTCACCGGTCTGCCCATTCACGTGGTTGACGCACCCGACGTCATCAAAGATGGCGAGCACCCTCTAGTCGCTGTGATGCGCAAGCCGAAGAGTTCGGTCGCCGTGGCAGCCAGGATGGTGAAAACCGGCAAGGCGGACGCCATGATGAGCGCTGGTTCAACAGGAGCCCTCATGGTTGCCGCCCTTCGATACATGGGGACCCTGCCGGGTGTCGACCGACCTATCATCGGAGGTCCCTTCATACAACTGGCTCCCAACACGTTCGTCCTTGACATGGGAGCCAATGTAGGTTGCCAGGCCAGTCACATGCTGAACTTCGCCGTAACAGGCAGCGTGTTTGCCAAGGAGTTCCTCGGCATAGACAGCCCCAGGGTCGGACTCCTCAACGTCGGTACCGAGCCAGGCAAGGGTAACGAGGTAGTGAAAGAGGCCTATTCGCTGCTGAAGGAAAGCGGCCTGAACTTCATTGGGAATGTCGAAGGCATGGACATCCCGCTGGGAAAAGCCGACGTCATTGTCTGCGACGGTTTCGTTGGGAACATAATGCTCAAGTTCTCCGAAGGCCTGGGTACCAGTATCTGCCAGTGGCTCAAGAAGGAACTGGCTGGCAAACTGCCTGGACCGGAGGTCGAGAGCCTTACCGCTGAACTGATGAGGCTGGTAAGCCCAGCCGAGCTGGCTGGAGGCGCTCCTGTATGGGGCATAGACGGCGTGGCCGTAATCGGTCATGGCAGCAGCCGCGCCGACCAGATTGCGGCTGCCATCAGCGAGGCCAAGCTGGCCGTGGAGAGCGACTTCGTTGGTACACTGCGGGCGGAACTGGAGGAAGCGCAGAGAATCATTTCAGCGAACAACCACTCAGCGAACGACCACGGATAGGTCGCCAGGCGAGCCGCTGCTCGAATGTCTTGCATCGACTGTGCATTTGGGATTTGACTACGGCGCCAGGAGGTTGCAGTGTCTGTACTGGAAGAATTGAAGCGAACGATAGCCAAGGTCACTCACGGAAACGAGCAGGACATAACCGTGGACACGGCGCTGAAGGACATGAATATCGATTCTCTGCATTGGATCCAGATCATCGTGGCCATCGAGAGCGCTTTTGACGTCGAGATAGATATTGACAAGATGCGGGAGTTCGTAACAGTCGGCGACTTCGTCAAGCATGTAGAGGAACTGGGCGGGTAGCTGCAGGCAGAACTCCGAGCACCAAGCGTCCAGTGGTCAGCTTGTACCGAGGGAATCCAACAGGTATAATAGCCACAACCGGAAAGCAAAAAGGGCCAATCGGTGAAGACTACATTGTTGTCCTGCCGCAGGCACGGGCATCCCGGGAGGGCAGGCAGTCGCAAGCCAACACACTCGCCCGGCAGCGGAATCGCCTTGAGAAGCTTGGCCCGTACTGGCTGTGTCGCTCTTCTGTCAAGTCACCGGCTTGCGTCCTGTAGCACATGAACGTGCGAGTTGGTTGAACGGAGGGACACTCACAAACGTGAAAGACAGAATTTAGAGCAGTGCGAGTCCTGCTAGTAACCGCCCCTTACTCGCTCGAAGAGCATCCTATGCCGCCTCTGTCTTTGAGCTACCTGGCCGGCATGCTCCTGGCCCACGGCATTGAAGTCGAAATCCTTGACCTGCTAACATCCAAGCTCAGCGCAGCCAAGATAAGGCGCAAGCTGCAACGGTTCCAGCCCCACGCAGTCGGTGCTGGCTGCGTCACTATGAGCTTTCCCGCAGCGGCCAGGATCCTCAAGGTCTGCAAGGAGTACGACCATCGCATAGTCACCATCATCGGCGGACCACACGTCAGCTTCTCCGCGGAAGATACTTTCCACCGTGCACCCTGGATAGACGTGATAGTAGTGGGTGAAGGTGACTCGACCGTACTCGAAGTGGTGTCGGCCATAGACAGTAATACCGGCCTTGAACAGGTCCCGGGGATCTTCATTCGCAAGAACGGCAGAGTGGTCAAGACAAGCCCCCGACCGCCAGTCCAGGAACTTGACCGGCTGCCCTTGCCTGCCCGCCACTTGCTACCGATTTCCAGATACCGGGCTGTTGGCGCTGCCTGTTCGGTCATCACCAGCCGGGGCTGCCCTTACGGCTGCATTTTCTGCTCCGCCCCCAAGATGTTCGGCAGGAAAGTGCGATTCCGCCACCCTGAGCAAGTGGTGGATGAGATTGAGTCGGTCCAACGTGACCTCGGCTTCGAGAGTCTGAACATTGTGGATGATACCTTCACCCTCAATCATCGCCACACGCAGGCGCTGTGCCGCGAGATGATTCGCCGCAACATCTCCATCGAATGGAGTGCCTATTCCCGGGTAGACACCTTGAACAGGGAGCTGCTGGAGCTCATGCGGGAGGCAGGCTGCAACTTCATAGTCTTCGGCATCGAATCTGGCAGCCAGGATATCCTGGACACGATCAAGAAGGGAATTACACTGGAGAAGATCAGGGCCGCTGTGAAGCTCACGTCGGCAGCGAAGATCAACAGCTTCGCCTCCTTTATCCTGGGGCTACCTGGAGAAACGCCCGAGACGGCCCGTATGACTGTGGCACTGGCCAGAGAACTGTTTGAAGGCTATGGCGTCCAGTACGGGTTCCACTTCCTGTCACCTTTTCCAGGTACGGAAGTATACGAGAAGGCCGATGACTACGGAATTCGTGTCCTCACGCAGAACTGGGCGCGCTACAACGCCAACGAACCTATCACGGAAGGCAGGCCCAACACCTCGCCTGTGGTCAGGCAGATAGTGGCCGACTATGACCACGATATCGAGCTTGCCTGGGGAAAGATAAGGGAAATGGCGGGCGCAGGCGACGAAGCCTGCGCCAGGTCTCTGCAGGTACGACAAACCGGCCAGTTTGTCTGGAAGCTGCTGAGAGACGATCTCATTGAGAGCTTGGGAAGCATACGCGGAACCACCAGCCCACGGGAGGCCGCGGCAAAGCTTGTTCAGTCGCTTTCGGCCAAGACCGGGACACCCCCTGACGTGACGGAACACGAGGTCTCCCGTTTGTTGCACAAGGGACTGCTCAAACACACCATATCCAACAACAGCCTCACCTGGCAATGGGCCTGAGTCTATTGTAGACAGGCGCCCGCATCAGGCATCTTCGCGTGTCAATCGGTCTATAGCCTCGAGACGTACGACCCGAACCCTCACACGTCCACCACGCGGCAAAAGGTGAGCGCGGAGACGACCACGACCCACCCAGGTTGAAAGGCACCGTCTACTCCGGCAGCCACCGTGATCGAGAAGGCACCGGCCGACGAAAGCGCTCGGTCACGCTGTAAAGGACCGGCACGACCAGCAGCGTCAGCAACGTGGAGGTAAACAGGCCACCAATGACCACCGCCGCCAACTCGCCAGCCAGGAGGACGCCCCCTCCTACGCCTACAGCCAGAGGAACCAGGGCAATCATGGTGGTCAGGGCTGTCATTAATATGGGCCGGAGTCGCGTGCGCCCCCCTTCAACCAGAGCATCATGCGTACTCATTCCTCGCCTGCGTAACTGCTCCACCAGAGCAATGAGCACAATAGCATTGGTGAGCACAATACCGACAAGCATCAGCATGCCCATGAGGGCCGAGGCACCGATTGGATGTCCGGCGGCAAGCAGGCCAAGCAAAGCCCCGATAGATGCAAGCGGAAGACTGACCATGATTATGAGAGGGCTGATGAAGGAACGGAATGTCGCCACAACTATGGCGAAAGCAATCGCAATAGCCACAATTATGGCAATACCCATGCTGCCGAACGTCTCCTCCATCTCCTCGGCTACACCACCCATCTCGACTTCGACCCCCGAAGTCTGGAGACTGTCTATCTCTTCTTGGGCAGCGCGGTTGACTGCCCCGACATCCTTCTCAGTAACCTTTGCCGTGATTGTGGCCGAGCGATGCCCGTCAATGCGACGGATATGCGTCGGTTCCATCGCAACGTCTACATCGGCGATATCACTGAGCTTGATCAAGTAGGGCAGGCCCCCGCTTAGTCGAAGATCGCCGAGTTCTTCGGCATCGGTCGCACTCGCCATCACGCCGGTGACAAACAGCTCTTTGCCATCCAGATACTGGCCTGTTCCACCGCCAGCCATCATCCCGTATAGCTCCATGTTCAGCGTGCCCATTTGCAGCCCGTCCGACATGTACAGCATGGCTGCAGAGCCATCTACATCGAATCGTGGCTTCGGCAGAGTGACAGCGATGTCACGCTCGATATCGGTGATCCCCTCCACATTGCTCTCCAGCCGGGCAGACAGTTCCTCTGTTGCCGCGACAACTTCGCTGTAGTCTTCACCCAGGACACGAACTTCCAGGCCGCTCGAATCGAAGCTGCCCATCATCGACTCCATGGGACTCACTTCGATCGAACTCCCCCCTCCAAGTGGCTCGACGAGGGTACGCAAGTGTTCGGCCTCTTGTTCCAGGTCTGCACCAGGGTCAAGAAGTATCTCTATGGTTGCAGCGTTGGTACCACCACCCCCCATCATGGCCGTCATGCCGCCGATGAACGAACTCGAGGAACCAACTGTCGTGTAGTAGAGTTCCACGTTGGGGTTGTCATCAGTCTCCATGATATTCTCCACCTCCATAGCCTTCTCAGAGGTGGTCTTCAAATCAGTCCCAAGAGGCATCTCGATATCTACTACAATCATCTTCTCGGCCATAGAAGGCATGAAAGACGTGCCAATAACAGGCACAAGAGCCAGGCTGCCAACAAACAGCGCTACCGCGGCGATCAGGGTAAATGCTCGGTGCCCCAGCGCCCATTTCAGCACTGGGGTATAGGCCCTTTGATACCAGGCGTCTCCGGCTGCTGCTTTCCTCGTGCGCCCCAGAAAGCCTGACAAGGCAGGCACCACCATGAGCGACACGAACAGTGAGGCAAGCAGGGCAAAGGTTATGGTCAATGCAAAGGGCACGAAAAGCTCGCCCACAACGCCGCCTACAAAAGCCAGGGGGATAAAGATGGCTATAGTAGCCAGGGTAGCTGAGGTTATCGGCAGGGCTACCTCCCTGGCACCGCCAAGCGCCGCTTCCTTGAAGCCCTCACCCCGGCGAAGACGGCGGTATATGACCTCAAGGAGAACAATGCTGTCATCGACGATACGCCCCACGGCTATCGCCATGCCACTCAGCGTCAGTATGTTGATGGTTATTCCCCAGGCCCACATGACCAGGAAACCGATGAGGATGCTGAGGGGGATGGATATGGCGATGACCAGTGAGCCGCGCACAGTCATCAGGAAGACCAGGATCACCAGGACGGCGAGGGTCCCTCCGATCACAGCCTCCCGTGTCAGTTCGGAGATGCTGCGCTCAATGAACTCGGACTGGTCGAATACGGTGAACAACCGCACGTCTTCTCCCAGACTCTGCTCGATCTCCTCAGCCTCGTCCACCACGGCATTGGCTACCGACACCGTGTTGGCCTCGGGGCCCTTCATCACCACGATACCCACACTGTTCTGGCCGTTGGTACGGGTCACCGCCGTGCCAGGGGCCGGGCCTATGTCGATTGTGGCCACATCGCCAAGCACAGCAGTTGGGCTGATGGGCGTGGCCGCAATGTCGTCCAGCGAGCTGTACTGCTGCATGCTGAGAATGCCCATAATCTGAGACACAGAGATCCCATGGCTGTTCAACTCCGCTGCGTCGGGGCTTATCAAGACCTTCTCTTGACCCCCCTCCGTCGATACCGAGAACACTCCATCAATTTGTTCAAGCCTGGGTTTGACCTGGGTATCGGCTAGCTGCTCAAGCTCCCCGGGGTCCATATCCCCGCTGAGACTGAGGATCACCAGCGGCAAAACGCTCATGTCGAGTGGAAACAGTTGAGGATTGTCGTCACCCTCCGGCAGTTGCCTCGGCACACCGGCAGGAAGCGCGAGTCCCTTCAGCCGATGGCGGATTGTCTCATTGACCTTGTCCATCTTGGTGCCGTACTCGAACTCGGCGAAGACAACGGACATGTTCTCCACTGAGACAGAATCGATGCTCTTCAGGCCTGCTATGCCCGAGATGGTACCTTCGACCGGTACCGTGACCTCCTGCATTACCTCCTCGGGCGACGCATTGGGGTAGACTGTCATCACCGTCGTCATCGGGAACTCAATATCCGGTATCATCTCGACCTTGAGCTGGAAGACCGCGAAGATTGAACCCCCGATGACCATCGCCACAACCAGGAAGGTCACCAGGCGGTTCCAGATAGCGATCCTGGTGAGCAAGTGCATTATCCAGCCTCCATCCGTACCATGTGGGTGCTCTCGCCGGCCTGCTTCACAAAAGCACGGCAGACCCTTGCGGTCTGCCAAAGGTATCCCGAGTAATCGAAGCAGGAATCACACCGTTACCATTATAATCCGCCATCAGGTCTCCAGTCGAGTAGTTCCTTCTCTTGCGGCGGCCGGCAGCCACAGCGGCCCACGACTTGCCAAGGAACACGTGGTGAAACGTGCCCCAGCCGGGACCCGCAGTGGCGAAACGCGGGAGCGCGTTCTTGCTTGACCCGCTGGCCGCTGAGGTGGAACCGGATGGGGGTGCCGCAAGGGGCGAAACCAGTCTGCTGGTGCGACCCACCCCTTCGGGCGGGAACACCGTGAGAGAAGTCGATGCACTATCCACCATATGTTTCAAAACCCACCTCCATCCGAAAGATGCCGGCAGAGTGGTACTCCTGGTGGTAGCGAGACTAGACGTCCAAGCCGTGGCCTCGGGCGACAAACGTCGCCTCAACCGCGTCGGCCAGTCCTGCCTGATCATAGGCGGTGCCCAAAACAAGAATCACACCCAGGAGCACCAGCCAGCAACTCGTAGCCTTGCGCGCCAGACCCCGCGCCCCCTCATCCCGGGCCCTCTCTTTAGCGCTCGATCCGTCTCTGACCGCCGACTTCAGCATGGTTGATAGCACACGCGGGTTACGGAAGCTGTTGAGTCCGGTCGCAGACTGGCAGCGGCAAGGCAATGGTTTCGTGAGGAACACCCGCCCATGGGGAACTTTCGCTTGATGGATTTCGTCATAATAAGCGAGTGGCAAAATCGTCGGAATCTGAGGAGGTCGAGACAGAATGAACGAAACGATTCTCACGCCACTTGTCTGCCTCGTGCTGATAGGAATCATCTGTGCAGAGAGGCGTTTGCTCTGGGGTAGGCCGAATCCGACAGGTCCTCTTCTCGATCGGAGCCAGCCGATTCCGGAGGGGCAAGTGGGCGACCTTGCTTCCGGCGAATGCGGGAGTTGCCACTTTTCGCCGTGCGAAATGGCCAACTGAAAGGGGTAGAGTAGACGGCCAGTCCATTTGAATGAAGACGTCAATAGGACAAATGGAGGGTACATCATGTTCAAGATGCTCAACCTTTTCCTCATGTTGTGTATATGCTTTGGGTGTCTGCAATGTGCAAGCGGTTCGGTCTCGGCACGTGAGTTGACCGAGGCCGAGAAGGCGCTGGTCCAATCAGACAACACGTTCGGCTTCAGACTCTTCCAGAACATCGTTGGGGCGGAAGAAGACAAGAACGTCTTCATCTCTCCGTTGAGCGTTGCCATGGCCCTGGGCATGACCTACAACGGCGCCGCTGGAAGCACCCAGGAGGCAATGCAGACTGTCCTCGGGCTGTCCGGTTTGACAATCCAGGAGGTAAACGAGTCATACCAGAGCTTGATCGAACTCCTGGCCGGGCTTGACCCGAAAGTCAGGTTTCAGCTTGCGAATTCAATATGGTACAGCCAACTGTATTCCTTTGAAGATGAGTTTATCGACCTCAACAAGACCTACTTCGATGCCGTGGTAAGAGGACTGGATTTCGATGACCCGGCCGCTCTGGAGACCATCAACGGATGGGTTGATGAGAACACCAACGGGAAAATCAAGGAGATCCTCAACCAGGATGACATGTCTGAGGCGGTGATGTTCCTGATCAATGCCATCTACTTCAAAGGCACGTGGACCTACCGGTTTGACGAGAACTCGACCAAGGATGACCTGTTCACCCTTACCGACGGCTCCCAGGTACCGTGCAGAATGATGATGCAGGAGGGCAATCTCCAGTACTTTGAGACGCCCGACTTTCAAGCTATTGACTTGCCCTACGGTGATGGCAATTTCAGCATGACGGTTATTCTTCCGCGGTCTGAGAGCGACATTGATTCCCTGCTGGCGGAATTCAATCAGGACAACTGGACCCAATGGACAGACACCTTCTCCGAGGAGACCGTGCGCCTGGAATTCCCAAGATTCACCCTCGAGTATGAACTGACTCTGAACGAAGTATTGAAGGAACTGGGAATGGGAATCGCATTCGACCCGGGAGCGGCGGATTTCACCAGAATGCTTGACACCGGCGGCCTGTGGATTGGCGAGGTCAAACACAAGACGTTCGTCGAGGTAAACGAGGAGGGCACTGAGGCCGCGGCGGTTACTTCCGTCGGCATGACGATGGGGATCAGTGCTACTGCAATGCGGGCGGATCGGCCATTTGTATTTGCCATTCGCGAGCATCACTCGAACACGATCCTGTTCATGGGGAAAATCGTGGAGC
>CAZTYW010000010.1:0-7021 GCA_964617695.1 uncultured Dehalococcoidia bacterium
ACGCTGCCCTTCAAGTCCACGCTGCTCCTGGTCTCTTCCAGGCCGGCGTGGACTGCCTCCTTCGTTTTCTGCGACGAGAACAACCCAGCCGAGAGAACGACGTATGAGAACACCGAGGCAACCATGACGAAGGCAATCAGAATGATCGCTGTCTCCAGTCCGGTGATGCCTCTCTGATCTTCATTTGCTCTTCGCATAAACCCGTGCGACATCACTTTCCTCTCTTCTCGGTCTACGAAGGCGACAGACAAACATTGGAAAAGGCAACTCGCAATCTAGCACCCGTAGCAGCGAGCGGATTACCATGCTGCCACGCATTTCGACAGGTCGTTTCCACCAATGTTGACAAGTGGTTCTCACTCACTTCACTTGGGGCCTGCCACGAAAGATTTGGGGGCCAGCACTGCTTGTGACAGAGGCCGCTACGTGCGACGATAGCCTAACCCTTACCCATATCCCAGAGACGAGCGTGACTTGCTGAGCACGCCATGACCGGGCAGCATGTGGGGACTAAGAAGAAGGGGGAGATGAATGGCTCGGACAAAACCTCAGGCAATAAGACTCTACATCGTAGAGGAGCAGGAGACATACCGCGAGGTGTATAAGTCTGCGTTCTCTTCTGGCGTCCCCAAGGCACCCTTTGATCTCCTCGGCATTTGCACCAACAGCGACCTGACGTCCATAAGAGAGGTAGTAGCCACACTAAATCCCGACGTCTTGCTTGTGGGGACCAAGAATCTCAGCATGAACGTCGTCGCGGAATTGGAGCGGGTCCGGGTCGGAAACCCCAGGATTGCGATTGTCCTTCTGCTGGTGCGTTACGAGATCGAGAGCATCCAGTCGCTCCGAAGGACTGCGCTCAAAGGCGAAGGCGGCATGGCGCTCTTCTTGAAGCAGTCCCTGGACCAGGTGGAGCAACTGCGGGGAATCATCCTGGCGGCCAACCACGGTCAGGTGATCCTGGACCCCGCACTTGCCGGCCTGCTGTTCACGGAGAAGTCGAGCGACTCATTCCTGAAACAGCTTACTGCGAGAGAGTCAGAGATTCTGAGCCTGCTCTCGGAAGGATACACCAACGCCGCAATAGCGCAAGCGCTGTACATCGACGTCAAGACCGTGGAACACCACATAAACAGCATGTATGGCAAGCTGAAGGCAGAGGCAGATTTTAATCGCAAGCACCCAAGAGTAAGTGCTGCCAGACTCTACCTTGAAGCCACGGGCGAACTCGTCTGCCCTGCCATGCCAATAGGCACTGCAGCGTCTCTGTCACACCCAAACCGATAAGAAGCCACCCGAGGAAGAAGGAGGAGGCAGACGAGGGGAAAATCAACTGAGGAGAATGAAGAGCTCCTTTATGTTCCAGGCAACGACCAGCGACAGAAGGAGAAGAGCAGGAACAAGGAGCCTGCCCGGTGTGAGCCAGGCGATAAGAACGGGAACAACAATCTTGAAAAGGACGAGCATTGGAGGTGCAGCCAGCAGACTCCGCATCAAGGGGTTCAACTCAGTGAGTCCCAGTGATACGGCAAGAGCAGTCAGCAGAAGGTCAACGTAGTTCAGCAGAACAAAAGAGACTTTCTCGGTGACTCCGCGTTCAAAGGTGGCTGCCGAATCCCAGAGATTCGACGTCATCTTTTAACCTCAAGCCCAGTGGGGATCCTCACCCCCCTCCCCACTGGGTCACTTTTTTCAAGGCAAGCGACGAGGGACCCGCTCTGAAACCCGCCTTCCATGCCCCTGACGGCCGCGGGTGCCATCGTTTGCAGTCTATATGATCCAGGTAAAGAAGATGTTAAAGCGAGTGTCCGGGTGTGAAGATGGTCTCACAGAATAATTGCAGTGGTATTAACGCCCTCGTAAAAGCCTCAGCGATCGCAAGCCACAGTCCGTGTCCCCTGACCCGGCCAGTCTAGAACCGGTAATGGCGGGCGCCCCTTCGGGCGAAGTAGTATCCGGCCACCAGACCGACAGCCAGACCACCGAGATGGGCCTGCCAGGCTACCCCTCGGAGAAGGGAGAGTATGAGGAAACCCCCGATGATCGCCACCCACAACGGAATAGGGGCTGGTATGGGAAACACCATGACTCTCAGTTTCGGACGCATGACAACGAGCACCCCACCCAGGGCAAACACGGCTCCTGAGGCACCGACAACAGTGGCCGCAGAGGGGCCCATCAGCACGAAGAACACATTGCCCACAATGCCGCCGACGAAGTAAACAATCAGCAAAGACCGCTCTCCGATCAGGCCCGACAGGTAGGTACCGAAGAAGTACAGGGTCAACATGTTGGCTATGATGTGCCACAAATTGGCGTGCACAAACATGCTGGTGACTATGGTCCAGGGTCTCTCAGCCAGAACCGCGGGCTTTAAGCCCAGGATAGGAATCAACTCCTCGTCCAGAAGCGTGGCCAGGAAGACAAGAAGGTTGGCGACTATCAGGAATAGGGTCACAGACAGGCTTGGGTTGGGATAGCGACGGCTTCGATACGGCATTCCTCTCTCACGCTAGGCCAAGTGTTGGTTACAGGAGGCCGACTCCAGGAAGGGGCCAATCTGACCTCTCAAGCCTGCAGTAGGCCGGCAGATGGCCGTCTGGCTTGCCTCCGCGGGGCTGCAGGCTCGGCCAGGCGCCTTCAGCCACCGCGAGCTGCTGCAACCGGTGACGACAGCCTGTTCCACTCCGCGGCAATTACTGGACAATTCTAAGAATGACCAGGTCAGGGTTCTGTACCTCGGGGCCCGGATAGACCCGCTCCAGCCCACCCTCACACTGGAAGCTGCCGGAGAGACTTCGCCAATAAAGAGAATCCTGCAGGTTCTCCCCTGCGGCAAGCCCATGGCTGGCGATGGTAGACAATATTTCCCGCTCCACGTTGGAGAAAACGAGGTAGTCAGCCTCGTGTTTGTTCATAACCTGAACGGCTTCCAGGGCGTCGCCGGTGCAGTAGGCCAGACCCACATCGTCGTCCTTGCCCTCGACATGACCATACATCCCTCCGTCAACCACGGGCTTGCGTTCAGCCACGTCCAGTATCCAGTAGCCGTAGTCCCACCAACTCATCACCACCGCGTCCTCCGGCGTGTTGTCCCTGATCCAGGTCAGCCCGTCATACCAGTCATTGTTGGCGGCAACTCTGGACTCCGAACCCTGATAGTAGGCGAAAGCAGACAATACAATCAGAATCGCCACAATGACTGCAGCCACACCCGTTTGAATTGCGCGCTCGAGGCCGCGAGTGTATCGAAGATCAAACAGGTTGGCCACCACCATGCCACCGACGACAGCAGCAGCAGGAGCCGCATAGAGGATAAGTCTTCTGGCAAACAGACTCAGAATGAACATGACCAGGAACCAGCTCACGAAAAGCACGTCAGCCTCTCGGTGCCTGATGAATGCAAGAAGCAGTCCGATAGGTATCAGGAGAAGGAAGAGCTGGAACAGCACCAGGTCAGAGAAACCCAATCCTCCCATCTCAGCGATTTCTCCTCCGCCCGGACTGAGCAATGCATCAATGAAATCGAATGTCCTGGACGTGGCTGCCCGATTCAAGCAGGCAACCAGAACGTTAAGCGAGAATATGACGGCAAACGGACGCCATCTTGACTGGCTTACGGCCCCTTTGACTCTGCCCAGTAGTCTTTTCCAAAAGGGCTGGTAGCCGGTCGTCGAAAAAGGCTCCTGGTACTCGGCGAACTTGAGCACCAGCTCGCTGGCAAAGAAGGCTCCTATGATTGTCAGCAGAAGACCGGACCCAACCCAGGACCATTCCAGGTAGAGCATCAACTCAAGGCCCACCACAAGCAGAGCCCCAAACACCCAGCCAACATCCCGCCTCCTCACGCTCAAATGCCAGTTCTTGGACATGAAGAAAGCAAAGACTCCAAGCGTGATCAGCAGAATGCTGAGACCGTCGCGGTCAAGATAGCCGGCTCCCTGGATGAAGTAGGCATGAGGCAACACGGCCCACGCCAGCCCTGCAGCAAGACCCATCCGCCTGTTGTACATTCTGCTGACGGCCAGGTAAATGACGATGATGGTGAGCACGCTCAGGAATGGCGGCAGGAACTTGGAGGCGAAGGTCAAGGCATCCTGGTCCGAAAGGCGAAACACGAAGCCGACGGCTGTGGCGATGTAGGCCAGCGGGTAAGCCAACCCGGTGGGGAAAACGTTAGGGATTGCCTGGTTTCCCATGACCAGGTCTGCCATCCAGTGAAAGACATGAGAATCAGCGCTGATTATGAAGTAGTGCCCAGAGTCGAGAAGGTGCAGAGACCGAACGAAGAAGGCCAGTCCGCTTATGGCGCAGAGGCAAAGCAGGACAAGCTGTCTGTCAGATAGGTGCAGAAATCTGGCAAAACGCCCTTTGCCAGGCACTCCTTTGCTCGGTGCGCCGCCTTTTGGGGTGGATGGCCGGGCCGCAACAGGTTCCGCGGCGGGAGCTGTTCTCTTTGCCAGGGCACGCCTCCGAGACAACTTCCGACTTTTGCGCGTCATGTGTCTGGCAGTTTCCTCAGCAAGTCCTCGTTAGGTCTAACAGGTACAATGCTCAATTGTACCAACAGCGGGCTCCTTGTGTAAGGTCCGCTGGTCCTTACACACACGTGGAACATGTTACCAACGTATCATCATGGCAATGAGAGGGATTATACCAACTTTTGTTGCGGGCGGACACCCAACCGGTCGGGAGGGCTGCGGCTCCACAGCGCCAAGGCGATCGGGCAGCGTTGGCAGAAAGCGTTCTCTCACGGCCGAGGGCTCCTGTGTGACCGGCTTGCAGCATAGACCCGCCTGGGTGGCTTGATTGATGCCCCTACAACTCTGGGTTAGAATTGACTGGCAGCGGCAAGAAAAGGGGGTTTCGCCATGAGCGGCATCATGGATTCGCTTCGGGGCATCTACCACTTCATGACGGACATGACGCCACCCGGACTGACCACTGTGCCTCCAAGACGGCGCAGGCCGGTCATCTGGCAACAGGATGACCTGCCGCTCGTTAGCAGGTTACAGGCCGAACCAGACCTGGAGGCATCAATCGCCAGAAGCCTGGGTTTGCTTGGCGGATTGGGCAAGCTGGCCACTGCAGGCGAAACCATAATGGTGAAACCGAACTTCAACAGCCCCGACCCTTACCCGGGGTCCACCGACCTGGATTTCCTGAGCGCGGTCGTCAGACTGTTGCTGCAGACGGGCGCCAGGGTGGTCGTCGGAGAGAGCTCGGGCGGGATATGGAGACCCACCAGAAACACATTGGCGAGACTGGGAGTGCCGGAGCTGCTGTCCGGTTTGGGGGTGGAGCTTATCGCCTTCGAAGACAGTCCTCGGGACTGGGTTGAGGTGGAAATCCCAGGTGACTATCTTAAGAAGGCAACGGTACCCAGATCAGCCTATGAGGCAAGTAAGCTCGTATACCTCCCATGCCTGAAAACACACAATCTGGCTCGATTCTCCCTGTCACTCAAGCTTGCAGTGGGGCTGCTTCACCCCGGGCAGCGCCGCTCGCTGCACTGGAAAAACCTGGAGCAGAAGGCAGCCGAGATAAACCTGGCCCTTCAACCCGACCTGGTGATAATGGATGGCAGGAAGGCCTTCGTGACCGGAGGGCCAGCCAAGGGCAAGCTGGTCGAACCGGGGGTAATATTAGCCTCCGGCGACATGGTAGCCACGGATGTGGAGGCACTGGAGATACTCCTGTCCTACGGGGCCAGGAACAGGCTGTTGCCAGACCCATGGGCCTCGCCTCAGATCGTCACTGCGCTGAGGCACGGATTGGGATCAGGGAAGGGTGGTTACCGAGTCATAGTGGAATAAGGCTCCGCGGCCGGAACCGCAATCAGCCTGCTCCAACACAACCCCTCAGCAAGCGGCGGATGGCTATTGCACCGAGCTCACGCTGCCCCAGCCCGGCGACTCCGCCTCTTCCAGCCCAGCAACTCAAGGAGGTCTCCCACCGCAGTCTCTCGCTGGGTGGGGTGGCGGAGCCGGAGGTCTGGGTTAACCCGGTATCGGTTCCGCCGCCCTTCTCTTTTCTTGGTGACGTATCCAGCCGACAGAAGGTCGGCAATTATCTTTCGGGTGGCTCTCTCCGTCAAGCCTATTGCGGTAGCCAGTTCCCGGGCAGTGATGCGAGGGTGGCAGGCGATCTGGCCGAGCACCAGCGCATGGTTGGTTACAAAGATCCACTCCGGCACTACTTACCTCCTCTGTCCTTCCTCAAAAAATCGGCGTCAACAGGGCTTGACAAGGCGCACTTAAGGTGCATGGTTATGCATGAATTTCAAATCATCATAGGCTAAACATGAAAAGCTTAACCCATTACGGCCTGTTTGTATCACAGGCGGAGGAAGAATGCAGGCCCACGTTGTCTCCTAGAAAGGGGGTGACATCAGAATGGCTAACAAACCCGGCAAGCCATCATCCGGCCCGAAGAAATAGACCCGTGCGTCGCACCATGCGGAGAAAGCAGGGGCGATTCTGGAGAACATCCTGAAGAGCCAGGACCAGGTCTACATTGCAGAAGCGCGGCACGTTTTCCAGAACGGGTACCCCAGGTTCCTGGACGAAGCCAGGAACAGTGCCCGGGTGCTGGTGTACCTGGAACCGCAGCATGTCTGGATCAAAGGAAAATTCGTGGCCCCTGTACGTGGCCGTAACGATCTGCGAAGCAGAATACTGCTGGACTTCTTCAAATCAGTCAACGCCAACTCAGATATCCGACTGGCTTAGGATGCCGTGCACGGCCTTGATCGCCCAAAGCCAGCCGGCTATCTCTGATCCTCTTTGCTGCCTCCCACAACCGACGGTGATCCCGAACCCGGCTCCTGTTGCAGGGTGGGAGTCCAGCAATATAATAAGCATGCACATTTGAAATCATGGGACAGGCTGCCCGAAGCTAACCAGCAAAAGGGGAGACCTGATGACAAACCTTGAAGTCACGTACCTGGTTCTATCTCTTGTCGGGGTCATTGCGTCTGCATTCTTTGCCAGCTCCGAGATCGCTTTCATTAACCTGCAAC
>CAZTYW010000010.1:7121-11204 GCA_964617695.1 uncultured Dehalococcoidia bacterium
GTCATTGCGTCTGCATTCTTTGCCAGCTCCGAGATCGCTTTCATTAACCTGCAACGTATCAGGCTGAAGCACATGCAGGAAACCCAGGTCGAGGGCGCTGACAGGGTTGCCAGAATAATGGAGCGGCCCGAGCGATTCCTCTCGGTTGTGCTAACGGCCATCAGTTTTACAGAGACCGTGGTTGTCTCCCTGGGCAGCCTTCTATTTGTGTCCCTGATGGGCGAGAAGATAGGCACGCCTCTTGGGATCGTGTCGATAGCCCTGGTACTTCTGATTTTCGTCAAAGTAATCCCCAAGACCGTGGCAGCGCAGTACCCTGAGACACTGGCAGTGCGCTTTGCTCCTGCCATAGAAGCTACGTCCAAGGTAATCTCGCCTCTTGTCACTGTACTGAGCTGGATCACGGACAAGATTGCGCGCCCTACGGGGGTGCATACCATTCCCGGCGCATTGATGAGCAAGGAGGAGATCAGTGCCTGCATCTCGATGGGAGAGGAGACAGGGGTTGTAGATGAGGCTTCAGCTCAAATGCTGAAGAGAGTAGTCAAATTCGGGGACCTGTGGGTCCGGGAAATAATGACCCCTCGCACGGAGTTGGTCTGGATTGACCAGGGTGCTCGGCTGGCAGAGTTCCAGCAGACATACCACAAGTCACCAAGCCGGCGCTATCCAGTCTATAGTGGCAACTTCGACAACGTGGCAGGTGTGCTGGCCTCCAAAGATGTGCACGTGGCCCTGGCGGGGGGTGAGCTGGGACCCGACAGCACTGTTACCGACTTCGCCCGCCCCGTCTGCTACGTCCCCGGAACCAAGCTGGTGGGGGAGCTCTTCGATGAAATGCGCGCCAACAAACTGACTGCGGCAGTGGTGGTCAGCGAGTACGGAGGTACTTCCGGAATGGTGACCATAGAGCAACTGGTTGACGAGATAGTAGGAGAGGTGAGCGAGGAGCTGGCAGGAGCACACAGAGAATTCGAGATCATCAGCGAACACGCATACCAGATCGAGGGGAGTATGCGAATTGACGAGGCCAACGAGCAGCTTGGGCTGGGCATACCTGAAGATGAGTACGAGACCATCGCCGGTTTTGTTCTGCACATTGTGGGGCATCTTCCGGAAGAAGGGGAACAGGTCACGTACGGCAACCTTAAGCTAATGGTAACGGAGGTCAAAGGAAACAGAATCACCAAGCTCATGGTGACCAGGGAAGAAACCCAGCATAGCTCCTCGGAAGCCCCCGAACAGCCATCTGCAGACAGGTAGTACGGGGCAGCGAGCGCAGAGTGAGATGGTGCTACCCCAGACAGGGACCCCAGGATTCCACCGCAGGCGGCGCAGGCCACCCGGCTGAAGCCATAGCATGGCCTAAGGTGCAGGCGCATTTGCGTTGTTCCGCCTTGCTCCTGTGACGAGTCCTGATATAATATTGAACCGTCCACCCAAAAGAAGACTGTCGGTACATCTCAGCGTATCGAACTGCGTCGCCACAAGGGTTGAGTTGACATAGGCAGACGCAGTACGTCCGAGTTCTCTCACGATCAAAGCCCAGTCACAGAGTCAGATTCAGGACGAGGTATATGGTAAGTGACGTTTTGAGTACAAGGCTACCAGAGCGGATCAGAAGACTGGATGAGCTGGCCAACAATTTGTGGTGGAGCTGGCATCCGCAGGCGCGCGACCTGTTTCGAGCCCTCAGCTATCCGCTGTGGAGAATCAGCGGGCACAACCCGGTCAAGCAGTTGCGCGACATGAGCCAGCATGACCTGGAAGCTGCCGCAGCCGATCCGGCGTTTCTCAGCCTATATGACGCCGTGATGTCAGCTTTCGACAACGACATGTCAGCTTCGAACAGGTGGTTTCCGGCCAGCCATCCTGACCGGCCCCACGGTCTCATTGCCTACTTCTCGATGGAATTCGCCATCCACAATTGTCTGCCCATTTACGCCGGTGGTCTGGGAATCCTGGCAGGCGACACCTGCAAGGAAGCCAGCGACATGGGCCTGCCGCTGGTGGGTGTGGGGTTCATGTACCCCCAGGGCTATTTTCACCAGCGCGTCTCCACCAGCGGCTGGCAGGAGGAGGTATACAGACACATCGACTTCGACGAGACGCCCATAAGTCGGGCCTACTCGCCGGGGGACAGGAGATGTCTGGTCCAGGTCCAACTGGGCAGCCGAACCGTTTGCATCGGGGCGTGGAGGGTCCGGGCGGGACGAACATCCATCTACCTGCTGGACACCAATCTGGAGGAAAACGCTCCCCAAGACCGACAATTGTCAGCGCGCCTGTACACCGCCGACCAGGAACAGCGTCTTCAACAGGAGATCATCCTGGGGGTCGGCGGTGTCCGGCTGCTGCGCGCCCTCGGCATGCAACCAGCCATATGGCACGCCAACGAAGGCCACGCAGCCTTCATGATGCTTGAACGTGTCAGGGAGGAGGTCGCCAAAGGCACGTCCCTCACCGAGGCGGTGCGGGGGGTGCAGTCAACAAGCGTTTTCACCACGCATACGCCGGTCCCGGCTGGCCATGACGTTTTCCCCACCCGACTGGTGGAGAAGTACGTCAGCGGGCACTGGGACTCGATTGGCGTGGATCGCCAAACGTTCCTGGCTTTGGGTCAGCAGGCCCGCCTCGGCGAGCATTACTTCGATATGACGGCGCTGGCGCTGAAAATGGCCGACAAGCGCAACGCCGTGAGCAGGCTTCACGGCCAGGTAACACGAAAGATGTGGCACGTTCTCTGGCCAGAAGTCCGGGTGGACGAGGTACCCATATCACATGTGACCAACGGGATCCACGTGCCAACGTGGATCGCCCCTGAGTTAGGCCGTCTCTATGAGACGTACCTGGGCAGGGACTGGTTGAAGGAAGTAGACAAGCCCGAACTCTGGGAGCGCATAACGGACATCCCGGACGAGGAACTGTGGGCAGTCCGTCAATTCCTGAAACGCAAGCTCATGCGCGCCATACTGGAGAAAGCTCAGAGGGGTTGGGCCATCGGCGGATTGACGGCCCAGCAAGTACTGGCCATGGGCGCCCTGCTTGAGCCTGACGTTCTCACCCTCGGCTTCGTTCGGCGTTTCGCTGAGTACAAGCGGCCAGCACTCATATTCCGAGACGTCGAACGCCTGAAACGAATAGTCAACAACCGATGGCGGCCAGTCCAGGTGCTGTTTGCCGGAAAGTCCCACCCGGCTGACTTCCCCTCAAAGCGTCTCCTGCAACACGTATACATGCTGGCCACCGACCGCGAATTTCAGGGCCGCATAGCCTTCGTCGACGATTACGACATGCACATGGCCCGCTATCTGGTTCACGGGGTGGATGTGTGGCTTAACACGCCCCGCCGCCTCCAGGAAGCATGCGGCACCAGCGGTATAAAGGCAGCCTTGAATGGTGTCCCCCACCTCAGCATCCTCGATGGCTGGTGGCACGAAGGCTACACCGGCATCAACGGCTGGGCCATCGGCAATCGTGCTGAGATGGCGAGCCCAGAGGATGAAGATAGGGCAGACGCAGAGGCACTCTACAACCTGCTCGAGAACGAGGTAGCGCCACTGTACTATGAACGAGATCGAAGCGGCGTGCCTCGCGCCTGGACCCGTCTTGTGAAAGACACCATTCGCTCGGTTGCGCCTGTCTTCTGCGCACGGCGAATGATGAAAGAGTACACTGAGTTGATGTACGCTGCACCAGGCCCAGGGGCCCAAGCATAGCCGCGGCCGAAACGGCTCATACACGCAAGGAGGCAGGGGAAGGGCCATCAAAGAGCCACCACGGACTGCTACAGCGTTGAGAGCGAACACTGGGGCAACGGTCAGCCTGAGGCTCTGGCCGAGAGCATACAGCGGGGCGGGGAGGGTAACAGCCGCAGAATCCCCCAAGCGACCGATCGCGTAAGGTGGACCACGCACGGCACCCGGCTTGTTGGCCGGCTATATTTGCCGTCAGCGGAAGGTGCCAGGAAACTGGGTGCGGACGAGGCTCCGTTCGCCGCCAACAAGCGACGGTGATCGGGTGGAACCTTTCTTTATAAAGCCGATGCAGGAGGTGCCTCATGGCATTGAAGGCGTACTATCT
>CAZTYW010000010.1:11304-26779 GCA_964617695.1 uncultured Dehalococcoidia bacterium
CCGAGCAGATCGAAGAGGAGGTGATCCGCAACCCGCAGCGGTCAACGCCAGAGGCTCTTCTGAAGCTCAAGCGTTCGTCGCTGCGCATACATCGCATCATGGCACCGCAGCGGGAGATCATGAATCGTCTCAGCCGCGGGGAGTTCGCCTTGGCCAGGGGGGAAGCGGAGATATTCTTCCGCGACATATACGACCACATAGTGCGAATCGAAGACATGAACCAATCACTTCGAGAGAGAGGTCCGACAATGCGCTGTCCACCTACCTGTCGACGGTGGCCAACCGTCAGAACGAGACCATGAAGGTCCTGTCGATAATAGCGTCCATCTTCCTGCCGCCCACTCTCGTGGCAGGCGTCTACGGCATGAACTTCGAGAACATGCCGGAACTGACTTATCGGTGGGGCTATTTTATTGTGCTTGGCTTCATGGCGGCCGTGATTGTGGCGGCTATGAGCTGGTTCACGTCGCGGAGGTGGATCGTCTGGGGCCGACAGCGGGCGGTGCGAGTCACACGCGTTGCAGCCGGGCCAGAGAGAATCATCGGGCAACTTGGTCACCTGGCAAAGCGGGTGCATTTGTAGCCGGAGTCGCAGGCAACGGCGCGCAGGCGCGGGGCAGAGCGCGGGCCAGGGACAGCAGTCCCTACGGTGACGAGAGGTACCACTTGTGTTTGATTCTGCCATGAGAAGACCTGGACAGCAACGGGTGATCTATAATGGGATACAAGCGTCGAAATCTCGCCTTCACGCGCAGTGTCGCAGGGACTGAGACTCAGCCAATGGGGCATAGGAACGGCACGGTACGCACCGTAATAGAGCGAGTGACACCCGAGATTGACGGCGGCCGGTTCCCCATCAAGCGCAGTGTCGGGGAGAAGGTAGTAGTGGAGGCCGACATCTTTGCGGACGGACACGATGTGCTCTCGGCCCTGCTCCTGTGCCGCAAGGAGGACGAGAGGCAGTGGACTGAGGTCCCAATGGAGCCTCTGGTCAACGACCGCTGGCGCGGCTCCTTTGAGGTCGGCCAGGTCGGGCGGTATTGCTACACGTTGATCGCCTGGGTAGACCCTTTCAGGTCATGGCGACAGTCTCTGGAGAAGAAGGCCAAGACCAATGAGGAGGTCACCGTCCATCTTATGACCGGTGCCCAGTTGATCCAGGAAGCAAGCAGGCGGGCCTCGAGCAACGACCGTCGGGTGCTTGAAGAGTGGGCGGCTTTCTTGCGTTCAGCGCAAGGACAAGGTACAGCCGAGGTGGAGCTAGCCCTCAGCCAGGAGGTAGCACAGCTGATGGACCGGTACAGTGACAGGCGATTCGCCGCCGCGTACGACAGGGAACTGGCAGTCGTCGTTGATCGGGACAAGGCTCGTTTCAGCACCTGGTACGAGATGTTTCCTCGCTCTTGCTCGCCCCAGCCGGGACAGCACGGCACATTCAAGGACTGCCAGGGCCGGTTGCCATATGTCGCCTCAATGGGCTTTGACGTGCTCTACCTCCCCCCTATCCATCCAATCGCACATACCCACAGGAAAGGCAAAAACAACGCCCTCACTGCAGGTCCGGACGATCCGGGCAGCCCGTGGAGCATAGGGTCGCACGAAGGTGGGCACAAGGCCGTGCACCCCCAACTCGGCACTCTGGAAGACTTTAGACGGTTCGTCGCCAAAGCCGGCGAGTTTGGAATCGAGGTGGCCCTGGACCTGACCCTTCAGTGTTCCTCGGACCATCCGTACGTCAGGGAGCACCCAGAGTGGTTCCGCTGGCGGCCGGACGGGACCCTGCAGTACGCTGAGAACCCGCCGAAGAAATACGAAGATACGTACCCCTTCAACTTTGAGACCGCGCAGTGGCGAGAGCTATGGGAGGAACTGAGGAGCATCGTGGTCTTCTGGATTGACCAGGGAATTCGCATTTTCCGTGTGGACAACCCCCACACCAAACCGTTTCGGTTCTGGGAGTGGCTGATTGCCGGGGTCAAGAGGGACTATCCAGACGTGATCTTCCTGTCTGAGGCATTCACCCGCCCCAAGGTGATGTACCAACTGGCCAAGCTCGGCTTCACCCAGTCATACACCTATTTCGCCTGGCGAAATGCCAAGTGGGAGTTCATTCAGTACTTCAACGAACTCACCCAGACCGAGGTGCGCGAGTACTTCCGGCCTAACTTGTGGACGAACACGCCAGACATCCTCACAGAATATCTCCAGTCGGGCGGCCGACCGGCGTTCATGGCACGGCTGGTTCTGGCCGCAACCCTGGGGGCCAACTACGGCATCTACGGCCCTGCTTTTGAGCTGTGCGAGAACCGGCCAAGGGAGCCCGGCAGCGAGGAGTATCTCGACTCCGAGAAGTACGAGGTAAAGCACCGGGACATCGACAGGCCCGACAGCCTGAAAGACTTCATCGCCCGCGTCAACCGGATCCGGCGGGAGAGCGTCGCCCTTCAAAGTGACCTGACCCTGCGGTTCCACTCCCTCGACAATGACCAGCTAATTTGCTACAGTAAACACAGCGAGGACCTTTCCGACTTCATTCTAGTAGTCGTAAACCTGGATCCCCGCTACACTCAGTCAGGGTGGGTCGAGCTTCCGCTTCACGAGATTGGTCTGAGTCCCCATGAACCCTACCAGGTTCATGACCTGTTGACCGACGCTCGGCATCTGTGGCACGGCCCGAGGAACTACGTGGAACTGAACCCCGCCACAATCCCTGCTCACATCTTTCGGCTGGGTCGACACGTTCCAACAGAGCGTGACTTCGAGTACTACGGATAGGCGAGGAGGAGGGTTGTTATGGGGAGGAGGAGGAGTAGTACCGAGTTTTCCGCTTTTCGGGAAGACCCCCTGTGGTACAAGGACGCCATCATCTACGAGGTCCATGTCCGTGCCTTCTTCGATAGCGATGGCGATGGCATAGGCGACTTTCGCGGGCTGACCGCCAGACTGGACTACCTTCAGGACCTTGGCGTCACGGCAATCTGGCTGCTCCCATTCTACCCCTCTCCCCTCAGGGACGACGGCTATGACATTGCCGACTACACCGATGTCCATCCTAACTATGGCACTTTGCAGGATTTCAGGGCCTTGCTGCGGGGGGCCAACCAGCGGGGCATCAACGTCATAACTGAGATGATTCTGAACCATACCTCGGACCAGCACCCGTGGTTCCAGCGAGCCCGTCAGGCCCCGACCGGCACCCGGTGGCGCGACTTCTACGTCTGGGCCAACAACCGCGAGAAGTATAAAGAAGCACGGGTTATCTTCAAGGACTTCGAGTCCTCCAACTGGACCTGGGATCCAGCAGCCAGGGCCTACTACTGGCACCGATTTTACTGGCACCAGCCTGATCTCAACTATGACAAGCCCCACGTCCGGCGCGCTGTCACGCAAATGCTTGACTTCTGGCTGAAAATGGGAGTCTCCGGCCTGCGTCTGGACGCCGTGCCCTATCTGTACGAGCGGGAGGGCACGAACTGCGAGAACCTCCCTGAAACACATGCCTTCCTCAAGCAACTGCGCCAGCACGTCGACCAGCGGTTCAGAAACCGGATGCTGCTGGCAGAGGCCAACCAGTGGCCTGAGGATGCAGCCGCCTACTTCGGCGAGGGTGACGAATGCCACATGGCCTATCATTTCCCTCTCATGCCGCGCCTTTTTATGGCCATCCGCATGGAGGACCGTTTCCCCATAATTGACATTCTCGACCAGACACCCTCAATCCCGGAGTCATGCCAGTGGGCCCTTTTCCTGCGCAACCACGATGAACTGACGCTGGAAATGGTCGCCGATGAAGAGCGTGACTATATGTACCGGGTGTACGCCCGCGATGCGCGCATGCGCGTCAATCTGGGAATACGCCGTCGCCTGGCCCCGCTGCTCAACAACGACCGCAAGAAGATTGAACTGATGAACGGCCTGCTCTTCTCACTGCCAGGAACGCCGGTTGTGTACTATGGTGACGAAGTCGGGATGGGTGACAACTTCTATCTTGGCGACCGCAACGGAGTCCGCACCCCGATGCAATGGAGCGCCGACCGCAACGCCGGATTCTCCTCAGCCAACGCTCAGAGACTCTACCTGCCACTCATCATCGACCCGGAGTACCACTACGAGACCGTCAACGTCGACGCGCAGCAGAACAATCCCGACTCGCTCCTGTGGTGGATGAAACGCATAATTGCCCTGCGCAAGCGCCTGAAGGCCCTCAGCCGCGGTAGTCTGGAATTCCTGTACCCGGAGAACCGCAAGGTGCTGGCCCTGGTTCGGCGCTATCAAGATGAGATTGTGCTGGTAGTGGCCAACCTGTCGAGACTGGCGCAACACACCCACCTCAACCTGGCCCAGTTTGCAGGAAGAGTGCCTGTTGAGGTCTTCGGGCACACAGAATTCCCACGTATCGGCGAAGACCCTTATTTCGTAACTCTCAGCCCGTACGCCTTCTACTGGTTTTCGCTCAACCCGCAGCGTGAACCGGAGGAAACTGCCAAGCCCAGGGAAGCCCCGGTGCCCACGGTCACTATGACCGGTAAATGGGAGAATCTCCTCAAGAAAAGCGGCAGGCCCATCCTTGAAGAGGTCTTGCTGAGCTACGTAAGGCAACGCCGCTGGTTCGGGGGGAAGGCGCGCAGAACCCAGGCAGCGCAGGTTCTGGACATCGTTCCAATGCCCAACGCTGCGGCGGAGGGTCACCTTGTGCTGGTCCAGGTCGACTACGCCGAAGGGGAGCCGGAAACGTATCTTGTTCCCCTGACCTTCGCAGTCGCAGACCAGGCCGACCACATCGTGGAGACATCCCCCACGTCGGTCATCGCCTACCTGGACCTGACCACGAAAGGGAAGAGCGCCGAAGGGCTGCTTTGCGATGCCCTGTCCGACGTGCACTTTTGCCACTCCCTTCTGAACGTTGTCTGGCGGCGCCGCAAGTCAGCGGGGAACAAGGGTGAACTGAAGGCCTGGCCTACACGGATGTTCCGGAGCATTCGAGGGCCGGCCCAGGTTTCGCTGGAACCCATCCCACTGAAAGGGGAGCAAAGCAACACCTCGGTCGTCTACGGAGACCGGCTGATTCTGAAGCTCTTCAGACGTCTGGGACAGGGAACCAATCCCGAACTGGAGGTCGGCCGCTTTCTCACGGAGAAGGTCTCCTTTCCTCGAATTCCCCCTCTGGCAGGCGCCGTGGAGTACAGGCGCGATAAGGAGAGCGAACCCGTGACGCTGGCCGTCCTTCAAGGCTACGTGCAGAACCAGGGCGATGCCTGGGGTTATACAATTGACTCCCTCGGCCACTACTTTGAACGGGTGCTTGCCCAACCGGCGGCAGAGGAAGTGCCTCCACTAGCAGACCACTTGCTTGCCCTGGCAGAGAAGGGGCTTCCACCCATGGCAGAGGAGACCGTAGGCCCTTACCTGGCCGCGGCCCGGCTGCTGGGACAGCAGACCGGACAGCTTCATACGGCACTGGCATCGCGCCGCGATGACCCGGCCTTCGCGCCCGAGCCATTCTCCCTCACATACCAGCGCTCGGTCTACCATGCCATGCGAGTTCTGACCATCCAGAACCTCCAGATGCTGCGCGGACGTCTCAGGAGCCTCCCGGCAGACGCAAGGGAAAGCGCACAGCACGTGCTGGACATGGAGCACAGTATCATCGAGCGCTTCCAGCCGCTACGCCAGCGAAAGATCACGGCCATGCGCATCCGCTGCCACGGAGACTACCATCTGGGACAGGTCCTCTATACTGGCAAGGACTTTGTAATCTTCGACTTCGAGGGTGAACCGGCCAGACCCCTTACTGAACGTCGCATCAAACGGTCACCGCTCAGAGATGTGGCCGGCATGATACGCTCCTTCCACTATGCAGCACACGCTGCTCTCCTCGGCCAGGCGCCAACCGTAATCCGGTCGGAAGACCGCCCACTGCTGGAGCAGTGGGCGCGTCTCTGGTACCGGTGGGTCTCGGCCACCTTCCTGGAAGCCTACCTGGCAGAGGTAGAACAGGCATCACTGCTGCCTCCGGCTGCTGAGGATCTGAACATCCTTCTGGACTCCTACCTGCTGGAGAAGGCCTTATACGAACTTGGATATGAGTTGAACAATAGACCTGCCTGGGTCACGGTACCTCTGCAGGGCATCCTGCAGTCCCTCGAGGCCAGACCGTGAACGCCTCCAGAACCGGCCCTCTCCACCAGCTAGCCCGCCTGTATGGGGTGCAGACGGCGTACTACGACATGACACATCACCGCCGCCAGGCCTCTGCTGAAGCGCTGTTGGCAGTACTGCGGTCCATGGGAGCCCCCGTGGCAAGCCTGGCCGATGTCCCGTCAGCACTGCGCCAACGGCGCCAGTCGCTCTGGCAGCAGGTCCTGGAGCCCGTGGCCCTGGCCTGGGATGGCTGGCTGACGCCACTGGAGCTTTGCCTGGCCTCCCAGAATGTGGATGTTCCCCTGACCGGCGACCTGGTGCTCGAAAACGGGGAAAAGCAGCGCATCGAATGGGGAAACGGCCTGCCGGTCACAGACGCGGCAGAAATAGAGGGGACTCAATACCTGGTCAAGCAAGTCCCTTTGCACCAGGTCCTCCCCTGGGGATACCACCGACTCGTCCTGGAGACGCCATCGGGACCGGCGGAGACGCTCATCATAGCGGCTCCCCTCAGGGCCTATTCCCCTGGCGAAAGCCCACAGCTTGGTACCTGGGGGGCGTTCCTGCCGCTGTACTCCCTCCATACGCAGAGAAGCTGGGGAAGCGGCGACTTCTCCGACATGGAATCGCTCGTCAGTTGGGTCGCCGGGATGGGAGGTGGGGCGGTGGCCACCCTGCCGCTGCTGCCCACATTCCTCGATGAACCGTTCGAGCCCAGTCCTTATGCTCCGGTGAGCCGGCTGCTCTGGAACGAGTTCTACATCGACGTCACCCGAGCCCCGGAACTGGAGCGATGCCGCGCCGCCCAGGACATGCTGCAGTCCTCCTCGTTCCAGCAGGAACTGGACGCCGTGCGGACTCTTCCCCTCGTGGACTACCGGCGTCAGATGTGGCTGAAGCGGCGTGTACTGGAAGAGCTGGCCCGCTTCTGCTTCGCCGAGGACTCACAGGTATCGGCGACGCTGAGGCACTTTCTTACGACCCACCCCGCCGTGGAGGACTACGCCCGCTTCCGGGCCACCCGCGAGAGGCAACGTGCCTCGTGGCAGTCATGGCCAAGCCGACTCAAGGAAGGCGTTCCATCGCCCGGGGACTACGCCGAGGACGCCAGACAATACTATGCCTACGCCCAGTGGCTGGCCCAGCGGCAGGCCGAGGCCATGCTTGAGACTGGCCGCCAAAAGGGTGCGGCGCTATACCTCGACCTGCCCCTGGGAGTCCACCCCGGCGGCTTCGACGTATGGCGGGAGAAGGTCGTCTTTCCGCCAGATGTCACGGGTGGGGCACCACCCGACATCGTCTTCACCAATGGGCAGGACTGGGGCTTTCCGCCCACGCACCCTGAAATGATCCGGGAGCAGCGCTACCGCTATGTCATCGAGTGCCTGCGCCACCATCTCAGGCACACGGGCCTGCTGCGAATCGACCACGTGATGAGCCTTCACCGACTTTTCTGGATCCCAAAGGGCATGGAGCCCGGCCAGGGGGCTTACGTGCGTTACCCAGCCGAGGAAGTGTACGCAATCCTCGCCCTTGAGTCCCACCGGCACAACGCCGTCATTCTTGGCGAAGACCTGGGCACGGTGCCCCCGGAGGTGCGGCCAGCCATGATCCGTCATGGCTTCCATCGCATGTATGTGGTCCAGTACGAACTTGCCTCTGACAGCCCGAAAGGTCTGCGCAAGCTGCCGGCCGACGCAACGGCCAGCGTCAACACGCACGACATGCCCCCCTTTGCCGCCTTCTGGAAAGGCACAGATATCCAGGACCGCCTGGAATTGGGTCTGGTGAACAGGATGGGCGCCTCTGCGGAGCGCAGGACCCGCCGGGTCGCCAGGAAGGTCCTGGTCAGCTCGCTGCAACGTGACGGCTGGCTCCCCACATCATCGCCCGACTCGCAGAGCGCTCTGAGGGCTACCCTGTTCTTTCTGGCCGCCAGCGACGTGCACGCCCTCCTCATCAACCTGGAAGACCTCTGGCAGGAGACCCGGCCCCAAAACATACCGAGTACCCCAACAGAATTCCCCAACTGGTGTCGAAAGGCCCGCCACCCGCTTGAGGTGTTCTCCACATTGCCGCAAGTGGTGGAGGTCCTGGGCCAGATAGACGCAATCCGGAACCGAAGGAGCTATTCATGACTGGCCAACGAAAGACTGGGAAGAAGCCGACGGAGCCTACCAGGGAGTGGCGCACTCCTCCCACCCGGCACGACATAAGCCTGCTCACCAATGACGACCTGTACCTTTTCAACCAGGGGTCCCACTATTGCCTGTACAGCAAGCTGGGGGCCCACCTCCTGACGGCAGACGGAGTGGACGGGACTTATTTCGCCGTCTGGGCGCCCAATGCACAGCGGGTCTTTGTGGCAGGCGAGTTCAACGACTGGAACAACAACAGCAGCCACCCTCTTCAAGCCAGGGGGCAGTCAGGGATCTGGGAGGGCTTCATCCCTGGTGTGGGCAATGGCACGCTTTACAAGTACCACATTGTCTCCCGACATGGTGGCTATCGAGTAGACAAGGCCGATCCTTTCGCCAGCTACAGCGAAGTGCCACCCAGAACGGCCTCTATTGTGTGGGACCTGGACTACGCCTGGGGTGATCAAGCCTGGATGCAGGAGCGACAGCGGCGCAACTCGCTGGATGCCCCGATCGCCACCTACGAGGTGCACCTGGGCTCCTGGATGCGCGTGCCTGAAGAAGACCACCGGCCACTGACCTATCGTGAACTTGCCCCAAAGCTGGCCGGTTACGTCGAGAGAATGGGCTTCACACACGTGGAGTTTCTCCCGGTAATGGAACACCCCTTCTACGGTTCGTGGGGCTATCAGACCACGGGGTATTTCGCACCCACCAGTCGCTACGGCTGCCCGCAGGACTTCATGTACCTCGTGGACCTGCTGCACCAGCACAGTATAGGCGTGATACTTGACTGGGTACCTTCCCACTTCCCGACAGACGGGCACGCGCTGGGTTACTTCGACGGAACGCACCTGTACGAGCACGCCGACCCGCGCAAAGGCTTTCACCCGGACTGGAACAGCCTCATCTTCAACTACGGACGTCATGAGGTCCGAAGCTTCCTGTTCAGCAGCGCCCTGGCCTGGCTGGACAGGTACCACATTGACGGTCTGCGCGTGGACGCCGTCGCCTCGATGCTCTACCTGGACTACGCCCGCGGGGACCGCGAATGGATTCCCAACGAGTACGGGGGACGCGAGAACCTGGAAGCCATCAACTTCCTGCGACGTTTCAATCAGGAGGTCTACAAGAACTATCCCGACGTGCAGACCGTTGCCGAAGAGTCCACCGCCTGGCCCATGGTGTCGCGGCCAACCTATGTGGGCGGACTTGGCTTTGGACTGAAGTGGGACATGGGTTGGATGCACGACACGCTGGAGTACATGACGAAAGAGCCGGTCCACAGGAAGTATCACCACAAGAACCTGACCTTCCGCATGCTCTACGCCTTCTTCGAGAACTTCGCCCTGCCGCTTTCACATGATGAGGTGGTACACGGCAAAGGCTCGCTGCTGGGCAAGATGCCTGGGGACGACTGGCAGAAGTTCGCCAACCTGAGGGCCCTGTTCGGGTACATGTACGCCCAGCCCGGCAAGAAGCTGCTCTTCATGGGTGGGGAGTTCGGTCAATGGCGCGAATGGGCCCACGACGAGAGCCTTGAATGGCATCTGCTTGAGTATGCACCCCACCGGGGCCTCAAGCAGTGGGTGGAGGACCTGAATCGGCTCTACCGCAGCGAGCCGGCCCTCCATGAGCTCGACCGCGACCCGGCAGGCTTCGAGTGGGTCGACTGCAACGACGTTGAGAACAGCGTTATCAGCCTGGTCCGCAAAGGTCGCTCCACGGCGGACGTCATTCTGGTCGTCTGCAACTTCACACCGGTACCCCGCCTCAATTACCGGGTGGGCATTCCATTCGGAGGGTTCTGGCAAGAGATGCTGAACAGCGACGCTAAAGAATACGGGGGAGGAGGTATGGGTAACCTCGGCGGAGTAGAAGCTTCTTCGATCCCTTTCCACGGCCGTCCATACTCGCTCAGCCTCACCGTACCACCGCTGGCAGCCCTTTTCTTCAAGGGTAAGGGATGACAAGAATGATTCCAGCCGTCACCCTGGGAGCCACATACTTGAATGACGGGCACTGCTCTTTTTGTGTATGGGCACCCCTGGCACAGCAAGTAGAAGTCCACATCGTGGCACCGCGCCATGAACTTGCGCCCATGAAACGCCATGACCAGGGCTACCACCAGGCCATCATCCAGGGCGTGCAGCCCGGCAGCCGCTACTATTACAGGTTGGACGGCAGCAAGGAACGGCCTGACCCCGCCTCACGCTTCCAGCCTGAAGGTGTCCACGGCCCTTCCCAGGTGGTAAACCCTTCCTTTGCCTGGGATGACGACTGCTGGTTCGGCCTGCTTCTTCGAGACTATGTCCTCTACGAGCTCCATGTGGGCACCTTCACCCCTGAGGGCACCTTTGACGCCGTCATTCCCCGCCTGGACGCGCTTGCCTGGCTGGGCATCACCGCCGTGGAGCTCATGCCCGTCTCCCAGTTTCCGGGAAACCGCAACTGGGGCTATGACGGCGTCTTCCCCTTCGCAGTGCAGGACTCCTATGGAGGGCCAGAAGGCCTCAAGAGACTGGTGAACGCCTGCCACCGGAAGGGGCTGGCCGTTGTGCTGGACGTGGTCTACAACCATCTGGGTCCCGAGGGAAACTGCCTGGTCGACTACGGGCCCTATCTTACCGACCGGTACCGCACCCCGTGGGGCTCGGCCATCAACTTCGACGGACCCGACAGCGATCACGTCCGCCGCTACTTCATCGAGAATGCCCTCTACTGGATCACCGAGTTTCATGTCGACGCTCTGCGCCTCGACGCGCTCCACGGCATAGTGGATATGTCGCCCGACCCGTTCCTGAAGCAGTTGGCCAGTCGCGCGTCGGAGTGCGCCCAGCGCTCAGGACGACGGGCCTACCTGATTGCCGAGAGTGATCTCAACGACCCGCGCCTCGCCCGCTTGCCCGAGCTGGGCGGATACGGACTGGATGCCCTGTGGAACGACGATTTTCACCACTCCCTCCACGCGCTGCTGACGGGCGAGAACGCCGGGTACTATCAGGACTTCGGTTGTATGCAGCACCTGGTCAAGGCCTTTCAGCAGGGCTTCGTCTACTCGGGTCAGTACTCAGCGTATCGCCGACGACGGCATGGCGTCTCCTCCAGGGATGTTCCGGCGGAACGCCTGGTCGTCTTCGCCCAGAATCACGACCAGGTGGGAAACCGTGTGCAGGGAGAGCGTCTCAGCCAGATTATCTCCTTTGAGGGACTCAAGCTGGCTGCCGCAGTCACCCTGCTATCGCCTTTCATCCCCCTCATCTTCATGGGCGAAGAGTATGGGGAGACGGCGCCGTTTGCCTATTTCGTCAGCCACTCAGACCCGCACCTCGTCGAGGCGGTGCGAAGCGGCCGCCTCCAGGAATTCGCCGGCTTCAGGTGGCAGGGCGACCCGCCGGATCCCCAGGATGAAGCGACTTTTCACCGTGCCAGGCTGGACCACAGTCTGCAGAGCGAGGCACACCATCGAGCGCTGCTGTCGCTGTACAAGGAGTTGATTCGACTCCGTAAGGAGCTACCACCGTTGGCCCACTTGAGCAAGGACACCCTGGAGGTGGTGGGCTATGAGGAGGAGAAGCTCCTGATTGTCCGCCGCTGGTGCGATGGCGCGGAGGTCGTAATGGCCTTCAACTTTGGCCACGCTGCTACATCGGCCGTCCTGCCCACACCCGCGGGACAATGGCGAAAACAGCTTGACTCGGCAGACCAGCAGTGGCACGGCAGAGGAAGCTCTCTCCCCGAGACGCTCGGCTCGGCAGCCAAAGCAACCATAACGCTGGACCCCGGGGCATTCACCATCTACGTCCGTGAGCAGGAGACATGAATGGAGCACTACATTTGCGTTCACGGTCATTTCTACCAGCCGCCGCGCGAGAACGCCTGGCTGGAGTACACCGAAATGCAGGACTCGGCATACCCCTACCACGACTGGAACGAGCGGATAACGGCCGAGTGCTACGAGACGAATGCCGGTTCGCACATCCTTGATGGCGAGGGCTGGATCACACAGGTTGCCAACAACTACACCAGGATCAGCTTCAACTTCGGGCCAACGCTGCTGGCCTGGATGGAACGCAACGCAAAGCAAGTTTACCAGGCCATTGTTGAGGCCGACCGACAGAGTCAGAAGACGTTCTCAGGGCACGGGTCGGCCCTGGCACAGGCATACAACCACATGATCCTGCCTCTGGCCAACCGGCGGGACAAGTACACCCAGATACTGTGGGGCATACGTGACTTCGAGCACCGCTTCGGACGCAGGCCGGAGGGCATGTGGCTGCCTGAGACGGCGGTCGACCTTGAGACCCTGGACATTATGGCACAGCTGGGTTTGCGCTTTACCATCCTCGCACCCAGCCAGGCTGGCTCTGTGCGGGCCATCGGTGCCCGCACCTGGCGTGACGTCAAAGGCGGGCAGATCGACCCGACCACGGCGTACGAAATACGCCTGCCCACTCGACGCAGGATGACCCTCTTCTTTTACCATGAGCCTGTCGCCCGTGCCGTAGCCTTCGAGGGCCTGCTCAGCAGCGGCGAGGACTTCTCCAGCCGCCTCATCAGTGCCTTCTCCACCGAGCGCAACCGGCCGCAGCTTGTCCACATAGCCACCGATGGTGAGACGTACGGCCACCATCATCGGTTCGGGGACATGGCACTGGCATATGCCATCCACCGCATCGAGACAGACAACCTGGCCAGACTCACCAACTACGGGGAGTACCTGGAGAAGAACCCGCCCACCCACGAGGTCCGGGTTGTCGAGAACACCTCGTGGAGCTGTGCCCACGGGGTGGAACGCTGGCGCAGCAACTGCGGCTGCAACGCCGGCAGGAACCCGGCCTGGAACCAGGAATGGCGAGCTCCGCTGCGGCAAGCGCTGGACTGGCTGCGCGACTGGGTGGCACCCAGGTACGAGCAGACAGGACGCCAGTTGCTGAAGGACCCCTGGGCTGCCCGAAACGACTACATTGATGTAATACTTGACCGCTCACAGGAGAACATAGGCCAATTCATTAGCCAGCATGCCACCCGCCAACTCAACCGGCCAGACAGGACCACCTTGCTGAAACTCCTGGAGCTGCAGCGCAGTGCCATGCTCATGTATACCAGTTGCGGTTGGTTCTTTGACGAGCTGTCCGGCATCGAAACGGTGCAGGTCATCCAGTATGCCGGGCGAGTGGTTCAGCTCGCGGAAGACCTGTTCGGCGAACCCATTGAGTCGGGCTTCCTCGAACATCTCGAGGCGGCGAAGGGCAACATCCCCGAGTTTGGCGACGGGCGCCGTATCTACGAGCGCTTGGTCAAACCCTCCATGCTCGACCTGACCAGGGTCACCGCCCACTTCGCCGTCAGTTCTATGTTTGAGGACTACGGTGAACAGGCGAGGATCTACTCTTACGACGTGGACGTTGAGGACTACCAGAGCTTTGAATCCGGCAGAGTCAGACTTGCCACCGGGCGGGCCACGGTCACCTCCGAGGTCACTCAGGAGTCGTCCTTACTCACTTTCGGCGTACTCCATTTCGGTGACCACAACCTGAACGCCGGCGTCCGCGAATTCCGCGGCGTGGAGTCATACCAGGAAATGGTCCAGGAAGTAACCCAGGCCTTTTCCACCGCGGCAGACTTCCCCGAGGTGCTACGTCTTCTTGACAAGCACTTTGGGACCTCGACCTACTCCCTGAGGTACCTTTTCCGAGACGAGCAACACAAGGTGCTGAATCGCATCCTCGAGTCCAGTCTTGTCGACATTGAAGGTGCCTTCCGTCACGTCTACGAGGACAACTACCCGCTGATGCGCTTCACCACCGACCTTGGGAATCCGCCGCTGCAAGCTTTCCACGCCGCAGCCGAGTTCATCCTGAACACCGACCTGCGCAGGGCAGTAAGCAGTGACACCCTGGACGTGGAGCGGGTCAGGAACCTTCTGGCCGAGGCCAGCACCTGGAAGGTCGAACTTGATGCCGAGGGCCTCAGCTACCTGCTGCGGCTGACCCTGGAGAGGATGATGAACGAGTTCGTGTCCAACCCCGAGGACCTTCCGCTTCTGAAGAACCTGTTGTCCGCGGCAGAACTGGCAAAGTCCATGCCCCATCCGGTGGACATCAGGAGGCTGCAGAACGCCTACTACGACACGATGCGCACCGTCTATCCTGGCTTCCGGCAGAGGGCCGAGCAGGCAGACGAAATGGCCCAGGAGTGGAACTCGGACTTCCTGTCCCTGGGACACACGCTATCAGTCAGGGTGACCTAGACATGCGCCTGTTGCGCCTTCCCACCGCCACCTACAGATTGCAGTTCAGCGGACGGTTTCGCTTTGAGGACGCCCGCGCCCTGGTGCCCTACTTCCACCGCCTGGGACTATCACACCTCTACACCTCGCCCATCTTCAAGGCACGGCGGGGCAGTCCCCACGGCTACGACGTGACAGACCCGACCCGTCTCAACCCCGAGCTGGGGACCGAAGAGGAGTTTGAGGCGCTGGTGCAGGAACTGAGGTCTCGTGGTATGGGCCTCCTCCTGGATATCGTACCGAATCACATGGCGGCCAGTTCCGACAACGCATGGTGGATGGACGTCCTGGAGAACGGCCCGGACTCACCTTACGCTGCCTTCTTTGACATCGACTGGAATCCTCCCACCTCAACGCTCAAGAACAGGGTGCTGCTGCCCATCCTGGGCAGCAGCTACGACCAGGCCCTGGAAAACCAGGAGCTCCGCCTCACAACGCAGGAGGGCAGGCTATTCGTCCAGTACTACGATTTCAGACTGCCACTGAAGGTGAAAACCTACGAGCCCGTGCTGTCGCACGGCCTGGCTGACCTGGAGGACCGGCTGGGGCAGGCACATCCCGGCCTCAACCGTCTCAATCAGCTTGTCAAGGCAATCCGGCGCCTGCCTGCCGGCACAAGCACCGATCGAGGATGGGGCACGGAGAGGCAAAAGCAGCAACAGGCCATCAAGGATGAGCTGAGGCAGCTTACCGGCGCCTCGCCTGAGATAGACACGTTTCTCAGGCAGAACATCGCCCTGTTCAATGGCAACAAAGGAGACCGCGGCAGCCTTGACCTGCTGGACAAGCTGCTGGACCGGCAGGTCTACCGGCTGGCCTTCTGGAAGACCGCGCACCATGAGATCAACTACAGGCGCTTCTTCAACATAAACGACCTCATCGGCATACGTGTCGAAGACCCACA
>CAZTYW010000010.1:26879-43552 GCA_964617695.1 uncultured Dehalococcoidia bacterium
GCCAGCTGGCCTTCGCAGACGTGCTGTACCAGAAGAAGAGACAGGTCATCGAGCAGTTGTTCTCCGGGGAAGTGCGGGCGCTGAGGCATGGACTGATGACATTAGCCGGGCAATGCGGGGCAGACGGCCAAATCACTCACGGGGGACTGGCACAGGCCGTCGCCGCAGTCACCGCCTGCCTGCCGGTCTACCGGACTTACATCAGGACTTTTGAAGTGTCGCCGCAGGACCGCACATATGTTGAAGGCGCCGTTGGGGACGCCGGGCGCCGCGATACTGAACTGCACCGCCCCTGCCTGGAGTTCTTGAGGCGCGTTCTGCTGCTGAGGACGCCCGCTGCGCTCACCCCTCGGCAGAAGGAGGAATGGCTGCGTCTGGTAATGCGGTGGCAGCAGTTCACCGGCTCCGTCACCGCCAAAGGGCTGGAGGACACCGCCCTGTACAACTACAGCCGCCTGTTGTCTGCGAACGAGGTCGGGGGCAACCCCGGGGCACCGGCCATATCCATCGAGACCTTCCACCGGCGCAACCTGGTACGGCAGGCCCAGTGGCCCTACACGTTGAACGCCACCTCCACCCACGACACCAAGCGGGGCGAGGACGTGCGGGCCAGACTGAATGTCCTGTCCGAGATGCCGGACACGTGGGACAGCTGCCTGACCCGCTGGCAACAGTGGAACCAGGCGAAGAAGCGTCACGCCGGCGGACATCCTGTACCAGACGCAGACATGGAGGTCCTCCTTTACCAGACGCTGCTCGGTACCTGGCCGTCCGAGGAGGAAGCGCCGGAATTCGTGGACCGTGTAAAGGCATACGCCGTCAAGGCAGCCAGGGAGGCCAGAGTCTCCACCAACTGGCTTCAGCCCGACCCGGAGTACGAGGAGGCCCTGGTCGCCTTTGTGGAGTCGGCCCTGGAGACCTCCGAGGCGAATGAGTTCCTCGGTGACCTGCTGCACCTCCACAGCCGTTTGGCCTGCTGCGGTGCCCTGAACTCCCTGTCACAGGCGCTGCTCAAGATTGCGTCACCGGGCGTGCCAGACCTGTACCAGGGCACCGAACTCTGGGACTTCAGCCTGGTGGACCCGGACAACAGGCGTCCGGTCGACTTTGGCAAACGGGTGAAGCTGCTGGGTGATCTGATTCGTGAGGAGGCGGAGGGGCAATCGTCGCTGGTCCAGCAACTCGTGGACTCGTGGCAGGACGGCAGGATCAAGGTCTACGTGATCTACAAGGCGCTGAACACACGGCGGGTCTACAGCGAGCTTTTCCTCAGGGGTGACTACGTCCCGCTGCACACCAGGGGCCAGAAAGTGGAGCACGTGTGTGCCTTCGCCCGCCGCCATGAGGGCACCTGGGCCCTGGTGGCCGTGCCGAGGCTCCCGGCCGGGCTGGTGGACGTAGGGGTGCTGCCGGTGGGGCGGGAGGTGTGGGGCGAAGACCTGCTGCTTCTGCCGGATGACGCTCCCGACCGGTGGTACAACGTTTTCACCGGCGAGACGCTGAAACCACCGGTGGCAGCCGACAGGCTGCCACTGTTCCTGGTATTCGGCACATTCCCCGTCGCTCTCCTGCTGGGGGCGGGCTCAGGCCTGTCCCAGATCGACGTATACGACTCAGCGGCGACGCTCCCATGACGTCATGAGGAGAAGGACCACTGGTTGTTGCCAAGTTGGCCTGCATTTCATCTTCGTTTGCAGGCAGGACCCGTGCGTAAGTCACCAAGACCAAGCTCTTTGCCAAACGCGAGCCCTTTGCTATACTTCCCTTCTCACCCATGGAAAAGCGCTGGTTCCAACTCACCGTTGACGAGACTCTCCAGGCACTGGACTCCGCCCGCTCCGGTCTATCGGAAGAGGAGGCAAAGGGCCGCGTCCTGAAATACGGCCCCAACGAGATACGGCGACAGAAGAAGACCCCGGCCATCGTGGCATTCCTGAGGCAGTTCCTCAGCCCCCTTATCTACGTGCTCATGGTGGCCGCCATCATCTCCCTGGCGGTTGAGCACTACACCGACGCCGGCATCATCCTGGGAGTGCTGCTGCTCAACGCCATCATCGGGTACCTACAGGAGAGCAGGGCGGAAAAGGCCATGGAGGCCCTGCTGCAACTGGCTGCGCCCAGGGCCAAGGTGAGGCGCGCCGGCAGAATACAGGTGATCCCGGCCGGGGAGCTCGTCCCCGGCGACGTCATACTCCTGGAAGCCGGAGACGCCGTCCCCGCCGACGCCAGACTCATCGAGGTCAGCAACCTGAAGGTAAATGAGGCCTCTCTCACCGGCGAATCGGTGGCCGCCGAAAAGCATACCGGCGCCCTGCGGGGCGAAGCGCCCCTGGCAGAGAGAAAGAACCTGGTGCATACGGGCACCACCGTGAGCTACGGCCGGGCCACCGCCGCAACTGTTGCCACTGGCATGTCCACCGAGATGGGCAGGATCGCCCAGGCCATAGGGGAAGTCAAGGCAGAAAAGACTCCCCTCCAGAGGAGCATCGGCAAGCTGAGCCAGTACCTGGTGGTGCTGTTCGTAGGCATCTGTGCCCTGCTGGTGGTGGTGGGACTGGTCAGGGGGCTCCCGGGGCTGGAGATATTCCTGATTGCCGTCGCCGCCGCAGTCTCCGCCATACCAGAGGGCCTGCCGGCCGTGGTGACGGTAGTCCTGGCCCTCGGCATGCGCATCATGGCCCGCCGCCACGCCATCATCCGCAAACTGGTAGCCGTGGAGACGCTGGGGGCAGCCACCGTCATCTGCACCGACAAGACCGGCACCCTGACACGCAATGAGATGACGGTGCAGACAATCGTGATCGACGGCAAGACTACCGAGCTTTCCGGCAGCGGCTACGAGCCGAAGGGCGAGTTCCGCCGGGACGGGCAAGTCCTCAACCCGGAGGACGACCCATCTCTGATGCTGCTGCTGAGAACGGCCGCCCTGTGCAACGACGCCCTGCTTTCAACCACCGACGACTGCTGCAACATCCTGGGCGACCCCACCGAGGGGGCGCTGCTGGTGGCCGCCGCCAAGGCGGGACTGGACAAGGAGAAGCTGGGGAAGGCCTACCCCCGCCTGGACGAAATACCCTTTCAGAGCGAGAAGAAGTATATGGCCACCCTCCACTCACAGGACGGCAGGCGGATGGTCTACGTCAAGGGCGCCCCGGAGAGCCTGCTGTCCCTCAGCACCTACGCCTTGAGGAATGGGGTAGCCGCACCTCTGGAAGCGGCCGACGTGCAGGCCATCGAGGAGGCGAACCTGGTCATGGCCAGCGATGCCATGCGGGTCATCGCCTTTGCCTGCTCGGAGCTCCCTCCCGAAGTGGCCGATGTTGAGGATGAGGACCTGCGGCAGAGCCTGGTCTTCCTGGGACTGGCAGGAATGATCGATCCTCCACGTGAGGAAACCGTCGAAGCTGTGGGGTTATGTCGGCAAGCTGGCATAAGGGTGGTCATGGTCACCGGCGATAACAGGGCCACTGCGGAGTCAATAGGGCGCCAGGTGGGCCTGCCACCGGGCAGAGTCGTCGTCGGAACTGAGCTGGCCAAGATGGGGGACGAAGAACTCACCGCCCAGGTAGAAGACATATCCATCTTTGCCCGGGTGGAACCTTTGCATAAGCTGAGAATCGTCAAGGCGCTCAAGAGTCGCGGCGAGGTGGTGGCCATGACCGGCGACGGCGTCAACGATGCGCCTGCCCTCAAGGCAGCAGACATCGGCACGGCCATGGGCCTGAAGGGCACCGACGTGGCCAAAGAGGCCTCCGACGTGGTGCTGGCAGACGACAACTTCGCCTCCATCGTGGCTGCAGTGGACGAAGGCAGGGCCATCTTCACCAGACTGCGCAACGTCATCTTCTTCCTCCTCAGCACCAACGTGGGGGAGCTGTTTGCCTTTCTGCTGTCCCTCATCTTCGTGGGCCAGGCGCCGCTGCTGGCAGTGCAGATAATATGGGTCAACCTGGTCACGGACGCGGCGGTGGGCCTACCTCTCGGCATGGAGCCCAAGACCGGGGACGAGTTGAAGCAGCCCCCGCGCCACCCCAGGGTGGGCCTGCTCTATCCGGGCCTCCTGCTCCGCGTCGCCTTCCTGGCCGGCATGATGAGCGTGGGCGTATTCAGCATATTCTACTGGTCCTACGGCAGGTTGAGCCTGGACGAAGCCCGCACCCTGGCCTTTTGCACCCTGGTGTCTTTCGAGTGGTTCCGGGCTTTCAATGCCCGCTCTGACGAGCACACGGCATTCAAGCTGGGGCTCTTCCGCAACCGCTACCTCCTGGCCGCGATCACCGCAGCCGTGCTGCTGCAGATGGCAGTTGTCTATGCACCCTTCATGCAGACCGCCTTCAGCACCGTGCCGCTGAGCATTGAGCAGTGGGGCATAGTCATTGGCACAGCAGCTTCGCTGTTTGTGGTAGAGGAACTGAGAAAAGTGATTGCCCCGAAGCTATTCAGCCGGGGCAAGTGGACGCCGGCCTAGGGCAGCCGGGCGTCACACGGACAGGGCCAGGTTCAAGTATAGCTGGGCCGCCTGTACCACCTGGTCGAAGGCCACCGATTCCTCCGGTGTGTGGGCCGTCTCCAGGCGGCCGGGACCGAGAATGACCGGGTCCACTCCGGCAGCCCACAGCACGTTGGCATCAGAGTGGCTCCTGAAGTCCTGGGGCTCCCAGGGCAGCGACATTTTCTCGTAAACGCGCTTCACCTTCTGTACCAGGAGCCTGTCCTGGACGATGCGGTAGCCGGAGTGTGTCTCGTCAAACCTGATATCGGCATCCAGGCCGGGGATATCCCTGCCGGCCGCTTCCACCACCTTCTCAAGCTCGGCCTTGACCACGTCAATCCTGGAGTCCGGCGGGAGGTGAAAGTCCAGCCAGGCCTCACACGTGTCCGGCACCACAAATCCGCCGGGATAACCCGAAAGCTCCCTGACGTTGTAAGCCAAGCCGTGGGGCGCCGAAGAGGCGTACTCGGTGACCTCCAGCAGCAGCTTCAGCATTGTCTCGATGGCGTTCTCGCCCAGCTCCGGCATGGAGGAGTGTGCCCTCTTCCCCCGGGTCCGCAGCAGGATCTCCATGTAGCCGTAGTGCGCCAGGCAGGGCACCAGGTTGGTGGGCTCGCCAACCACCGCCCACGGCCAGGTGTATTCCCGCACCAGGGCCCTGGCACCGTCGCCGTCCTCTTCTTCGCCGACCACCAGGGCCAGGCCCACGGCTGGCGGAGCGCTCCCCTTCTGGGCCAGGGCGACAAACGCCTCCATCATGGCAGCACAGCCTGCTTTCATATCGGTGGTGCCCAGGCCGAAGACGGTGCCTTCCTCCTCGTAGAAGGCGTAATCGTCCAGGTCGTAGGCAGTAACCGTGTCCAGGTGCCCTACGAAGCAGACCTCCATCTCGTCTTCGTTCTCCGGCAGCACCAGCAGGTTGTAGCGGTGTTCATCGACCTCCTGCCTGGTCACCTCGAGACCACGGTTCCCCAGGTATTCCTCCGCATACTCGAGGACCTCCTCCTCCTTGCCGGAGGGGCTGTATATGTCAACCAGGTCCTTGAGCAGGACCCTCAGCCTTTCAGGCTGAACATCGACGGGTAGGCGGCGTGACTTCTTCATTTTCTATCTTCGCCTGTTGACGTGGCCACCGGCACGCCCTGCGTATGGTATCGCGGTACGTATTGACCCTATTTCTGGCCCTGGGACGAGGCTTTGACGCCGGGTGGCGGCGACTTTGGCCTGGCAGCCTTCTTGCCCGGCTGCTGGATCGTCTTGGCCAGCCACATATGCTCGGCCCGAACGGAGAAACCCACTGCCTTGAAGAAGCCAATGGCCCTCTCGTTGTCGCCCTCGGTATCTGCCATGACCATCCTCACCCCTTCATCGCGGAACCTCTTCTCCAGCTCCCTGTAGAGGCGGTGGCCAAGGTGCGTCCCCTGGAAAGCCTCGTCTACGCCCATCCAGGCCAGGTAGCCGTACCTCTTCCAGGCAGTGCCCTCCTTTTCCACGGTGGTGGCCAGCGTAAATGCGACAATCTTTCCCTCCAGCTCGGCTACCAGGCAGAAATCAGCGTCGGAGGTGAAGTACTCGGTTACCTCGTACGGGTCCCACGTCCGGTACAGGATGGGAAGCTCCTCGCTGGTGAAAAGGTCCTCCCCCAGGCGATAGACGGCGGCAATGTCATCAATCTCCATCTGCCGTATGACTATCCTCTCCCTGGGTGCCGAAGGGCTCTCTACTGATTCCTCAGCCATGCTGCGAATACCTCCAAAGCGGATATGTCGCTGACCTGGGGCAAGCCGCAGCCGTACGACTGCCAGGCGGCTCGTCCACGGCCACCACGCAGGCTTATGGTATCCTTGCCCCCCACCAGAGTCAAGATGTCCCAATAGGGGGCCCCATCAAATCAGATCCATGACTCAACGGCAGGTACGCAGAACAGACAGTTGTGTCCGTCTTGCATCAAGGGGTTGACTTGTGGGAGATTGTGGTATAGAATAGAGTAGGGTGGTAAATTTTCGCATAGTGTCGGCGCGCAGCACTACAGCCCGAACTCTGTCGACAAGGCATTCAGCCGAAACTCCGGCACGCCACCCAGCCTGTTAAGCGGACCTCTTTTCGCAAGTACGAGGTCCGTGGCGGCCTGTTGGGCACAGGACACTTTGTCAGGAGGTAGTCACAGTGGAGACAGCGCCGGAAAGAAACGACCCTAGCCAATTTGCCAGAGAACACGCCGACACGCAGCTCAAACGCGACCTGCTGCAGTTCTGGAGCAGGTACCGACACGCCAAGCTCACCTCGGCTATTGTAGCTCGAGCCATGGACTGCCCCAGAAAGGTATACGTTGAGGAAATGCTGGAATGGTTCGTGGAAGCGCAGGTGCTGGAAAAGCACGTCCGGCAGGGACTGCCTTTCTACTGTCTGACGACCGACCCCTCAACCCGCAAGTGCGTTTTCGCCCTGGCTTCATAGACAGGCGGGCGCATCACGAGCAAGACGAAGTAAGGTTGTAACACTGAAACTCGGACTATTCTGCAGCAAGACGGGGCCGTGACCGATGTTCCTGGGTACGTACGAATACAAGATAGACCACAAGGCCAGAACACCCTTCCCGCCCAGGTTCAGGGAAGAGCTTAAGGGCGGCATGGTGATGGCCCAGGGACTGGACAGGTGCATCGAGGTCTATCCGTGGCCGGAGTGGGAAAAGATGTCCGCCAGCAGGTCGGCTTTGCCCCGCACCCGCAGCAAGGCCAGAACACTGAACCGGTTTACGTTTGCCACCGCCTTCTCCGCCGAGCTAGACGCACAGGGCAGGGCTGCCATTCCCCTGGCCCTGCGTCAATATGCCGGAATAGGTGAATCCATTGTGGTCGCCGGGGTAAACAGCTTCATTGAGATCTGGAGCAAAGAGAACTGGGAGAAAGAGTTGGAGTCAATGACAGCCGAAGCCCGGCAGATCAGCGAGACCCTGGAAGACCCCTGCTGAAGCAGGGCACAGCACCCACCAGCACCCCCCTTTCTGCCCCCAAGTTTGCCGAGCCGCCCGGCGGCTCACGCCATCACCATCCCGCCGTCGACACTGAAGGTCTGACCGGTGACGTACGAGGCGCAGTCAGAGGCCAGGAAGACCACCATGTTGGCTATGTCCTGCGGGTTCCCCGGTCTTCTTATGGCATTGCCCGCCGTCATTTTCCGCAGGTCATCTTGACTCCAGGTGTGGCGCACCCGCTCGCTCCAGAAACTGCCTTCGCCGGCGTCCTCGGCGGTTTCAGGGACAATCACGCCGGGACAGACGCAGTTGACATTGACGCCGTACCGGCCCAGCTCCCTGGCCAGGGCCCTGGTGAACCCGATGACCGCAGCCTTGGTGCCAGAGTAAACAACTGCCCCGGGCACACCTGCACGGCCCGCATCGGAACTGATATTGACAATCTTGCCGTACTTTCGCTCCATCATGTGCCGGGCCACCACACGGCTGCAGTTCAAGACACTCCAGCAGTTCAACCTTATTTCCTTCTTGATCTCCTGGTCAGGCTTGTCCACCAGAAGCGGCCCCTGATTTGCCCAGCCAACGTTGTTTACCAGCACGTCCACGCCGCCAAAGGTATCCAGCGTCTGCCTCACCATATTCTCCACCGACTCGCCGTCGCCCACATCGGCCGTGATGACCAGGGCACGACCACCGAGGGCACTGGCGTCCCCTGCCGTTTTCTGCGCCTGTTTCTCGTCCAGGTCGGCAATCACTATGTTGGCCGCTTCCCTGGCAAAGGTCAGGACGATGGCCCGACCTATGTTGGAAGCGCCCCCGGTAACAATCACTGTCTTGCCCGTCAGACCCAGGTCCATTCTAGCCGTTCCTTCGACAACCCAATTGGCCCTCAGTCAAGCCGTTCACCCCGCCCGCGCTTTGCCGGCGGCCTCCTGCAGGGCCGCATCGGCCGCTCCCAGCGCGGCCACCAGCTCGGGTTCGGCGGGCACGATCAGCCTGACGCCAAGGTTGTCCTCCAGGCTTCGCAAGAAGCCCACATTCCTGGCCACCCCACCGGTAAAGGCCACATCCAACACAATGCCCACGCGCTTGGCCATGCCACCGATCCTGGTGGCCATGGAGTGGTGGATGCCGGCAATAACGTCGTTCATCGGCGTAGGAGGATCGCGGTGCACGTGGGAGATAACCTCCTGCTCGGCGAAGATGGCACACATGTTGCTTATCTCCGCTACACCCCCGGCCTGCAGGGACCTCTCAGCCATCTCCTCCAGGGTCATGTGCATCAGCTTGGCCATGGTCTCAAGAAACACGCCCGTCCCCGAGGCGCACCTCTCATTGCCAGCGGAGTCGTCCAGCGTCCCCCGGTCGTTGATCCGGACAACCGTACACGTCTCAGCACCAACGTCGATTGCCGTCCTCGCCGAAGGTAGCAGCCGGTGAACGCCCCTGGCCAGACAGGAGGCCGGGGCCCGCTGCCTGTCAGCGAAGGAAACGGCCTTCCTGCCCACACCGGTGGCCACTATGCATTCCAGGTCATCCGGCCTGAGCCCGGCAGCTTCAAGCCCTTTTGCCAGGGCCCTTTTCGCCTGCGTCTCCCCCTCATCCACCGCCTCCAGCATAGTTGACGACAGTACCTGGCCATCCTGCAAGATGACCACCTTCGTCGTCAGGCTGCCTACATCAACACCGGCTACCAGCATGGCAGGACCTCCGAGCAGAGTCTATCCAATCCTTTACTACCTCCACGGGGCATACGCCGCGTCAAGCCAGACGACGATTTGATCACCTGCGCTCGTCCAGCATCTCAAAGAACTCTTCGAGCTTGTCCTTCATCTCCTTCCCCGAGACGTAGGTAGGGTCGGCCAGGTCACAGTCGATAATCAGGGTGGGTATCCCCACCTGTTCCATCAGGGCGTCCTTGATTATCCTCATGGTAGCGCAGGTCTGCCTGCAGCCAATGTGGGCCCAGTAGATGGCGCCGTCGGCCCTGTATTCCTCGGCTTCCTTCAGGACCTTGTCCAGGAAGGGCTGCAGCGGCCCGGTATCGAGCAGAGCAAAGGCCTTTCCGGCCAGGCTCTCCAGGGGCCGGTCAGGATCGATGTCTGCGTCGGCCCAGGGGGTCAGGTGAGGCTCGGTGACGATGGCTGCCCCGTACTCGTTCTGTATCGCATCCAGCAGCTTCCACAGGTATGCCGGGTAGAAGAAGAAGGTCAGCAGGCGGTACTTCTCCTCGGGGATCACCCCCTCGCCCTTCTCTGCAGCAGCCCTGACCTCGTCCCGCACCGCGGTGTAGAAGTCGACCAGTTCCTTCGAACCCGACAGCAGCAACTGCGCCAGGATCATCTCTATCATGTGCTGGTTCCGCATCGGTGACGGGACCAGCTTACGCAGCTCGCCTATCTCCCGAAACAGCTCCGTCGACTGGCGGCTGTATTCCATTATCTCCTTGAGGCGGTCCCAGTCCATTTTTCGCCCGGTGAGGTCTTCCAGGAAGCGGACCAGTTCCTCCAGTTCCCTGACGTAGTACCGCAGTCCATCCTCGTTGTGCCTGTAGGGCCGGTCCAGATAGTAGCCGGGCCGGTCATAGAGCGCCGACAGGAAATCCCCGGTCTTGAGGGTAAGATCGCAAACCAGGTTGCTCCAAACGAAGGCGTCCGGCCGCGGCATCCAGCCCTTCATCACGGTGCCGTCCACCAGCCGGTGGCCGGAGCATATCTCGCTGGCAAACCCGGCCGACTTTGCCGCGCTGAAGGTGTCCTCCATGCCGTTTACGCGGGCGATGATCTCACACATCCCCTCCAGGTAGAAGGGGACGACGTCCATGGCAAACAGAAGCTCAGTGGGTATGAATATGGTGTGGGCCACCAGGGGCTTGCCTTCCTCCCTGGCGCTCCTGACCCTGCGGAAGCAGCCGGCGATGAGGTCGTAGTACATCGACCCACCCTCCGTGCCCAACTGGGCCCTGCGCCGCTCCGCCAGCCCGTCCATCACTGCGACCACTCTGTCCAGCTTGCTGGTATCTACGGTCTCCACCTTCATCTTGCGGCCCTCGTTTCCAGCATCTCCATGAAGGCCTGAATCCTGGTCCTGATCGGGCCTGTCCCCGCCGTACCGTATTCCAGGTCCAGTTCCAGGACAGGAATCCCCCATTCCTCGAAGGTCATTCGCTGCAGCGGCTGCTCCATCGTCCAGGGCACGCAGTAGCGGACCATCTCGGTCACAACGCCATCTATGCGGTAGTCCCTGGCTATCTTCATCGCCCGCTGGGCACGGTCCTCAGAGGGTTCCATGCGGGGGCACGGGAAGTTGTGCAGGTACCGCCGGGTGATGGCCGTTATCGGGTCAGCAGCCGGGTCGACACCCTCCCACCAGTACCTGATGCCGGTGCACAGCTCGTCTATTACCACCAGCCCGCCCAGCTCCTCTATGGCCTGGACGAACTCCGGGTTGTTCATCGGGCTGCCGTTGACCAGCAGCCTGAACTTGCCCTGCACGGTCCGCTGCCCGCTGCTCGCCTCCTCAACCAGCCTGTTGAGCAAGGGGACGAACTGGTCCGGGGGCATGCGGAGGCTGGCGTTGAGTACCTCCAGGGTCTCGCTGCCCGTGATCGGCGGGCAGTCCATCTTCTTCAGCTCATGAAGCTGTCTGAACAGCGCCCGGCGCTGGTTGTAGAGGTCTATGGCATCCCACAGCGCCTTATCGGTGATCTGAACGTCTAGAAAGTCGGCCAGACTGTCCCGAAAACCGCGGATTTCTTTCCCATACAGGTCGTAGGCCCACTCCGTCATCTTGCGCGGCACGGTCAGCACGTGGACGAAGGGCGTGAGAGAGAAGTGTTTCCAGACGTCGGCCAGCCGCCGGGAACAGTCACAGGTGGCACCCAGCACGAAACCGTCCACGAAATCGTACTGGCCGCCAAGCACCATCTCAAGACAGGTGCGGACAAAGGAACAGGTATTGACGTACATGTAGGCGTTGGCATCTTCCAGGGCGATCTCACCTGCACTCCCCGTCAGCCTGACCGGCAGGGCCCCGGCCGCCCAGATTACCTCCTCGGGCATATAGGCGCACTGGAAAGCGATGACCTTCTTTCCCTGCTCCTTCCATGCCATGATGGGCGTGTTTTTCGGGAAAGAGCGGTTGATCTCCCTTATTTCACGGAGAGTGTCGAGAGTATCCACCATACTTCCTCCTTCCTGGCTGCCCCCCACACCACCAACCCGAAACACGCCCGCTGGTGCGAAGCCGACCTACCAGCTGTGTCTGATAGCCTCCACCTTGCACGCCGTGTGGCAGTTCACTTCCTTCTTGCGGCAGGCCCCGTCGAAGCCGGGGCACACATAGCCCAGCCTGGCCCTCAACTCTTCCTTGACCACGGCAACCGTTTTGCCGTAGTCGTCCTCAGCCAACTCCAGCAGGCTTTCGGGGCAGGCGGCCACGCAGTCGCCACAGCCATCGCACCTGCCGGTATCTATGGTGATGTAGTATTCGCCGGTGCCATCGGAATAGCCGTAGTTGGCTATCATTTCAGTTACCCTGGCCTTCGGCCCTCTCACGGGCAAACAGGGCCGCCCCCAGGGCACCGATCATCTGGGGGTCAGGGGCCAGCAGGGGGTCAAGGCCCACCTTCTGCGTTATCTTCTTCACCATGCCGATGTTCTTGGATATGCCGCCGGTGATGGTGAAGTCCTTCTCTATTGAGATCCTCTTCAGCAGGTTGTGGGAGCGGACGCCTATGGCGTCGTGCAGCCCGTTGAGGATATCGCTCTTGGCTACCCCCTTCTTGAGCAGGGCCAGGGCTTCGGATTTGGCGAAGACGGCACAGATGGTACTGAAAGGGATGTCGTGCTGTGACTCCAGCGCCCGCGGGCCGATCTCCTCCAAGGGAATCTGCAATACGTCGGCGATGACCTCGAGGAACCTGCCGGTGCCTCCGGCGCACTTGTCATTCATGATGAAGTTGATGACCCGCCCGTTCTCGTCGCAGTTGATCGCCTTGCAGTCCTGTCCGCCCATGTCCAGGATGGTCCTCACCGACGGGAAGTACCAGTGAGCCCCGCGGGCATGGCAGGAGATCTCGGATATGTTGGCGTTGGCGAAGGGCACCAGGACTCTGCCGTAGCCCGTGGCCACCACGTAGCTGATGTCTTCCAGGGACAGGCCGGTGGCGCTGAGCAACTCGCTCATCACCCGTTCGGCCGTCTTGACGCTCTCCGGGCCGGTGTCGCCGATGAACTGGGACAGTATGCCGTTGTCCTCCATCAGCACTCCCTTGGCGCCGCGCGAGCCTATGTCTATGCCACACACGAACATGCTTTCACCTCTGCGGTCATTAAAGCAGGCCCTGGCTGATACCAAGGCTAGCCTGTTTCAGTCGGACGGTCAATTCGGACGCGAAGCTTTCGGTGGCGAACGGCCGAAGGCCTGCAGCAGGATGGGCAGCGAATACGTCGACCTGGCGGGGTGGGGCGTACCCCGGCCCCGGCCGCACCGCTGGAAGGAGAGGCTGATAAAGGGGGCAGGTTGTTCAGAGGTCACGAATCGTCCCGAAGCATATCACCGTGCGCCGATGTCCTTCTTGCTCAACATACGCCGGGCATCAAGGATACCTGGAAGCGGCTCTATCTTCAAGCCCAGTTCGTGGACGATACCGTTACGCAGTTTCTTCAACAGCTCGTCCAGGTGCTCGACCTCTTCCCCGGACAGCGTTGACCTCATTATCCTGCTGGTGTAGGGGAAGCCGGACCCTACCGCCTGCTTCAGCAGTTCTTCCCCTCTGGGCTGGATGGTGACCTGGACAACCCTCTGGTCCTTCCTGCTCCTGACCTTCTTGACGTAGCCGGCCTTCTCCATGCGGGTCAGCAGTCCGGAGGCACTGTGCAGCTCCCTGAATGTGTAGGAGGCTATCTGGCTTGGGGTCAGGGGCACTTTGCTCACGCTGAGGATCAGCAGTATGTCAATCTGAGGCAGCGTGGTGTGGTGCATATCGAGTTCGATTTCCAGGCTCTGGGCGATGGCTTCCCAGGCCTGGCGCAGCCGCACCCAGGCGTTGAACAGCGGGTCACCCATGTCCCAGTCGTACATCTTGCCGCCGATGCCGCCTGTTCCGGCTGTCTGATCACCCGACTCTCTGGTCCTGTCAGCACCCTTCATGCCACGGCCCCTGGTCTGACCGCCGGCCCGCCCCGCCCTCGCGTGCGTCCGGTCGGTTGAAATCTCAGCGACATTATAGCACGGCAGGCTCAACCTTCGACTGGCTCAACCCAGAAGCCGCCCTTGCCCCTATCACCAGCAACGGGAACCGGCAACAGACTGTGGCCGACCTCCGCTCCCGGTTCCCTGGAGTTGGCGAAGCCGGTGGGTGGTTGACGAACGTCTGCCGTACGATTACCATCGCGGCGGGGGCGAAGGGCTCAGGAGCCGCCGATCGTGGTTCACAAGGATAATCTGATGATGGAACAGGAGGTCAGGTTTGCGTCGGGACCATTCAGCCTTGCGGGCACCCTGGCAATACCGAATTCGGACGGACGGTTCCCCGGCGTGCTGCTGATCGCCGGTTCCGGCGAGGTGGACAGGAACGAGAACCACAAGAAGCTGCGCATCAACGCCTTCAGCCAGATCGCCAGTCACCTGGCCGAGCACCGGATAGCCACGCTCTGGTACGACAAGAGAGGGGTCGGCGCCAGCGACGGCAACTACCTGGAGACCGGGCTGCTTGACAACGTCTCAGACGCCTCGTGCGCCCTGACGTACCTGAAGTCCCATGAACGCATCCGATCCGATGCCGTGTTCCTGCTGGGCCATAGCGAAGGAGCATTGATATCGACCAGGCTGGCCGCTGACGGTACCGACGTGGCCGGTGTTGTCCTGCTCGGCGGCTCAGCCCAGCCAGGTGAGGATGTCCTCAAGTGGCAGGCCCGGCAGGTGGCAGAGGGTATGAAAGGACTGGACAGGTGGCTCACCAGGCTCTTGCGCATCGACATAGTGAAGACTCAGCAGAAGCACCTGGAGAGGATCAAGCATTCATCGGGTGACTGGTACCGGGTGCGGCTGATTGCAGTGGTGAATGCCAGGTGGATGCGGGAATTCATGGCTTACAACCCGGCTGAAGACCTGGCCAGGATACGGGTGCCTGTGCTGGCGATAACAGGCTCCAAAGACATTCAGGTCGACCCGGCAGACCTGACCCGAATGTCACAACTGGTAAAGAGCGATTTCGAGTACCACGTGGTGCCGGACGTGTCGCACATTCTCAGGGTCGAACACGGCGAGCCTTCCGTGTCCACTTACAGGAAGCAGGCACGGCAACCGGTGGACCCGCGGATTCTGAATCTGGTGTCAGACTGGCTGCAGAGGCAAATTGGCGCCTCGCCCCGTGCCTAGAGCGCCTCTTCCCAACGTTCGGACCTGGACCTCCCACTCCACCCCCGAAATAACCTGAACGACCACCCGGCCACACGATTCTGGTGAAGGTCCGGCCTGCCGAATCCGAACGGACTCCTCGCCGCTTACGTCGAGGCGAGGACGGTACAATACATCGAGTCAGCTTGACATGGCCGGCTCCGCTACCTAAAGTGTCCAGTATCCGGCGCCCGCACCGTGCCCCCAGCACAGCACGTCCACACAGGCTGCCGAAGGCATTGGTGCTACCGGCCACCGGCAGGTGGAGATGAGTGCGGAAGAACGCTACGACGTTGTCATCATAGGGGCGGGGCACAACGGCACCACCGCAGCAGCCTATCTGGCCAGGTGTGGCTTAAGCGTGTGCCTGCTGGAGGAAAGGCCCGAGGGTGGGGGAGCGCAGGAAAACACGGAGCCCCTGGCCGGAGTGCGCATCAGCCCCCACGCCATAGCCAACTGTGCCGGAGCAGCCCCTGGGTGGGAGCAGTTGGAGCTGTGGAAATACGGGTTCCGCATGCAATGGCCCACTACCACCCTGTTCCAGGGCAAACCGCCGCCCTATGTGATGACGACTGAGGGCTGGAGCCGCACCACCGAGAAGGACAGACAGGGTTGGACCAGGCTGAGCGGCATGCAGGGCCAGCCCCCGTTCATCAAAGACCTGGCGCGCTCCGTTTTCTGGTGCCCGCCCCATCCACCCGAAATCGAGCCAACGGCCGAAAACATCCCCTTCATGCAGGTGTACCGGGAGCGCCAGCCGGACGTCTGGACCGAAGAGCTGCTTGAGATGACCCTGTTCGACCTTCTCGACGAGTACCTCGAAAGCGAGCCATTGAAGGTGCATTCAGCCTATCTGGCTGCCCTGGAAATGGCCCACGGCCATTTCCAGGGGATGGGTGTCCCGGCCTTCGCCGGCCTGGTGAGTTTCGGCTATTTCGATCGAGCCGTGGGGCCGCGCGGCAACATGCACGGCTATTACCATGCCATCGCCCGCTGCGCCCTGGCCCACGGCGCCACCATCCGCACCTGTTGCCCCGTCGAGGAGATCATCGTCAGCAACGACAGGGCGGCAGGAGTGCGCCTTCGGGACGACGCCCCCGGAGGGCAGAAGAGGATCTGGGCCGATAAGGCGGTCATCAGTGCCACCGATATCAAGCAGACCTTTCTCAAGCTGATTGGGCCACGCCACCTGGACGCCGGATTTGTCCAGCGAATAAAGGACCTCAGCATCAAGGGCGGAGCCCTGTACCACTCCCAGTTCCTCACCGGTGAGCCTTTCCGCTACCGACCGAAGTTTCGGGAGGCGGGATGGGGTCGCTCCGGCGCCTTCTTCGGTGGGGTGTACCCCTGCGATTCGCGGGACATCTATTTCGACAACGTGGCCGACGAGCTTGGCCACCGCGGCAGGCCGACATTGTCACCGGACAGACTGATGTGGCTCATTGTCGGCAGTGGCCAGTACAACCCCACCGACCCGCAGTGCGCCCGCCCGGGCTACTGTCTGGAAGGCCCCATGGATATCGTGGTGCCCATGCCGGACGACGAAATGATACAGCCCGATTCCGTCGGCAGGGTGAGGAGCGAAATAGGACTGCTGATGCGCCAGGCGCTCGCCCAGGTGGTGGAGAACGTGGACTCCGACAACGTTGTCAGCCAGTGGGCCGGTACTCCCTATGACTCCGAGTTTCGCAATACAGGGCTGATGGGTGGTTCATGGTACGGCATTCGGCCCTGCCAGGACCAGTGGTGGAGCCAGCGCCCCCTGCCGGAACTGGCCCGCTACCGAACGCCCATTGACCGGCTGTA
>CAZTYW010000011.1:0-9261 GCA_964617695.1 uncultured Dehalococcoidia bacterium
CAGTCAGGTAGCCATCACGGCCAGGTTCCCTGCGAAATGGCCTTCTGATAGGACAACTGGTTTGTGATGGCAATGTAACCCGGCTGTAACCCATCCGTAACTTTCCTTAACCGACCGTTAACACTGGTGCTGGTACCCTTGAATTGGCATGTGCAAGTGCCAGTTGGGATCAAGCAAAATCGGGCCGGTCGCCTGCGAGGAAATCTGGATGGAGAATGCCAGCGGAAAAGACGATGCCTTGAAGCGCCGTGCCTATGTAGCCGAAGCGCTGGTCAGAGAGCTTCAGACAGGCGTCATCATGTGCGACTCGGGTTACTACATACCCAAGGCTGGTACCTTCTTGACCGATGACCAGGCCCAGCGTTTGCTGGATGACCCGCGCCTGATGGAGAAACTCAAAGAGAGATTGGGGCAAACGTGACCGGTGGTACTTCAACCATCGTATTGCCCCAAACGCCGGCATCATGCGGGCGAAAGGACTGCCAGCGGAGCAGACCGAAGACCCAGGCGGGAATACAGACCTTAGACTCATAGCAGCTAAGGGCAGACGGCTAGTGGAGAAGCGATGGTGAAGGGTTCCTCTGGCGCCAACAACACCGATCGCCACAGGCGGCACCGCTCAGTCCGCTTCTTCATAGTCCTGTTTTGTGTATTTCTCGCTTTTGCCATTGCCTACCTCAAGTTCCGCCGCAGTGCTATACTGACGCCATTTCTGGCCCTCAATGCCAGGGTGGCCAGCTACGTTTTGAACCTCTTCGGCGCCTCGGCTGATGCGGACGGCGCAACACTTGTTGTCGCCGGCTCCTCTTTTCAGGTCATAACCGAATGTACCAGCATTATCCCCACTGCCATCTACGTGTCTGCAGTGATGGCGTGGCACTCGACAACCAGAGAGAAGCTGATCGGCCTCGCCATCGGCGTTGTGGCTTTGTTCTTCGTCAACGTTCTCCGCATAATCAGTCTTTGCTACGCTGCCTCTGCATACCCCGAACAGCTTCATGTGTTTCACATCTTTGTCTGGCCAGCGGTGCTGATTGTGCTCACAGTCGGCCTCTGGCTGCTTTGGGCGGAGAGACTGGTTCGCACCCCAACGGAGAAGCCGGGATAAGCGTAGGCGAAGGAGCACTTTGAACCTGCGAGTTCCTGACACAGAGAGGTGACTACCCAGACGAGGGGGAAGCCGTGGCGGCAGACGCTGCAGGGTTCAGGACTTGACAAAAGGATCACCCCGTGGTATCCCCATTGTGTCAGACAGTGTCGCATACCACGATAGTGTAGCGCACGTTTCTCATACGAGACTGGGCACGACGGGTAGCCGGGGAATCGTAAGGCAGATGAATCGGAACCACTGACATAGCTGGTTGGCCGGGTGCAAGATTAGGAGCTAGAGCGGTTTGACACAGGAGGTCATGATTTGCACCCGTGGCGCTACGGACCACAGGCTCAGGCAACCTAAAGGTGTACACGGGTGTCTCTTGGATTGCTGATGCTGAGTGCGGCGTAGCCAGTCCCCACAACAGCCAAACAGGGCATCTGATGTCCACCAGAGTGCCTTCTGTGGTTCGTAGCGCACCAGCTCCGGTTTGGAAGGGGGGACGGGAATGAAGGTACTGGTTATTGAGGATGACCCCGACGTATTTGAGGCTGTGTCACTCTGCCTTCGCATGGGATGGCCCCAAGCCAATTTGATCACAACGGACCAGGGAGGGCGCGGCGTTGAGTTGGTAGAGACCGAGTCCCCCGATGTGGTGCTGCTAGACCTGGTGCTCCCGGACATGAACGGCTTTGACGTCCTGTCCGAAGTACGCTCGTTCTCCAACGTGCCCGTCATAATTGTCAGCGTCAAAGGCGAGGAGATAGAGCGAGTCAGAGGCCTCGAGCTTGGGGCTGACGACTACATAGTCAAGCCGTTCAGCCATATGGAGCTGTTGGCGCGAACCAGAGCGGTGCTCCGCCGCAGCAACGTTGAGGACTCAACGCTGCCCGCAACTTTCGAGTGTGCCGGACTCGTCATCAACTTCAGATCCCAGGAAGTGAAACTGTTTGGTGACGAGATAAAGCTGACTCCCACCGAATACAAGTTGCTGTGTCAACTGGCCGGCAACGCCGGAAGAACGGTCTCTCAGAAAGTGCTGATCGAGAAAGTCTGGGGAGAAGAGTACCTGGACGCTCCTAATGTCCTCAAGGTCCATGTTCATCGGTTGAGACGCAAACTGCGAGACAATGTCAAGAACCCCAGGACAATTGTGACTGTCTCTGGCCGGGGTTACAGGTTTCAGTTGTCGAACCAGCCGTCTCTCCCCCAGGCATAGCCGAGCACGAGTGCCTTTCCGAGCAGCGTTTCGGCCATCACGTTACCGGCAGGTCACGGGTTCCCGTGCCTGTTCCCGTGTGCAGCGGGACGAAACAAGCAGACAAGGCCGGCGCTGAACAGGGTATGGTGACAGTCCCCTCCAGGCAACCCTAATGCGGGATTGTTGCCGCGGTGCATCAAGAAAAGCCTACGAGTTCACTGTTTCTCCTCAATTAAGGGCCATCAGCGGCTGCCGGCTACCGAAATCCACCGGCCAGGGTGAGCATGGCAGCATCTCATAGTCGTGGAGTGCGTACAGGAAGCCGAGGTGGCCATTTTGACAGCGGGTGGTATAATTGTCGCCAACAAATCGGTTGGCGAAGCCAACCATAACAAAGGGCAGAGGAGAAACATGGCAGAAACAACTTTCAGGCCCGTACCTTGCAGTATCAAGGCGATAGGAGTAGGTGGAGGGGGCTGCAATGCCATTAACCGCATGGTAAGGGCTGAGATCCATGGCGCAGCGTTCATTGCCATCAACACAGATGCGCAGGCTCTGATGTCTAACGAAGCACCGACCCGCATCCAGATGGGCGAGCGCGAATCGAAGGGATTGGGCGTGGGAGGTGACCCGGAACGTGGGGAACGATGCGCCCGTGAAAGCCTGGAGGACCTGCGGGAGGTGGCCACCGGGGCCAACATAGTCTTCATCACCGCGGGGATGGGCGGGGGCACGGGCACCGGGGCATCGCCGCTGATCGCTCGGCTGGCAAGGGAAAGTGGAGCTCTGACCATTGCCATAGTCACCCGGCCCTTCGACTTTGAGCTGGCGCGTCGGCAGCAGATTGCCGACGAGGGTATCAGGCACCTTTCTGCCGAATGCGACGCCATGATTGTGATACAGAACGAACGGCTGCTTGCGATCACGGGACAGGAAGCAACCGTAGACAATGCCTTCAAGATGGCAGACGAAGTCCTGATGATGGCCGTCCGCACCATCACCGAGGTGATTACAGTCCCCGGGCTGATAAACGTAGATGTGGCCGATGTCAAGTCCATTCTGGGCAACGCCGGACTTTGCTGGCTCTCCATTGGCCGAGGTAGCGGCCAGAAAAGGACGACCGAGGCTATGCGGGCAGCCGTTTCCAGCAACCTGATAGACGTGCCCATAAATGGCGCTACAGGTGTGCTGTACATTGTCTCTGGGCCTCCCGACCTGTCTCTCAATGAAGTTGGAGAGGCAGCCAACGTGGTGCAGGCAGCAGTGAATGAAGAAGCCAATGTAATCTTCGGCGTAACGTTCGACGCAAGACTGGGCAGCGATGTGACAGTCACACTGATAGCTACGGGTTTCACTTCCGCCGAGGAGCTGGAGGCAGCACGCCGCGATGAAGAGTTTCGTGACGTGATCGACGGGCTGGAATCAGACGAGTCAAGACTGGACTCGCCCGCTTTCGCTCGCCGCCCTGTCTCCCTGCGTCGGCTGGCGAGAAAGCATACTTCGGAAGCAGCCGATGCTCTGGACGAACACGAAGAGCTGAGTAAAGGGCTGCTTGAAGTCGTTGGCGAAACGCTGGAGAGCAGCGCTGCACCGATGGAATCGCCAGACCATGTGTTGCCTGCCAGAGCGATGAAAACCAGTCTGGACACCCTGCCGGTGGAGATTGTGCTGGCAGACAGCAACGACGTAGTGGCGTACTTCAACAAGGAGACCGATAGCAGGATGTTCCTGAGAACCCGCATAGGCAAGAGAATACACGACGGATATCCTGAGGAAAGCGTGCATTTCGTGGACGAGATCCTGGAAGAATTCAAAAGCGGCAGGGCAGACACGGCGGAGTTCGAGGTCGATGTACGCAACAGGAGATTCCACATCTGTTTTCTGGCATTGCACGACAGTGCTGGAGAATACCTGGGCTGTGTAGAGATAAGCCAGCAGATAGCCCACCCCCTGGAACTGGAGGAACCCAAAGTCATACACAGCCTGGACAGAGGTCCCTGGAGTAGAGAAGCACTCTGGGCGCGCACCTGAGCGCTATTGACGCAAACAAGATTCAAACGTTGTAGAACTTGCGGGGCCCAAGAGGGCCCCGCTTCCTTTTTCCGGGCGTGTGGCATAGTTGGCCGGCGCGGAATGCGCTCAAACCGGCTGTCACAGCGCCAATCGTTCCACCCCTTGCCTGCGGACTCTCGCACAGCCTTAATTTTCGGCTTGCTGTAATGTAACCCTCTCGCGACGCTGCTGTTACCTGGCTTAACCGGCTCGTAATCCGCGGCGTGCTACCCTTAAGTCGACGCGTTACGGCCTCAGGCAAAACTCTCCCCGCGATCCGCTTGAACAGGCCAAACCCAGTCCATGAGTCTAACAGGGGGTGATCAGTGCCGCGGAGGGCCATCGTCGTAAGCGACGCCTTGGACGTTCTTCACTCGTTAAACCCCGCTCTAGTCAACCAAGGATTCTCGTTGCTATGTTTCCGCGATGGCATCGAAGGCACCAAGAAGGTCTATGAAACGCTTCCTGACCTGGTGATCATGGAAGACCGGCTGTCGGCTACGGATTCAGTGGACTTGTGCTCCCAGATCGGACAGTTGTCGTGTATACCCATCATTCTGCTCGGCCTCGAAAACGGATACTCCGAGATCGTGAGCGCGCTGCAGCGCGGGGCAGACTTCTATTTGTCTCGCCCCTTCAGCATCCCCGAACTGGTGGCGAGGGTCAGGTCTTTGCTTCGGCGTGAGAGACAGCCGTTGGAGAGCGCACGCCGGGTCCTCAATGTCGATGAATTGAGCGCACGAATAAGAGACCGCAACATCAAGCTCACACGCACTGAGTTCCGCCTCCTGGCCTACATGATGTTGAACACCGGCCGCGTCATCCCGGTGGGTGAACTGCTGCCGCAGGTCTGGCCAGGAGAACGGGTCACCGGCGAACTGTTGAGATTCCACATCTCCAGGCTACGGCGGAAACTGGATAACGGTGCCCCTCGGACCATCTTCAATCACCGGGGCATCGGCTACCGGCTTGCCTATGACCCGGAGGCACCGGTTTCTTCAGACGTTTACCAGCAAGCGACTCCAATGTCACTAAGCCCTGAGTCAAGCCGAGAGGCATTAGCGACTGGTCGGTCGGGGCGATAAGACACTGTCAGGCAGAGGCAGGGAGACACAGACAGATATACAAGGCGGGATAAGGCGACGGAGGGGTGCGGAGACAACCTGGACTGATCTGTGCCACCGTCTTGTGTATGGAACCCCGGCCTCGACCTGAAAGAGGAACGAAGGAGGTAAGAGCAGATGAAGAGAGTAGGTATTTTAGGCCTGGTAGTCGTCCTGGCGCTGGCGGTGGTTGGCATAGGCTTCGGCCACTGGAGCAAGATGCTGTACATAAACGGCACGGTAGATACCGGTGAACTGAACCTCTGCTTCTTCTCCGCCATCTCCAACGACAGCGGGGTGACGATTGACCCAGGCAAGGACAAGCACGTGGGCACAACGGAGGTCTACTGCGCTGATCCCTGGGACCCGGAGCAGCCGGGACCAGTCGTGCCGTGCCAGCAGGCCATAATGATGGTGGTCGAGAATGCGTATCCCTGCTATGAGGCCGGCATCGAATACATGATATGGAATGTGGGCACGATTCCAGCCAAGATCCAGAGCATAAAGATCAATGGCACACCGGTGGTGCCGGGCCAGACCGTGACCATAGGCTGGCTGGAGATAACGCACACCACGCTGGAAGTGGGAACGCAAATAGACCCTGAGGATCCGCCGGTGCCTGGTGGCCAGATAATGGTACCGGGTGACCTGCACATCCACGTGCTGCAGGAGTATGACGACGACGGCGATCCCCAGACAGACCCGGTCCTCACGCCCGAGAACGCTTCCATGAGCTTCGTGGTCGAGATCGAAGCCGTCCAGTGGAACAATATGTAAGCTAGGTCGAGTCAGAGTGCGAGAGCCCTACACCGCAGTGGGATGAGGGCTCTCGCCAAACCTCCTCAAATCATACCAGAGGCGGTTGAAAGGACTGAGAGGTACAGGTGAAGGGATATGGTAGGTAAAGGGAACCTCTCGAGGACAGGCATCCTATGCCTGGTGCTGACGCTCTGCCTGGCTGGACTGGGTGCCGGCTACGCTCACTGGAACAAGAGCCTGGACATTAATGGCATCGTTGAGACGGGCGAAGTCGACGTGGAGTTCCTGCAGTGCAATGTCACCGAGATCAATGACCCCGTGGGCATCGGCCAAATCACCGCGCTCTGCAATGACACTGATGGTGACGGTGACCTCGACGCCATGGTGGTCAGGATGGCCAATGTCACGGCATGCTACGAGGCGGAGGTGACATTCGACGTGCACAACAACGGCTCAGTGCCGGTGGTAGTGAAAAAGATAGACATCCTCGTGGACGACACGCCATCAGGGTCGCCTGCTTTTGACATCGTGCTCCAGGGCATAGCTCCTGGGGACGAGATCGATCCCTGCGACTCGAAGTCTTGCACCTTGTCCGTCCATGTCATAACGGACGAACAAGGGTGCTACGACTTCAGCATAGAGATCGAGGTGGCGAACTGGAATGAGGGGGGTGGCCCATGAGATCCAGCATCAGAAGACTATCCCTCTTGATAATCGTCCTGACGGTTTGTGTCGCCATCGTGGGTGCAGGCTATGGCCACTGGTCTGAGAGCCTGACAATCGATGGACAGGGTTGCGTTTTCGGAGAACTCTGCTACGAGTGGGTCGAGCAGGAGGTCAATGATTACCCCGGACACCCAGGTGGCCCCGTTCCGGGGGCTGACGAGACGATTGGTGACGGGTTCACAGAGCCGCGGTTCTTCCTGGACAAGGACGTGGGATGGAATGAGTGCTTCCTCATAGACACGGATGGTGACGGCCTTCGAGACACCATCGAGTTTCGGGTCCATAACGCTTACCCCAGCTACTTCGGCAAGGTAGTCGGGACGCTCTGGAATTGCTCGGACGTTCCCATACTGATAGACGCGGTCTACGTTACTTATCCGCAGTATCCTGGTGATCCGTATGGGCCATACGATTGGGTCTCTTACCAGGGATCGGAGACGCCACCACCTCCTCCTCCCATCGTCAATGCACCACCATTTCCTCATCCCCCCGAGTTTGAGGTCCAGTGGATGAACGGTGCGTGGACACTGCCCATCGTGGTTCCCGCCAAGGGGTCAAAGCTTTTCGGTGCCGGGGTGCATATCCTCCAGCCCGCGGCCCAGGGAGCCGAATACGTGTTCCGCGTGAGCATACGTGTATCCGCGGCGACGTAACCTTGTCAGGCGCAAGGCAGTACCTGCCACGAGTTAGAGAAGACATAGCAGAGGCAAGGTACCATGACCTCGAAGAAGCTGAACGTTGGGCGAGGTGGCCGACATGGGGCCGCCTCGCTCAGCTTCTATTCAAGGCACGACCGCTCGAAATGATGTCAGATGAATGAAGCGACGTCAGCAAACGCAACATCAACATCCCTCGTCAGGGAGACAAAAGGGCACCCCAGAGGCGTTGCCGGCCGCTGGGTGCTCATTCTCAGCCTGGTCATCGCGGTATACCTGATCACATATCTGGCGCTGCCCCACCTCTTCAGTGGCTTTGTCAGGACGTACGTCGCCCAGCCGATCCTGTGGTGCTCGCTGTGTGCAGCGGTATTGCTGGCGTCCAGAAGCCCGGCCGGCAAGCTCAGGTTCGCAAAGTCATTCGTCTGGCTGGGGTTGTTGCTGGGCGTCTTTCAGATCGCCTGCCTGGTCATCGCAGGGCTGGTGTATGGCTTCGGAGATAGTCCCTACTCCCACCGTGCCTACCCCATATTCCTTAGCTTCGCCTTCTGGGCATCAGCCCTGGTCGCCATCGAGTTCAGCCGCGCTTTCCTCCTTGAGCGATTCTCCAGACGCCACACTACGCTTGTGGTAGGAATCATCACGCTGCTGTTCGCCATGACAATGGTGCCGCTGGCACGGTTCATAGCTCTAGCCAAAGGGGGAGACCCGATGCCTTTTCTCGGCGGTACCTTCTTGCCTTTGCTGGCTGAGAACCTGCTGGCTTCCTTCCTTGTCCTGCTCGGCGGCCCTCTGTCAGCCATAGCCTATCGAGGAACGCTGGACGCCTTCGAGTGGCTCTCACCCATATTGCCAAACTTGACCTGGACCGTAAAGGCTTTCGCGGCAACCCTGGCCCCTATCATTGGCTTCATGCTGGCGCAGACAGTCTACCCGACCGAGCACAAACCTGAGCCCCAGAGCAGTGCAAGCGCCGCACGGAAGCGCTCCCCGGTCATAAGCTGGATGGTGACTATCATCGCAGCCGTGGTCATAATGTGGCTCAGCTTCGGCCTGCTTGGCCTCCATCCTGTGACCATCGTCAGTGGTAGCATGAAGCCGACTATCAACGTCGGCGACCTGGCCATAGTCAGAGAGGTACCCACAGACGCCATACGTGCCGGCGATGTTATTCAGTTCAGACAAGGAGACAGTACCTCTGTTCACCGGGTCGTTGACATCCAGAAGGAAAGCAACCCCGTGTTCATAACCAAAGGCGACGCCAACGACAAGCCTGACTCTCAGCCGGTCCAGGCCGATCAGGTCCTGGGCAGAGTCCAGTTCTGCATACCTAAGCTCGGATGGGTGCCCTTGTGCGTAAAGCAGCTAATAGGCGCTGTTTTCTAGCGCTCTACGCCGGCATCGCCCCGCTGAATACCTCCACCGCTGCCTTCAGACGGCCAATACTCATGGCAGTCAAGCCACGGGGATTTCTATGGCAACCGTTCCCGGAGCTTCGACAACCTCACTCCACCAGTAGGAGTAATCGTAGTACACCTGGAACTTGTAGTCACCTTCAGCCAGGGTAAACCAGGCCCGCCCGGTGGCATCAGTTTTCTTCACTTGTCCGGCGTAGCTGCCGGAGGCCGTGTAAGCGTACACCCAGCAGCCGGCAAGCGGGCTCCCTCCGGC
>CAZTYW010000011.1:9361-16562 GCA_964617695.1 uncultured Dehalococcoidia bacterium
ACCTGGAACTTGTAGCAGCCTTCGGCCAGAATGAAGGTCGCCCGGCCGCCAGCATCAGTCTGTGCGATCTTCCCAGCATACTTGCCCTCAGCCGTATAGGCATACACCCAGCAGCCGGCAAGCGGGCTCCCTCCAGCACTGACGCTGACCACCGTCGCCGCAGGGATGGCTATCTCAGCACTCCCAAGAGCTTCGACGACCTGGCTCCACCAATATGAGTTGTCGTAGTACACCTGGAACTTATAGCAGCCTGCGGCCAGAACGAAGGTCGCCCGGCCGCCGGCGTCAGTCTGTGCGACCTTTCCGGCATACTTGCCCTCAGCCGTATAGGCGTACACCCAGCAGCCGGCAAGCGGGCTCCCTCCGGCGCTGACGCTCACCACCGTCGCCGCAGGGATGGCTATCTCAGCACTCCCAGGAGCCTCGACGACCTGGCTCCACCAATACGAGTTGTCGTAGTACACCTGGAACTTGTAGCAGCCTTCGGCCAGAATGAAGGTCGCCCGGCCGCCAGCATCAGTCTGTGCGATCTTCCCAGCATACTTGCCCTCAGCCGTATAGGCATACACCCAGCAGCCGGCAAGCGGGCTCCCTCCGGCGCTGACGCTCACCACTGTCGCCGCAGGGATGGCTATCTCAGCACTCCCAGGAGCCTCAACGACCTGGCTCCACCAGTAGGAGTGGTCGTAGTATACCTGGAACCTGTAATCACCCTCGGCAAATGTGAACGTAGCTCGCCCAGTGGCGTCAGTCTTCTTGATCTGTCCGGCATACCTTCCGTCAGCCGTATAGGCATACACCCAGCAGCCGGCAAGCGGGCTCCCTCCTACGGTAACCTTCACGCTTATACCTGTGACTCCCACCTGAACCAGCCGCGAACACGCGGCTTGCGAGCCGTCCCGCTCCGTCACCACCAGGGTCGCCGTGTAACCCCCGGCTTCGGAGTATGTGTGCCACGGATTTCGGTCTGTGCTGGTGCTCCCGTCACCAAAGCGCCATAGCCAGGAGACGATGCCGTCGTATGAGCTAGACGCATCAGCGAAGGCAACGGTCAGGGTCCCGTCACCATCAACGAACGAGGCCGAGAAGTCGGCAATAGGCACCGTATCGCTGACAGTCACATAGTCAGCAACGCATTTGGTATGGCTTCCGCCATCAGCCTCGGTAACGGTCAAGCAAACTGTGTAAACGCCGTCCTGGGTGTAGACGTGGGTGGGGTTCTGCTGCGTGCTCCTGCTTCCATCCCCGAAATCCCAGACCCAGGACAAAATGCCGTCCTGCGAGGTGGAAGCATCAAAGAAAGCTACGGCGAGTGGTTCGTGCCCGCTGACAGGCGACGCCGAGAAATCCGCCACCGGCCCAACATCGCGCACCGTGATATAGTCGGCCCTGATCCTGGTGTGGCTGTCACCGTCAGCTTCGGCGACCGTGAGCGACACCGAATAGACGCCTTCGCTGGCGAACACATGGGTTGGATTCCGCTGTGTGCTGAAGCTGCCGTCACCAAAATCCCAGAACCAACTGATGATGCCTTCGTCCGACTTTGACGTGTCACAGAAGACAACGCTTAGCGGCACATTTCCCTCAAGCGGCGTGGCCGAGAAATCAGCCGTTACTGTGCTGGATGAATCGCGAGTCAGGACGAAATTCCTCACCGTCGTCTGGCCACTGTACACTCTGACAGCCATGCTTACACCCAGGTAGCCCGCAGCCGAGGCACTGACGGTATAGTTGCCCTCAGGTACGCCCTCTATCACGTAGCTGCCGTCGGCTGCAGTCACAGCCTGCCTCGCACCATCGGTGACGGTTGCACCTCCGATCGGAGTGAGAATATCCGCATCTCTCACCGATCCCGAAATGGAACCTGAAGCAGATGAAGCCAGGGCGAAATCCGCTATGGACGTCCTTCCGGCAGCAACAGTGACAGCCTGTGACTTGCCCGTGTACCCCGTTGCCGAGACAGTAACCGTGTAGGTCCCGGCGGGGACACAGTAGATGGTGTAGCGACCACCAGAATCAGTGAAGGCCTCTCTGCTGCCGTCGGTGACGCTCGCCCCGTAGGTAGGAAAGATGGGGACGCCAGTGACAGCATCAGTAACGATGCCGGATATGAAGCCCAGCGATGGAGGGGTCGCCGTAGCTGCATCATATGCATCAATGAATCCGTACCTTACATCGCTACCAATGTACGTGCACGTGCTCTCGATGGCATACCTCACCTCATCGTTGAGCAGACCATTGCCGTTGGTGTCAGTAGTAGCCGAAAGCACAAGAGCCGCCAGTCCGGCGACGTGCGGGGAGGCTACGGATGTTCCAAGCCCGTATCCGTAGCCACCACCCTTCCACGTGGTCCATAGAGCGGCTCCCGGAGCACCCACGTCAACCCATTCACCACGGCTGGACCAGCTGATCAAACGGTTGTCGGAATACGTGCTGGTGGCAGCGACCGCGATGCACTCGGGATAACGCGCCGGGTAGTACGGGTCGTCGCTGGCATAGTTACCGGCAGCCGCCACGAGCACCACACCATGCTCCCAGGCATAGGTGATGGCCTCCTGCATCGAGCGCCGAGGAACCCCAAAGCCGAGACTCATGTTGATCACGTCGGCGCCGTCGTCGGTTTCCGGATCACCATCCGGTCCGTTGGTCGCCCACAGTATGCCGTTAACCACGCTGCTTGCAAGTCCGTAGCCGTCATCGTCTATTACCTTCGCATTCATAAGGCTGGAATGACATGACACGCCGGCTATGCCAACACCGTTGTTGACAACGGCAGCAGCCACACCGGCTACCTTGGTACCGTGACCATAAACGTCATCCACCGTGCCACTGGAAGTGAAATTGCCACTGGCCACGATCTTGCTGCCCAGGTCAGGGTGATCCCGGTCAATACCGCTGTCGAGAACCGCAATGACCACGTCGGGCGTGCCCTGAGTGACACCCCAGGCTTGCAGTGCCTTGATCCTTTCAACATTCCACTGATCGTCGAACAGCGGGTCATCAGGATAACCAGGAGGCAGGTCAGCAGCCTGCACAGCCGAGTTTGGCTCAGCATACTCTACGAGCGGACTGCGCATGTACGAAGCGAGAGCGCCTTCCAGCTCGCCGGCAGGAACCCGTACCACATGCACCCCGATCTCCTCAATGATGCCAATGAGGCTGCCACCCTGCTGACAGTGAAGACTGGCTATTGCCGAGGCGTCAGTACCGGGTCTGAACTTCACCAGGATCTCGGTCACTGCAGCAGACGCTTCGCCCGCCGAAGACGGCTCCTGTACACCGGTCAACTCCGAACTTGCATCTCCACTAGCAGCTTCGGGCGTGTCCAGCGGCGAAGAAGCCAGGACATTCCCCCATCCCAGAACGAGAATCAACGCCGTGATCACCGTGATCGCCAGGCAGGTCACTCTTGCTCGTTTCATCGGGTGCTTACCTCCTTGTCTGCGGTTGACCCTGCGGCAACAGCCTGCAGAAGTAGGGCAGATAGCCCTTCTATCACCGCGCCTCGTGTGCGAGCGCAGAAGGCCGGGTCCACCATCGGCACACTTTCATAGCGCATTTCCCAGGTGCAGCGCGGCGAGGATGTCACGCTTCGGTTACATTCCTTTCAGAAAAGTTACGGCCTAGCCAACGGGGGAGTTTAGACCGATGCTGAGGCGATTTCAAGTCCCTACTATACATATCGTCTGAGCCATTAGGCTCAGTCACGTTCCCAACATCACCGCCCGTACCTGGAGCAAATTCGAACACGACGATTGACCACGGACCGAGGTATCGGGACGTCAGCCAGGTGGCGAATCTGTCACCGCTTGACTTCGCCCGCGTGAAAGCAGTAGTGCCCCGCGGACCGAGGGAGGGAGATGCAGCAACGAAGGCGGAGGTGCAGCAGTTTCAGGGATTGCAGATACGGGCAGGACCCGTCAAGCACGACTGAGGAGATAATGGACCAGGACTGGCCAGAGCCTCTGAGCCAACGGTGTCGCTCAATCGTCCTCGCCAGCCACGCAGCGAAAGACGGGAAGGCAACCGGATCGAGCCACCGCGCAGCAGGTTAGAATTAGAGGAAGAGAATCCTGTGGCTGCAGATGAACATTCGTAAGAAGCCTGGTGCCTGCTGGAGCTCGGCGACCACCCGGTCTCAGTTTCCCTTCTTGAGACGCTGCCCGATCCTGGCGGCCAACTGTTCAGCTTCCTGTTCAGTCAAACCGAGGTTGCTCTCCAGCTTCTGTATATAGCCGTCGATCTCAGGGAAATCGAACCTCACCTGGGCTATCTCTTCGTTCTGCCGCCTGACGTCTTCGTCAAGCTCCGCGAAGTCAAATCCCAGGCTGAATCTGCTATCAAAGACCTTTAGAAGCTCTCTTGAGGCCCGATGGTCTTCGAACGCCGCAAGGTAGAAAGGCACCCCAGTCCACAGGCTTGCCCCGGCGATGCTTCTCTTCCTGGCCACCCACAAAAGAAATGAATTCAGAGTTGGCCTCTGCCCCGGCGGAGTCTCGTAGTCCATCCCCCACGCCAGACCACACTCCCGCAGAGAGTCTTTCATTCCCGAACAGTTTGTTACGGCAAACATCTGGCGAGGCGTAGTATGAGCACCGAAAGCCACCATCCCACCTACCGTGTATAGCTCGTTTACATTACAGTAGCGTTCAGCCACGTCCAAGATCAGGCTCAAGAACCTGTGCCATTCAAACCTGGGTAACTCGCTCTCGAAAAGTACCAGGCTATGCTCCCGGCAACAGTAGAACCTGCTCTCCGGAAACTGAGCAACACCGTGCCCCACCATCACGCCACGCAAGGGAAAGAAACCCAGGGGCTCAATCTCGGCAAACGGCTCACCACCCAGCTTCCTCCTCAAGTGCTTGATGGCGCTAGAGCCGACACCCCCAGCGTCTTGACTCCACCCCACTATCAAAGACGCACTTTTGAGCTTGGGGGCCGCACTTATCCTGACAGGGCCGTCTTGAATCAACGCTAGTCTCCCTTGCTCTCTCTCCTGAAGAACTTGTCGACCTCTTCCAGTATCTTCTTCTTGTCCTCTTCGGTTATTGGGCCGGGTTCGACCGGCTTGGCATAAGTCAGGTATCTTAACTTGTCCAGTTGCTCTCTTACCTCCGCCGGAAACGTGGCATACAGCTCCTCGATCTCGCCCTGGCTGCGTTCGACAAACCCATCTATGTCTGGTGTCTCAAGGCCACCCACGACCGCAGTCAGTACCTCCAGGACTGATTTGGAGGCTTTGGGGTAAGGAATGGACAGCCCCTGGAGATACACGGGAATCTCCCCCATAACACAGATGGCCTCCATGCCCCTCTTTCTGGCCACGCCCAACAACAGGCCATTCAAGCCGGTAATGTTGCCCTGGCCACCTCCCCCCTCGATATCCGACATCAGTATCGTATTCTCATAACCTCGTACCTCATCGACCAGGGCCTCCATGTTGGGCACCGCCCAGACCCTGGGCCTCACGCTATGATGGATGGGGGCAACCGCCGCTCCGGAAGTGTAGGCCCTCCGGCATCCAAACCGCTGAGCCACATCCAATACCAGACCGGCCATGCGGTAGGCCGGCTCACCCTCGGAATAGGCCCTGCCAAAGTCGCTCGGTTGCTCTTCTCCGATGAAGAATATCAAGTCCGTCGTCCCTGTCTGCTTGAAGAAAAACTTGTTGACAGGGAATTCCAGGTCTATCAGTTCACCATTCTTGATCACAACCTTCTTGGGATAGAAGAAATGCCACGGCTCTATCTCGCCAAGCTCCTCCGCTTTCACGGCCTGTCTCAGAGTATCCACCGCTATGATCCCGATGTTGCCAATTCCCGGCCAGCCCGCAATCAGGACCGGGTTTCTCAAAACAGGTTCCTTGTAAAGTTGGATTCCCATCGCTCCTATCCTGTGTTCCTGCCGATCCGCTACCGATGGATCAAGCGGACAAATCCAATCGCCACCCCCAAAGGGGAGGGGCCGCCAGCAGACAACAGCCTCACGGCAGCATCTTCACTGCTTGAGAAGAATCCGCATCTCACCATTTGCGCAATCACCCAGACCATGCGGCTAGCGCCGGAGCAGTTCGACCAACGACGAGTGAAGGCGCCCGTTGGAAAACAAAAGGTCGCTCCTGTCCAGCTTCCATGCGCCGCCTTCGAAATCGCTGACGCATCCTCCCGCCTCCACAACCAGCAACGCCCCGGCAGCTACGTCCCATGACTCAATGCTGGTGGTGAAGTAGGCCTCTCCTTTTCCGGCCGCCACCCAGGCCGTTTCAAGGCCGGCCGAACCGAGTTTCCGTATGTCCACCACATTCGGATACACCCTGCTCAGAATGCTCCCAGTCCGCGCTCTGTCCTTCTCACCACCCTCACAGTAGAGAAGGTAGCTCTGGTCAAGGGAAGAGACGTCCGACACACGAATCTGAGAGCCATTCAGATATGCGCCCTTGCCCCTCTCTGCCACGTATAGCTCGTCGATTGCCGGTGCGTAGACCGTACCCGCAACAAGCTCCTGATGGTGCATCAGCGCTACGCAGACCGAGAACAGAGGGTTCCAATTGGCGAAATTGCCGGTGCCATCCAGGGAGTCCACGATCCAGAGCCATTCAGGGTCGCCATCTACAAAGCCGCTCTCCTCGGTCAGCAAGCTATGCTCTGGATACCTATCCCGGATCTCTTGAATTATCAGTGCGTCTGCCAGCTTGTCAGAGTCAGTCGCTGCTTCCTTGGCCGAACTCCGCAGCCGGACCAGGTCGGGCTCCTGCCTGAAGCGCTCCAGCAGGAACACCCCCGCCATCCGGGCCAACTTCTCGCTCAGCTCCCTCATAGGTGAGTACGGCATCAGCAACGATCCCTGGCGCGCCCGTCGGCAACTCTGGTGACAACACGATGCTATGTGACTCAATTCTACCACAACACGTTTGTGCCGAGACCATCCCCGTAGCAGCCCCAATCACTCGCTGTGTCAACACCCAAAAGGGGACGGCGCACCAGTTGTGCAAAGCGCCTGAGGCTTGTAGACGGCAGCGGATGACAATTCTGCTGATTAAGACCGGAGGGACAGCCGCGAGAGCCACATCAGCCGGAACCCTTCGCTCAATCCGTTCATCAAGAAGACCGGCAGCCAACCCATTGCTGCGCTGCGAGGACCTGAGTTTCGCCACCCGTGCCCGTTATGCTGATCCCCAGCCGTTAGTTCAACCGGATTGAGT
>CAZTYW010000011.1:16662-37316 GCA_964617695.1 uncultured Dehalococcoidia bacterium
TCGCCACCCGTGCCCGTTATGCTGATCCCCAGCCGTTAGTTCAACCGGATTGAGTTCCGTTCCACCGCGCGGCCTCCGACTACCGCGTCCTCGACTCCACTTCGTAACCCAGCTTCTTCAGTTCCTCTATCACCACAGACGGGTCACCTTCCCCAAGATGCAGGGTAAGGTCTTGCACTCCCGTTTCGGGGCGCGGGATGGAGAACATGGAAACGACCTCTGCCCCCAACCTGTCAACCGCCTGCAGCACTTTGGCTACCTCGGCAGCACCACCACACCTGCGCACTACGATTCTGTCGCCACTCCTGCCGATCCCCAGGACTGGATTTGCTATCTTGTAGAAGAAGTCGTTAGTGGTGGCTATACCCACCAGCCTGTCGTTTTCCGTGACCAGAACGGCTCCCACCTGCTTCTCCTGGGCTATGGCCACAGCTTCCTCCACAGTCGCATCCGGTGGAACGGTGAACAGGTTCTTCACCATGACATCCTTCACGGTGATCTTACCCAGCAAGTAGCTGATTTCATGCATGCTGAAGGTGGTCAGCTTCGAGGGACCTACTCTGTCCAGCCCGTCACGACTTACGATGCCCACCAGCTTCGACTTATCCACTACCGGTAGCCGTCGTAGGCGGTGGAATTCCATAATCCTCCTTGCCTCAGCAATAGAGGTGCTGCTGGGGATCGTGATGATATTGGTCGTCATTACGTCACGTACAAACATGGCGGCCTCCTTCTCAAAAGCCACTGCGGCCCGGCTGCACTGCTCTGTGCGTCAGCTTCTGGCCCTAGCGACCCTCTCGTCTCTGGGGCTGCACTGGGTGGCGCCATTATACCACCTCAATGCCACCCCTGACACAAAGCTGCCTGCACGAACCGCGCGCCGTGCTGACCCTGTCACCCCACCACGTCACAAAGCAGGTCCAGAGTCCACAGGCAGCAGCAAGTCAGGGCCGTGTCTGGCCACTTCCCCATCTCAGCTTGTATTGCAAACTTTTCTCGCGTATGCTACATTATTGTGCAGACCTGAGGGGGTCATGAATACGAGCTACCCGCCAGCGTAGCTCAGCGGTAGAGCAGCGGTTTTGTAAACCGTCGGTCACGGGTTCGAATCCTGTCGCTGGCTCCAGCGAAGAGCAGGTGATCGGTAGGCTGGCAAGATTCGAGCCGCCTCTCGGGCTATGACGGAGGGGTGGGTGAGCGGCTAATACCAACAGACTGTAAATCTGTCGCCTTGACGGGCTACGCAGGTTCGAATCCTGCCCCCTCCACCGTAGGGAGCGAACGCCCACATAGCTCAGCCGGTAGAGCACGCCCTTGGTAAGGGCGAGGTCACCAGTTCGAATCTGGTTGTGGGCTCATAAACGAGGAGGCTATAAATGGCAAAGAAAAGGTTTGAGCGAACAAAGCCCCACGTAAACGTGGGTACAATTGGCCACGTAGATCACGGCAAGACGACCTTGACTTCGGCAATAACCCAGGTGCTGTCCAAGGTAGGCACCGCTTCGTTTCGTAGCTTCGAGTCTATAGACAACGCTCCTGAAGAGAAAGCAAGAGGGCTGACCATTCAGATTGCCCATATTGAGTATGAGACCGAGAAACGTCATTATGCCCACGTGGACTGCCCCGGCCATGCCGACTATATAAAGAACATGATCACGGGTGCCGCCCAGATGGATGGAGCCATGCTGGTCGTGAGCGCTCCTGATGGTCCTATGCCTCAGACAAGGGAGCATATCCTGCTGGCACGCCAGGTGGAGGTGCCTTCCATGGTCGTGGCCTTGAACAAGGTTGACGCAATGGACGATCCGGAGCTGCTGGAACTGGTGGAGATGGAGTTGAGAGAGTTGCTGACCAAGTACCAGTTCCCTGGGGACGAGATCCCCGTAGTGCGGGTCAGCGCACTCAAGGCGCTTGAATGCGGCTGTGGCAAGAGGGAATGTGAGTGGTGTGGACCTGTCTGGCAGTTGATGGATGCGGTAGATGCGTACATACCGACCCCGGTACGCGAGAGGGACAAGCCATTCCTCATGCCGATTGAGGATGTTTTCAGCATCAAGGGACGCGGTACTGTGCCCACAGGCAGGGTAGAGAGGGGAGTGATCAAGGGGGGCGACGAGGTTGAACTTGTGGGTCTGGGGCTGAGCAAGAAGACAGTTGCCATTAGTCTGGAGATGTTCCATAAGATCCTCGACGAAGCAGAGCCTGGAGATGCCGTCGGTATCCTGCTGAGAGGCATGGAGCGCGACGAAGTCCAGAGAGGACAGGTTGTAGCCAAGCCCGGCACGGTCAAGCCGCATACGAAGGCTGAGGGCCAGGTATACATACTGACAAAGGAGGAAGGCGGCAGACATACCCCCTTCTTCAATGGGTACAAGCCCCAATTCTATATCAGAACCACGGATGTGACAGGCTCTATCCAGTTGCCAGAAGGAGTGGAGATGGCCATGCCCGGGGACGATATCAAGATGACCATTACTTTGATCACACCGGTGGCACTGGAAGAGGGCCTGAGGTTTGCCATCCGAGAAGGTGGCAGAACTGTAGGTGCAGGAGTGTTCACCAAGGTTCTTGAGTAGCCAAACGGATGGCGAAGAAAGCTGAGGCCAGAATCATCATTCACCTTGCATGCACAGAATGCAAGGAGAGAACTTATACTACCACCAAGAACAAGAAGAGTGACCCGCAAAGGCTGGAACTCAAGAAGTATTGCCCCCGCTGCCGCAGTCAGACGCTTCATAGGGAGGCGAAATAGTCACCAATGACCAGGGCGGGTGTGGCCAAGAAGAGCAGATTCAGACTCAGGTTCTTCTCCAGTACGATAGCCGAACTGAAGAAGGTAGTCTGGCCGACCAGACAGGAAGCTATAAGGCTGACTATCCTGGTACTGGCAGTGTGCATCGCGCTGGCCGTGGTTCTTGGTGCACTGGACTACGGGTTTGCACGCCTGGTAAGAGACGTCTTTCTGGGAGGAGGATGACAGGGCTGTCATGGGGGAAAACGAGAAGATGTGGTATATGGTGCACACTTACACGGGTCGCGAGGCTCAAGTCAAAGCCAATCTTGAGCAACGCATAAAATCCATGGACGCCTCAGGAGACATAGCCGAAGTTGTAATACCTACGGTGGAAGAAATCGAGATTAAGGAGGGGCAGCGGCGCACGGTACCCAGGAAACTCTTTCCAGGATACGTGATAGTCAAGATGAGCATGAATAATGAAAGCTGGAGCGTAGTGCGCAACACGCCTGGCGTTACCAGCTTTGTCAGTCACCAGGACGAGCAGGGCAAGCTCATTCCGGCCCCGCTTGACGACAAAGAGATAGAGGCCATTCTGGAGAGGATGAAAGCTGGAGCACCACAGGTCACAGTTGGACTCAGCAAGGGCGAGAGCGTGCGCATCACTGATGGACCATTCCTTGATTTTGCCGGTATCGTTGATGAGATTATCCCAGACAAGGGCAAACTCAAGGTGCTGGTCTCTTTCTTTGGCCGAGAAACGCCAGTTGAACTCGATCTCCTGCAAGTGGAGAAACTCTAAGCATGGCCAAGAGAATAAAAGCTGTTCTCAAGCTCCAACTCCCGGCGGGCAAGGCTACGCCCGCTCCACCGGTCGGTCCCGCCCTCGGGCAACACGGGGTCAACATCATGGCTTTCTGCAAGGAGTATAACGAGCGCACCGCGTCTCAGGAAGGCACCATCATCCCGGTAGAACTCACCATTTACGAAGACCGTAGCTTCAGTTTCGTTCTGAAGACGCCGCCTACTGCTGAGCTGCTGGTCAAAGCCCTGGGCATCGAGCAGGGAAGCGGCTCACCGAGACAGCAGAAAGTTGGCAGAATATCTCGAAAACAAATTCGAGAGATCGCTCAGATCAAGCTGAAAGACCTCAACACCTCCGACATCGAAAAGGCAGTTCGAATTGTGGAGGGCACAGCGCGAAGCATGGGGATTGAGAGCGAGTAGCTTATGGCAGATCGTGGCAAGAAGCACCAAGACGCACTTAAGCAGGTAGACCGAACCAAGTCATATAATCTTCAGGAAGCCATCGACCTAGCAAGACAGACAGCCCACAGCCGCTTTGATGAGACCCTCGAACTCCACCTTCGCATGAACCTCGATCCACGCAATGCCGAGCAGCAGGTGAGAGGCACCACCACACTACCCCACGGCCTGGGAAAGAAGATCCGCATTTTGGTATTCGCCCAGAGCGAAGCAGTCAAAATCGCGGAAGAAGCGGGAGCCGACTACGTCGGTGGCGATGACCTGATCAAGAGGATAGAGGGCGGCTGGATAGATTTTGACATTACCATCGCCACACCTGACATGATGGGAAAGGTAGGCAAACTGGGAAAGATCCTTGGCCGTCGAGGGCTGATGCCGAATCCCAAGGTCGGTACCGTGGCACCTGCAGCGGATCTCCCCAGAGTGATCGCGGACGCAAGCAAAGGGCGGGTGGAGTTCAGATTGGATAGAACCGGCAATATTCATTTGGCCGTAGGAAAGGCGAGTTTCGAAACCGATAAGCTGATGAAGAACATTTTGACGGCGACTGAGGCGATTGTGAAAGCCAAACCCAGTGGTGCGAAAGGTCAGTACATCAAGCGTGCTACTCTGGCCACCTCGATGGGGCCGGGTGTCAGGCTAGATCTCAGGTCAGTCCTCGCCTCGATGTAGGTTGAAGCGAACGGGTATCCTCGCTCAACGCCAACCCACCATGACGCCGATATCACCCAGGTCAGACAACATGCAGAAGGAGAAACGATGGTAGGGATAGTCTCATACGGCGCCTACGTTCCCATGTATAGATTGAGTCGAGACACACTGGCCTCCGTGTGGGGAAAGTCTCTGGGTCGCGGCGAGAGGGCAGTTGCCAACGCTGACGAAGACAGTATAACCATGGCAGTTGAGGCAGTCATCGACTGTCTTGCAGACAGCGATCGCCACACGGTTGACGGTCTCTATCTTGCGTCTACTACAACGCCATACAGGGAGAAGCAATCGGCCAGCATAGTCAGGGCTGCCACGGACCTTCCCGAGAACAGCAGTACCATGGATTTCTCCAATTCACTCAGATCATGCACCAATGCGATCACTGCAGCCCTGAATGCTATCAAGGCCGGAGAGGCCAGCAGAATCGCGATAGCCGCTGCAGAGTGCAGGCTACCGGCGCCAAACTCCGAGTTCGAGCCGATCTTTGGTGATGGTGCCGCTGCTCTTCTCCTGGGCGATTCAGACGTGGCCGTCAGTATCGAGGGAAGCTATACGATTTCCAGCGAGTTCCACGACGTTTGGCGCAAGGAGAATGACAGGTACGCCTGGGCCTGGGAAGACCGCTTCATCAGGGAGGAAGGATACCAGAAGATACTGCCCCAGGCTGTGAAGGGGCTAATGGAAAAGTACAAACTGACTGCCAAGGACTTCACCAAGGCAGTTTTTTACGCTCCTGATGCCAGGACGCATACGGCCATAGCCCGAAACATCGGACTTGACCCCAAGACGCAGGTGCAGGTCCCGTTGTTCGATTCAGTGGGCGATACGGGCTGCGCGCTCGCCCCCATGACTTTGGTAGCTGCCCTGGAGGAGGCCAAACCGGGTGATAGGCTCCTCTTCGCCTCATATGGTGACGGGGCCGATGCCTATGTCCTGCAGGTTACCGATCAGATCGAGAAGGTGAGAAACAGGCGGGGCATAAAGCATCACCTGGCCTCCAGGATGGACCTCAACAACTACGGCGTTTACCTGCAGATGCGCAACGTGATGGAGTGGGCCCCAGACTTGCGCCCGCGCCGCCGCTCCCCCTTCACCTTCGTGTGGAGAGACCGCAAGATGTTCTATGCGCTTTACGGGCAGAAATGCAACAACTGCGGGGAGATACAGTACCCCAAGCAGCGTCTCTGCATTTACTGCCAGACGAAGGACGATTTCGAGCCGATTCGCCTCTCTGATAAGAAGGGCAAACTGTTTACCTACAGCATTGACGAACGGGCCAGAGAAATCATGTTACCCCTGGTCAGAGCGGTGATCGACCTGGAAGGCGGCGGCAGGTATTACTCCTCGCTGACCGATCGAGACCCCGAGAAGCTCGAAGTGGACATGCCAATGGAACTGACGTTCAGGCTTGTGTTTGATGGATACAAAGAGGGATCAGGCTTCCGCAACTACATGTGGAAGGCCCGACCCGTAAGATGCTAGGAGATACTGGAGATGGCAGAGAGCATAAGAGATAAGGTTGCCATTATCGGCATGGGTTGCCCCGCATGGGGTGAGAGGTGGGACGCCGACATCTTCGACCTCATCACCGAGGCAGTCTTTGAAGCCCTCGACGATGCTGGCGTGGAACCCAGGCAAATCGAAGCAGCCTGGGTGGGGTATTACATCAACGACTACGCCACCACAGGCCTCGTTCTATCGCAGACGTTGCAGCTACAACAAATACCCATCACCCGCGTTGAGAACGGTTGCGCCTCCGGTTCAGAGTCAATCCGCGCAGCCGCCTATGGCCTGGCCTCCAGGCAATACGACCTTGTTCTGGCACTGGGATATGAAAAGCTTAAAGATGCCGGGTTCGGCGGTCTGGTCACGTCAGGGGCCCCGGGGAAAGTCTACCCCATGTACGCGGCTGAGCTGGGTGCCGCACCTGGGAGATATGCCCTGGCAGCTACGGCATACTTCCGCAAGTATGGACTGGGCAAGGAAGAGGGCAAGAGGACGCTGGCTAAGATATCGGTCAAGAGCCACCACAACGGCGCCCGAAATCCCCGGGCCCATCTCAGGCGAGAGATAACGGTGGAACAGGTGATGAACGCCCCCATAATTGCATGGCCTCTGGGGCTCTTCGACTGCTGTGGCGTAACCGACGGTGCTGCCGCAGCCGTCCTTTGCCGCACTGAGGACGTGAAAAAGTATGCCGTCAATCATCCTCATGACTATGTCACCATCAAAGGGTTTGGCATCGCCGCCAGCCCGGGATGGGGCAAAGAAAGAAAGGACTACGACTTCACCTACTGGGACGCCACCGAGGCGGCTGCCAAGCAGGCCTATGCCCAGGCAGGCATAACGAATCCCCGGAAGGAGTTGAGCCTGGCCGAGGTGCACGACTGCTTCTCCATCGCCGAACTGATTGGAGTGGAGTCCATGGGTATTTGCGAATACGGCCACGGCAAAGAGGACGTAGATTCAGGCGCCTGGGAACAGGAGGGGGAGATTCCCATAAACATCAGCGGCGGGCTGAAGTCCTTCGGGCACCCCATCGGCGCCAGCGGCGCCCGCGAGGTCTATGAGTTCTACACGCAGTTTCAGAAGAGAGCAGAAGAACCGTCTCGTCAATTGAAGGACGTCAGGTTTGGGTTAGCCCACAACCAGGGTGGCTTTCCTGGCCAGTTCGTCTGCGGCATTACCATCACCGGGGCTCCGGATGCCTAATCATCTATGGAGGAGAGAATGCTTGGCATAGTTTCGTACGGCGCTTACATCCCCATCTACAGACTGAGTCGGGAGGCTATCGGCCAGATGTGGACAAAGTCCGTTGGCAAGGGCGAGAAGGCTGTAGCCAACGCCGACGAAGACAGCCTCACCATGGGGGTTGAGGCGGTCCTGGATTGCCTGAATGGCTTGGACCGCCAGAAGGTGGACGGGCTGTACTTCGCCACCGCCTCACCACCCTATGTGGAGAAGCAATCGGCCAGCATAATAAGAGCGGCGGCCGACCTCCGGGAAGACATACTTACGATGGATATCTCCCACTCCTTGAGAGGGGCATCAACCGCAATGAAAGCAGCTACGGATGCCGTTCGGGCCGGTTCAGCCAGGCAGGTCATGGTAGCTGCGTCTGAATGCCGTATCCCCGCCCCGAACTCTGACTTCGAGGCAAACCTTGGGGATGGTGCGGCTGCTTTTCTGGTTGGAGACAGCGACGTAGCTGCCGAGATAGAAGGGAGCTACCATGTCTCCAGCGAGTTCATCGATGTGTGGAAGAAGCCACGAGATACGTTCATGCAGACATGGGAAGACCGATTCATCAGGGACGAGGGCTACCTGAAAATCCTGCCTCAGGCAGTCGCTGCACTGCTCAAGAAACAGGACATCGGCCCAAAGGACATCGCCAAGGCTGCCTTCTATGGCCCTGACGCCAGGACACATGCAGCCATGGCAAAGGCGATAGGACTTGATGCCAAGACGCAGGTGCAGGCCCCCCTATTCGACTCCGTGGGCAATGCGGGCACGGCCCAGGCACCCATGACCCTGGTACACGCGCTGGAAGAAGCCAAGCCGGGCGACAGAATACTGTGCGCAAGTTACGGCGACGGGGCCGACGCGTTCCTGCTGAAAGTCACAGAGCAGATTGAGAAGATTAGAGATAGACGTGGCATAAAGCGTCATCTTGAATCAAAGCTCATGCTACCCGGCTACGGTAAGTACGTGGAGATACGCGAACTCATGGAAGGGGAGGCCGGTCGTCGACCCTCGCGCCGTTCGTCATTACCAGTAATATGGCGGGAACGCCAGCACCTCTTTGCTCTCTACGGACAGAAGTGTCAGGCCTGTGGAAATATCCAGTACCCCAGGCAAAGGATATGCATGTACTGCCAGACAAAGGACAACTTCGAGCTGATCAGGCTCTCTGATAGGAGGGGCAAGGTATTCACCTTCAGCATGGACCAGAGGGCCATGGAGATAGTGCTGCCCAAGGTCTTCACTGTAGTCGACCTGGATGAGGGAGGAAGGTTCTACAGCGTCATGACAGACCGGGATACTTCGAAGATTGAAGTGGGCATGCCTGTGGAGATGACCTTCAGGATCCAACTCGAAGGCTCGGGACTCCATAACTACTTCTGGCGTGTTCGTCCAATAAGGTGCTAAGGAGAAGAGAATGGAGAGCTTGAAAGACAAAGTTGCCATAGTCGGCATGGGTTGCACCGCTTTCGGTGAGTTCTGGGACAAAGATCCAGTTGACCTGATTGTAGAGGCTGCCTCCGAGGCATTCGAGGACGCTGGGGTAGAGGCAAAAGATATTCAAGCTGCCTGGGTGGGCTATACCGCGTCCGACACAGCCATGACCGGCATTATCCTGTCCAGCGCGCTGCAGTTGCAGTACATACCCGTCACGCGAGTGGAAAACGCCTGCGGCACCGGCGCCGAGACCATGAGGGGAGCGGCGCTGGCACTGGCCTCCAAAACGTATGACCTTGTGCTAGCATTGGGCTGGGAGAAGATGAAGGACGCCGGTTTCGGCGGCATCGGCCAGGCCTTCCCTGGGAAATGGCATCCCGTGTACGGAGCAGCCCCGGAAATCGGGGGGGCCGTAGCCCGCTACGCACTGGCCGCCACCAAGTATTTTTCCAAGTACGGGCTCAGCCCAGAGGAAGGGAGGAGGCTGTTGGCCAAGATTTCGGTGAAGAGCCACTACAATGGGTCGCGAAATCCGAAGGCCTGGCTGCGGAACGAAATAACCGTAGAACAGGTACTGAATGCGCCTCTGATTGCCTGGCCCCTCGGCCTTCTTGACTGCTGCGGCGTGAATGATGGCGCATCAGCGGCAATACTGTGCCGCACCGAGGACGCCAGGGCATTCAGACCCAAAGGTGACTACGTTACAGTCAAAGGCACGGGAATCGCCTGCGGTCCGGGCTGGGGCAAGGAAAGGACCAACTATGGCTTCACCACATGGGAAGAGACAGAAGCAGCGGCCAAGCAGGTGTACGACATGGCGGGAATAAAGAACCCCAGGAAGGAATTGAGCATGGCCGAGGTCCATGACTGCTTTTCTATCGCAGAGCTTATAGCAGTCGAGTCGTTGGGCATCTGCGAGAAAGGACAGGCCAAGGAAGACATCGAGTCCGGTGCATGGGAGCAGGGTGGTGAGATACCGGTAAACATAAGCGGGGGGCTGAAATCCTTTGGGCACCCGGCAGGTGCCAGCGGAGGCCGTGAAGTATACGAATTCTACAAGCAGTTCCAGGGCAAGGCAGAATACGAATCCCGCCAACTTAAAGACGTCAAGCTTGGCCTGGCCCACAACCAGGGAGGTCACCCCGGGAACTTCGTGTGCGGCGTGACCATAGTCGGCGAACCACCGTCAAAATAAGGAGGATATGCTCTCTAGTACGTTCGTAGCGCAGACTCCATAGACTTATTGTCTTGCCATAGACGGCAGGTGTCCTTGGGGCTTAAACCATTGGCCTGCAGAGGTGAGTATGTTACTATTGTACGAGCTGATAGCGCCCCTGGGGTTACTTGCCTCAGGGGTGTAGTTTTGTACCGGAAATGAGGGTAGGGACATGATAAAAGCCAAGAAAGAAGAAGTCGTCACAAGAATTCAGGAATGGCTGTCCGGTTGCAGGGTGGCCATCGTCACTGACTATCGAGGACTGACGGTCAGTGAAATGACCCAGTTGCGCCGTCACTTGGGCGAAGCGGGCAGCCAGTACCACGTGATCAAGAATAGCATGGCGCGACTTGCAGCGGACAAAGCCGGCAAAGAAGAACTGAAAGACCTGCTCACGGGGCCTTGCGCCATAGCCTTCGGCTATGGTGAGGTTTCCGACCCAGCCAGGGCACTGACCGAGTACATCCGTTCAGCCAAAGTCTCGCTCAGCATCAGAGGAGGCCTGCTTGGCAAGAGACTTCTTGGCCCGGATGAGATATCGGCTCTCTCGACACTCCCGCCAAGACCGGTGCTAATCGTTTGGCTGATGCAACAGATGCAAGCCCCAATCTCGTCACTACAAGCGGTTCTCACTGCCAACCTGACGGGAATTGTTCGGGTGCTACAGGCAAGAAAACAGCAACTGGAAGGAGGTTAACATAGATGACGAAGGAGGAAATCATAGCCGCCATCAAGGAGTTGACTGTTCTTGAACTGGCGGAGTTGGTGAAAGCCCTCGAAGAGGAGTTCGGCGTCAGTGCTGCGCCCGTAGCCGTGGCAGCCCCGGCAGGTGCCCAGGGCGCTGCACCGGGCGGAGCGGCAGCACCAGCCGCAGAAGCCGAAGAGCAAACCGAGTTTACAGTCCTCCTCAAGGACGTAGGGCCGAACAAGATCAACGTCATCAAAGCGGTGCGTGAGGTTACTACCCTGGGACTGAAGGAGGCGAAGGAACTGGTGGAAAGTGCCCCCAAGCCTGTGAAGGAGGGGGTTGCCAAGGAAGACGCCAGCGTTGCCAAAGAGAAGCTCGAAGCAGCAGGAGCTACCGTCGAGGTAAAGTAACCTCGCCGCAATCCAGTACTGATCCCAGGAGGCTGCCCGGTAGATTCCGGAGGCACTGCCACGAAGGCGGTGGTCAGAACTCAGGGTAGGCCAGGACTGCGACTGTGGTCTCCGTTGGGAGATTCGACCTCGTGATGGACAGCCTGGGCTGGGGGACAACCTCCCTCAGCCCCATTTCTTTAACAAACTTACTGAGAGGCTCCAGCCAGCGGACTACTTCAGTCTCATAGTGCATCGGGATGACAATCTTGGGGCTGAGGAGTCTCACCAATTCGGCCGCCATTTCCGCCCCGATCGTGGATACCCCACCCACGGGAACAAACAGCACGTCCGTGTTACTCAGCTCCTGCACTTGGCGTGAAGACGGCAGGTGCCCCAAATCGCCCAAGTGGCACAGCGTCACGTCCTCCATTTCGACAAGGTAGGCAGTATTCCTGCCTAGCCTGGCACCCTGCTCCGAGTCATGGAAACTGGCCAGGCCAATGATGAACACGTCACTTATCTCGTATTCACCGGGGCGGCTGATCACCTTTGGATCGCCACTTACACCAGCCGCATAGCTGTGGCCCGGGTGACTGTGACTGACGGTCACCAGGTTCGCAGTTGGGGCAGGCCATCGGTAGCCTATGCTGCCATCGTAAGGATCGGTGATCAACGTTACCTGTCTGCCTCTAACCTTGAAACAAGAATGTCCGAGCCAGGTGACTTCCATTCTACTGCCAACCTCCTTGAGATGAGCTTTCGACTAACTCTGCTTGCGGTCCTGGTCCTCTATGCATGCCGCCGTCCCATGCTGCTCCATCACCGATGTCAAGCCGCGCCGTCCAGTCACCCAGCTCACGCCGAACAGTAGAACCGCACAGACACCAATCCCGAGCAACTGGAAGTCGTCTGCCCCGAGCAATTTTACCACCAAAGCTGTCCCACCGCCCCCCGCGATGGCCGCCATGGCCCCTGCGGAATTCACTTTCAATTTTTCCCTGTGCAGTCCCGCCAGTACCGGCAGGACTATCCCGCTGGTAAAGATCGTGTAGGCCATCAAAAGCGAACTGATTACCCCTCCCAGCTTTAACGCAATCAATAGAGCCAGAGTCCCCACAACAACCATACCCAGCCTGGAAACGCGGAGCCGCGCCCGCTCCCCCAGATTGGGGAAAACGCGCCTGCACACGTCCTCAGTCAGGATGGTGCTCGTCGTAAGCAAGCACGTGTCGGCAGACGACATTATGGCAGCAAGCAGGGCCGCAATCACCAGCCCACACAGACCCACCGGCAGCACGTCCTGGATCACGGCAGGAAACGCCTGCTCCGATGAAATGCCGGGAAACAGGACCCTTGCCCCCATGCCTATCAGGGCAATGAAGAATGCGAGCGGGACTATTGCCAGTCCAGCCCACAAGGCCGACGACCTGGCCACCTTCTCATCCCTGGCACAGAACAAACGAGAGTATATGTCGGGACCGACCACGTAGGTAGCGCCCACCAGGACAACGAGCGACAGCAGGTCCGACCAGCCGAACGCCGTGCTCACCGGAAACGAGAAGTGATCGGCCGGTAAGCCGCCTCTAAGTCCGTCCAAGCCGCCGACACGGGACAGTACCAGGGAGAGCGTTGCCACGATCCCGAGTATCAGAATTGCAGACTGCACAAAGTCGGTGCGCAGTATAGAGTACTGTGCACCCAGCAACGTGTACAAGATGAACACGAGAGCAGCAATGACCATCAGCATAGTGGAGGAATCAGAGACAAGGACACCGAGTATCTTACCGGCTGCGACTATCTGCGCAGCTATGATGCCTATCCACGAAACGACGATCAGGACCGAAGCCAGAAACCCAGCTCCCCTGCCATACTGCCTCTCTACCACTTCGGGCAGTGTGTAGAGACCGAACGACCTGACTCTTTTGGCCCAGAACAAGGAGAGGGCAAGCAACCCAAGGGTGCCCACCAGAAGCCACCAGGCCCCGGTCAACCCTCTCGTAAATCCCCACCCCGCCAGGCCCACCGTAGCTGAGGCACCGACGATGGTGGCAAAGAGCGACCCGGTCAGCAACAGGCGCGACCCGCGCCTGTCAGCTACAAAGAAGCTGTCGCTTCTTGACGCGCGTCCTTTGCCATACACGTAGGCGCCAACCAACAGCATGGCAGCAAAGTAGATGCCGACAATGAGAAGATCTAACATCCTGCCTCTTTACCCATGCTGTCGGTGACAGTTGCAGCCATAGCGTCGCTCATGCTGGTCCTAGCCAACATGCGTGAAACTCACGTATGCCGCAAGCACGTAGAGCCCCGCCAAGACCGGGGCATACCAGCTAAACCGAAGGCGCGTCTTGTGCTGGCTGCGCCACAACAGACCGATCATCAAAACGCAGGTCATAGCCAATGCAAACAGTCCGGTAAGAGCGTGACCCTCCGAAACCGAAGCCAGGATAGGCCCGGTACGGTAGAACAGGTCATCGACTCCGATTATGGACATGTTGAACAGGTTGCTCCCGATTACGTTGGCCACGCACATGTCCACGGCACCCAGCCGCAAGGCAGCATAGGAAACAGAGAGCTCCGGCAACGAAGTCGTGCAGGCCACAAAGAGGCTTCCCACAAAGCTCTGGGCCCAGCCGGTAGCTTCAGCTATGTCCCTGCCGACGAACGCCAGCCAGGTACCTGCCCCGATAACGAACAGCGCTGCCACCGCAAACCCAAGGTAGGCCCTCCTCAGGGGCAAGTCTTCACCCTCGACAGCCGCCACATCTTGTGTCGATTCGTAGCCCCGGCCTTGCTCATGCTTGAATATCACTCTCATCATTAGCAGGTACAGCCCAATCAGGACGGGAGTGTAGACGCCAATCCAGCCTATTCCCAGATCGGACACCCTGGCGCTGATGAAAACGGAGGCCACCGCAAGGGAAACCAGCACCATGCTCAGTCCAGCAGGCAGCAAATGCCTCGGACTTGCAGCAGTCAGCAGCGGCCTACCGTTGTAGGCAACGTCCATAAACGCAAGAATCAACAAGTTGAAGACGTTGGAGCCGAAGAGATCGCCAATAGTCAGGTCAGGGGCTTTTACCAGAACGACAGAGCTTATGCCAACAAATGTTTCAGGCAGTGACGTGACAAGCGCCAGCAGCAGCAACCCCACCCACAACCGCCCCAACCCCGTCTTTGCAGCAATGACATCGGCGTACCTGGCTACTCTTGTACCAGCAATGAGGATGATCAGTACACAGAGGGCAAACTTAAGCCAGAGAAGAAACGTAGCCACGCGTCATCTGATCGTCTGATTAGCCAATCATGCCGAGGAATATCCCGGCAACCACAGAGGTAGCAATGGCCCCCGCCATGTTGGGGCCCATAGCGTGCATCAGCAGGAAGTTACGTGGATTTGCCTTTTGCCCCTCTATCTGCGCCACCCTGGCTGCCATCGGCACAGCCGACACCCCGGCAGCGCCTATCAAGGGGTTTATCTTCTCCTTCAAGAACAGGTTGGCAAACTTGGCCGCCAGCAAGCCCCCGGCTGTCGAAAAGGCAAATGCCACAATTGCCAGACCGATGATAGCCAGAGTCTGTGTCTTGAGGAATATCTCGGCAGGCATCAGCGCTCCCACGCACAGACCAAGGATAAACGTCAATACATCTATGAACACACCACCTGCAGCCTTGGCCAGGCGGTCAGTCACGCCGCTAACCCTCAACAGATTCCCGAACATGAGCATGCCAACAAGGGGAGCCGACTTGTGAACCAGCAGAGCCGACGCCGTAAACACCAGTATGGGGAATTGGATCAGCTCCAGTTTCGAGACCTCACGCACCTGGGGCTTCATGTAGATGGCCCGCTCTTTCTTGGTGGTCAGCAGCCTGATCACCGGCGGCTGAAGGATTGGCACCAGGGCCATGTAGGAATAGGCCACCAGCGTAATCGGGCCAATCAAATGGGGAGCGAGGGCTACGGTGAGAAACACCGTCGGCGGCCCATCAGAGCCGCCAATGATGCCCACACAGGCCGCCTCTCCCAACGTGTCAAACCATCCCGTGAGGTAGGCAATGAGGAAGACTATGAAAACGCCCAGTTGCGCCGCAGCACCAAAAAGGAAGGACATGGGACGGGCAATGGCAGGGCCGAAATCTACCATGGCGCCCACGCCCAGAAATATCAGCAGGGGTATTATCTCACTGGCGATTCCATAGTTGAACAGGAGGTTCAGTACCCCAATCTCCCCAGTGGCTATCTCGGCCAGGCCACCCTGAGCTGGCACACCGTCCGGCCCGAACACCATCAGATCGGCCAGAGGCAGATTTACCGCGAAGATCCCGAACCCGATGGGGACCAGCAAAAAAGGCTCCATCTTCCTGCCAATGCCCAGGTAGATGAGAGCCCCGCCTATCAGGAGCATCACTCCATTGCCCCAGGTCAGTTCCGCGAAGGCGCTCTCATACCATCCAAACATATTAGTCTCTTAACGAATGGCCTGGCCTTCCGTCACCTTTGGCCCAGGACAGTAGCTAAACCTCGCCTCCCTCTGTGTCGCCTCCTTTTCCCCTCCTGGCAGCCGCTTTTCGCAGCGCGCAACCTACCAGCCAACTCATTACGGCCAGGACAAGCAATACCAGTATGGTGACGCCAAAACTCTTACCGGCAATGCTTAATGCCTCTTCCCAATCTGTTGGCAGGATGCACCCCCTTGTCCCTTAGTAGCTCCGGACTAGAACCAGCCCTTCTCAGGCAGAATTATATTGTGCCCCGAACCACAAGTCAACGACCTGACTGCACGTACGTCCGATGGAGCCGGGCGCCGCAACTCGGGACCTGTCCCATCATAGCGAGTCACCCTGGTAGATGGCACCAACCCAAGACGACCTGCGCCTTCATTCCTGTTCCCACGCCCCCTCCCCAACGAGGGGTACCCAACGGCATGGCCCGAGGTTCTCAACGACTGTACCGCCGGACTTCTTGGTGACTTTCAGCAACTCCTGTTCGTATCGGGAGCCTACAGGGATGACCAACCTGCCACCTTCAGCAAGCTGCTCCAGAAGCACATCAGGGACCCGCGGAGCACCGGCAGACACTATTATGGCGTCATAGGGTGCCCCATCCGGCCAGCCCAGAGTCTTTCCCGCCAGGTGAGTCTCGATGTTGGTATACCCCAGTCTGTCCAGCACTTCTCTGGCCTTGTCAGCCAACTGATAGTATCTCTCGACCGAAACCACCCACCCGGCCAACTCGGCCAGAAGAGCTGCCTGGTAGCCGCTGCCCGTGCCTATCTCCAGGACCTTCTCCCCTCCTTTAAGCTCCATCGCCTCGATCATCATGGCCACGATCAAGGGCTGGGATATCGTTTGCCCCTGCCCGATCGGAAGCGGTTTGTCTTCATAGGCCGCCCGCCGGTAGCTGAAGGCCACGAACAACTCCCTGGGCACGCACAGCATGGCACGCAGCACTCTCTCATCCTTTATCTCGAAGCGGAGCTGCTCAACCAGCTTCGTTCGGGCCGCGGCAAAATCCATAGTCAACCTAGCTGCCCCATAATGCGCTGAGAACCGAGGTGGTGGGGTGTCAAACAAGAACCCGTCCGTTCATCCCTACTGAAGCCAAAAGTCTCGCAATCTGCATTGACTGGCGTAACTCAGCATGTGGCCTTCATCCACAAAGTCCAAAAAGCAGGCCGTCGCCCGAGCGACAAGCCCGGACCAACGCAAAGGCCTGACAGGTCAATTCTAGTGCATGGCCCAGACTCCGTCTACCGTGCGTGGGGAAACAGGAACACCGCTCAAAGCAGCCAGGAATCCGACCCGGCCTGACAAAGACCCCCTTCCTCCGACAGGCCCGTCGAACCAGGCCCGCCGACAAAGCCACCAACAATGGGCGCTTTGTACAGGCACACTGCCCCTGTGATCCACATCCCGCTCCTCTCACTGTTTTGTAACGCTCCTTTGCTGGCCAAGCGATTGACTAAACGTTGCCTTTACGGATTGTGCTTACTATACTCTATAATGTCCAAGACTTAGGGCCTCTGCCCGAGAGGGAGGGATGAAGCTAGCTATTGCCGGAAAAGGAGGAGTGGGCAAGACTACTCTAGCAAGTCTGCTAGCGATGGTTTATTCCGCTGAGGGCAAGAGGGTTCTCGCCATTGACGCTGATCCTGATGCCAACCTGGCTTCGGCACTGGGCATCCCCGCCGAGCAAGCTCGCAGCATCACTCCTATCGTCGAACTCACCGAGTTGATCGAAGAGCGCACCGGCGCAAAGCCGGGCACCACTGGCACGTTCTTCAAGCTCAATCCCAAGGTTGATGACATACCTGACCGCTTCTCCGTGGAGCGCGACAATATCAGGCTCATGGTTATGGGCAGCGTCAAGGGGGGCGGCACAGGATGTGTCTGCCCTGAAAGCGCCCTGCTGCGGAACCTCGTATCACACTTGCTCCTTGAGAGATCCGAGGTGGTTATCATGGACATGGAGGCAGGGCTGGAGCATCTGGGCAGGGGGACGGCGCGGGGGGTGGATGCTTTCATAATCGTGGTGGAACCGGGAAAGAGGAGCCTGCTGACGGCACAAGCCATTGGCAGATTGGCTGAAGAGCTTGGCGTGGCCAGGCGTTTTGTCGTCGGGTCAAAGACTCAGAACGAAGTTGACCGGCAGTTCATCGTTGACAACTTGCCCGACCTTCGCGTCGTGGGCTTCGTCAACTACGATCCCAGGATTACGGAAGCTGACCGGCTGGGCACCGGCGTCTTTGAGGCTGCGCCCGAAGCAGCCGCAGAAGCGCGAGCAATCAGAGACAGACTGGAAGCTTCGATCACCGGAAGGACATAAGGAGGAGCGACCTTGAACAAGAAAACGGTAAGGGACATCGATATCGCTGCAAAGAAGGTAATGGTCAGGGTGGACTTCAATGTGCCGCTGGACCCCGAAAGCGGTGCCATCGCCGACGACACCCGCATTCGCGTGTCGCTACCCACGATCAAGTACTTGCTGGATAACAGAGCCAGGGTCATCATCTGCTCACACCTGGGACGACCCAAACGCCGGACAAAAGAATTCAGTCTGGCCCCGGTAGCCCAACGCCTCTCCCAGGTATTGGGACAGGAAGTCAAACTAGCTCATGACTGCATCGGGGCAGAAGTAGAACAGATGGTGTCGGATCTGAGCGATGGCGAAGCACTGATGCTGGAGAACCTCCGCTTGCATCCCGAAGAGGAAAAGAACGATCCCGGCTTCGCCCAGGCTCTGGCACAGTTGGCGGAGGTCTTCGTTAACGACGCTTTTGGGACTTGCCACAGGAGTCATGCCTCTACCGTTGGCATCACCCAGTATCTCCCTTCAGTCGCCGGATTCCTGGTGGAGAGAGAACTGGAGATGATGGACAGAGCATTGAACAACCCGGCACGGCCCTTCACCGCCCTGATAGGGGGTGCCAAGATAAGTGATAAGATTGGCGTGCTGGAAAACATACTGGACAAGGTCGATTCCCTGCTGATCGCTGGCGGCATGGGCTCCACCTTTCTCAAGTCACTGAAATACGAGATGGGCCGCTCCCTGATAGAGGAGGAGAAGGTAAATCTGGCACAGAAGCTGATAGCCACAGCCGCGGAGAAGGGTGTACACCTGCTCTTGCCCGCAGACGTGGTAGTGGCCAACAAGTTTGCCGCCGAGGCCAAGTCCAGGATTGTTCCTACTACGGATGTGCCCCTGGGCTGGTACGTTATGGATATTGGGCCAAGAACGACCGAGCTATTTGCAGCCAAGCTGCGCAAGTCCAAGACAGTCATCTGGAACGGGCCGGTGGGCGTATTCGAGTTCCCCCAGTTCCAGAAGGGCACCAACGCCGTTGCAGAAGTCCTCGCCAGTCTGGATGCCACCACTGTGATCGGTGGCGGCTCGACTGCCGAAGCGGTACAGGAGATGGGGCTGGTTCACAAGATGACCCATGTTTCCACCGGAGGCGGGGCCTCCCTCAAGTTTCTTCAGGGCAAACCTCTGCCCGGAATAGAAGCACTACAAGATAAGGCACCATGAACCGACTGGACATTCTCAGCCAGGTCGCCGTTGCATCGCCCTCCAGGATTGTCATGGTGGTGATGGACGGCCTGGGGGGCCTGCCCCACCCTGAGACCGGAAAGACCGAACTGGAGACGGCCGTCACACCCAACCTCGACTATCTGGCAAAGGGGGCCATCTGTGGCCTTGCTGAACCACTGGGCCCCGGACTCACTCCCGGCAGCGGGCCATCTCACATGGCCCTCTTCGGCTACGATCCTTTCCAGTTCACCGTCGGAAGAGGCGTTCTGGAAGCGTTCGGCATAGACTTCCCCCTCGAAGATAGAGACGTAGCAGCTAGAGGGAACTTCTGCACCATGGATGATGATGGCGTCATTGTGGATCGTCGGGCCGGCCGCATCTCGACCGAAGAGTGCGCCAGGTTATGTCAACAACTGGGCCAGATCAAGCTCGGCGGTGTCCAGGCGCTAGTTGCCCCTGTGAGAGGTCACCGCTTCCTGTTGGTCCTCCGAGGTGATAAACTCAACGCCGATGTGAGCCACTCTGACCCCAACCAGGTGGGGCTTGAGCCCAGGCCCATCGTGGCTGTCTCGCCCAAAGCAGAGGAAACGGCCTCCTTTGCCAGAGAATGGGTGACCAGGGCAAGGGAGATGCTGGCCGGCTCACACCCGGCAAACATGGTGCTGCTGCGCGGCTTCTCCACGCACCCCCACTTCCCCAGCATGGGCCAAGTGTTCAAGCTGGACGCGGTTGCTATCGCCACCTATCCTATGTACCGGGGGCTGGCGAAGCTCGTCGGCATGGAAGTTGTGGACAGCGGCAGCTCCATCCAGGAGGAGTTCGATGCGCTGGCCAGGCATTATGCCGACCACGATTTCTTCTTCGTTCATGTGAAGCACACTGACACTGCCGGGGAGGACGGCAACTTCGAAGGGAAGGTCAGGGTCATCGAAGAGGTCGACACTGCTCTGGGTCAACTGATGGACCTCAAGCCAGAAGTAACTGTGGTGACTGGAGACCACTCGACACCGGCTCTGTTGAAGGCCCATAGCTGGCACCCTGTACCGTTCCTGCTACATTCACCGTGGTGTCGGGCTGATGACGTAACCGAGTTCTCTGAGCGGGCCTGCGCCAGGGGCGGCCTGGGAGTATTCCCCTCGCTGCACATAATGCCTTTGGCCCTGGCCAACGCCCTGAAGATAACCAAGTTTGGCGCTTGAGGTGACCGTATATGCGTCTGCCCATAATTGCCGGGAACTGGAAAATGAACACCAACATCGAGGAGGCCGTAGCACTCGTCCGAGAAATGAAGCACAGGCTGGACGCAATACAAGGTGTGGAGAAGGTGCTGTGTCCGCCTTTCGTGTCTCTGGCCGCCATCAGGGAGCTGACCGCAGGCACATCCATCGTGCTGGGGCCCAGAACGTCTACTTTGAGGACAAGGGTGCCTTTACCGGTGA
>CAZTYW010000012.1:0-35284 GCA_964617695.1 uncultured Dehalococcoidia bacterium
TTCTCGATTTCAAACGTGGTCAATTATATCATTGGCTGCGAACCTGAGGCAATTCAGAAAGGCGTCTCGGAAGCGAATATTGACAGGCTTTTGCGCAGGGCGTTATTATTAAACCACGAGCGGCTAAGAGCCCTGGAGGTTCTTTTTTCCTGAGTTGGGGCAAGCGATGGGGGTGACGGCATCACGGAGTAGGGCTGAATCGAGTGCCAGCAAATAAGGGAAGCTTCTCAAATAAGACGGGAAGGTCCGAAGGCTTTACCATAAGCCGAAGGGCCTTTCTTGGCATTTCGGCAGGGGCTGCGGCGGCAGCGGCTGCCGCTTACGCCATAAAATGGCCCGGGGCAGAGCTGTCTCCAGCACCGGAGGGTTACGTCGAGGGACTCGGCGAGGAAAGGTGGGTTGCCACATCCTGTCTGAACTGCCCCACACGCTGTGCGGTGAACGCCAGGGTAGTCAGGACCAGGAACGACAATACCTGGAGGGCAGTGCGGATAGTCGGCAACAACAAGTCAACCTATTCGGAGGGTAAGACCTGCCCGCGCTCGCACGTTGGCCTTCAAGCACTCTACAACCCGGAGCGAATCACAACCCCGCTTGAGAGAACAAGTCAGCAGAAGGGTGCGGATGTCGATCCAGGCTGGGAGCCAATCGGTGGCGGGTGGGCCGCGGCCCTGGAGACAATCGAGGCCAGACTCACTGCCTCCCCCAGCAGGGTGCTTTTCCTTCAAGGTCTGAACGCTACCAGTGACGAGGACCTCATCAGCCGCTTTGCCAAAGCTCTCGGCACCGTTAATCTTCTGACGCAGGACAGCCTCGAAATTGACGCAGACCAGACCGGCAAGTACTGGGCAGACGGACGCCGGGACAGCGGCTATGATCTGGAGAACGCCAACTATGTCCTGGCATTCGGTGCGAACATCGTAGAATCTGAGCGACCTCTGGCACGCAACCTGCGCATGTGGGGCAAGATCCGCCGTGAGAGGCCGATCAGGGCCAAGGTCATCGTGATCGACCCGCGCTATTCTGTCACCGCGGCCAAGGCCGACGAATGGATACCGGTCAACCCCGGCACCGAGGGCGCCCTGGCGATGGCCATGGCCAACGTGATAATCAGCGAGGACCTGTATGACCAGGACTTCAAAGACAACTGGACCACCGGGTTCAACGACTTCAGAGACGTCGCCCTGGGCAACGATTTCTCGCCCGAAAGCGTTGCCGACATAACCGGAGTCAGCGCCGACGTCATTCGCCGCATAGCCAGAGAATTCGCCAGTGCCAAACCGGCGATAGCCTGGAGCGGAACGGGGGCCACGAGCTGGCCCCACGGCGCCTACGCCAGCCATGCCATCTACTGCTTGAACGCCCTTGTGGGCAGTATCAACGTAGCCGGTGGCGTAATATACCAGGGGACTCCGCCCTACAGGAGCATGCCTGCTGTGGCCGGAACCGATCCGGGGATAAGTCTCAAGCAGGCAGCCGAGCTGCTGGCCAACGGCAACGTGGATACGGTGGTGGGCTTCGGCAGCAACCTCATCATGTCCGCTCCAGAGACAGGCAAATGGAATGAATACCTGAAAGATGTGTTCTACGTCCACATCGGACCGTCCTGGAACGAGATGGCAAAGTATGCTGACATTGTTCTCCCCGCCTGCACCTACCTGGAGGAATGGGCCTACGAGACCGCCCTGCCAGGATCAGGCTATGCCGAGGCGAGGATAAAGCAGCCCGTCGTCGACCCGCCGGCCGAGTCGAAGCCCGTAGCGCAGATACTTTTTGACCTGGCCGACACCATTGGCGGCACAGTGAGCGACGCCTTTCAGGGCATCGGCGACGACCCACAGGGATTCGTTCAGTTCAGGACGGGCACCTTTATCTCATGGCAGGAGTTCCAGACCGACGGCGTCTGGAAGGAGCCGGACTACCAGCCTCCTGACAACAGTGAGGCCTTCAACACGGCGTCCGGGAGGTTTGAGTTCCAGTCGACCAATCTGGACGAGTTGCTGCAGGTCGAATTCCAGGGCAGCGAGTCGGAGTACCCTCTCATTCTGACGACGTACGATCCGGTGTTGAACATCAGAGACGGAAATCAGAACTACCCGTGGGCCCAGGAGATGTTCCTGGTGATGCATGGCCGCGGCTGGGACAACTTTGTTGAGATCAACAGCGAGACCGCCCATGAGTTCAAGATCAATGACGGCGACATGGTATGGGTCGAGTCTGCCTTCGGCCAGATAAAGGCCAGGGCCAGGGTCTTCGAAGGGATTCTTCCAGGCGTGGTGGCTATTGCCGGTGGTCAGGGCCACCATTCTTGTGGCGAGTGGGCTGACGGTATAGGCGTGAATCCGAACGCCGTCATCGCCCTCGACTACGACGACTCAAGCGGGCAGCCGTGCTACTTGAATACGAGGGTCAACATCAGAAAGGCATGAGCCAGTAGATGGCACAGTGGGGAATGGTCATAGACCTGGACAAATGCGTAGGCTGCCAGGCATGCTCGGTCGCCTGCAAGTCCGAGAATAACGTCCCACACGGCTCGCCTGCGGAGCAGGACCGACAACACGACATCTTCTGGCACAAGGTTATAGCAGTAAGCAACGGTGAGTATCCCACGCTAAATGTCACCCTGATCCCAATGCCGTGCATGCACTGCGAGAGTCCCCCCTGCGTGACTGTGTGTCCGGCCAAAGCAACATACAAACGCGAAGACGGCATCGTGATGCAGAACTTCAGACGCTGCATCGGTTGCCGTTACTGCATCGTAGCCTGCCCATACGGGGTGCGAAGCTTTAACTTCAGGGACCAGGCAGATGAGGAGTACGAGCGTCCCGATCTGCCCCCCGACCTGGGTCTCGAGACCAAGACACATATTGGGCCCTGGCCCTACCCCCACAGGACTCGCGGCGTAGTCGAGAAGTGCACCTACTGCTTCCACAGGATTGACCAGGGGATACAACAGGGCAAGGAGATCGGGGTCGATGTGGTGCCGGCCTGCGTGGAGGCCTGCCCCACAGGTGCCAGGACCTTCGGGGACATGGAAGACCCGCACAGCGAAGTCTCAAAGTTGCTGGCCAGAAGGGACTCTTTCAAACTGCGCCAGGACATGGGCACAGAGCCGAAGACAATCTATCTCCCGAAATAAGGAGCCCTCACATACATGGAAGTGACTTTTTCGTCTGTTGAAGGCAACTCCAGAAGATACAAGGCCCTGGTTGCCGTCCTCGGCGCCCTGACGCTGTCAGGAGTAGTTGCATACGCCATCAGCTACGCCATGGGCTTCCGCCTCTGGGGCATCAACAACTCGGTAATCTGGGGACAGCTTATCACCGTCGATATCTACCTCATCGGCCTGAGCGCCGGCTCGCTGGTGGTGTCATCGCTCACCTACGTGCTGGGACGCCAGGAGTACAAGCCGATCGGCAGGATGGCAGTCTTCATGGGCCTGTTGCTGATGGCCGGCGCCATGGTGTGCGTATTGACGGACCTGGGCAGGCCAGAGAAATTCTGGCGGCTTTTCGGCTTCTTTTACACAAACAACATGACCTCCCTGTTCGCCATCAACGGAATCTTCTACGCAGGCTACATCCTCCTGCTTCTGGGATACCTCGGAGCTGCCCTGGCCGACAGCAAGCTGACCAAGATCATTGCACCCGTCGCCGTCCTGTGGGCCATTCTGGTCCACACCGGCACTGGCGCCATATTCGGCTTTATTGCCACCAGAGGGATTTTCAATTCACCGCTGAAGCCGATCGAGTTCGTGTCCGCCGCCATCGCATCGGGACTGGCCCTCGTCATGCTGCTTTCGTACATCACGCTAAAGCTGAGCAAACGGGACGTACCCAAAGACATGTTTGTGTCCCTCGGGAGGCTGCTGTCAGTCCTCATCATCATTCTGGTTGTCCTGGTGGCTATCGACAAGCTGACTCACTTCTACCCCCCTGAGCGCGATTCCGTGTTGTTCCTGGCACAGGGTGCCTGGAGCTGGATATTCTGGGGTCTTCAATTCACACTGGGGTATGTAGTCCCTCTCATAATCCTGTTTCATCCCAAATGGGGCAAGACGCTCCGCGGTGTAATAGCAGCAGCAGCCATCAATGTGGTCGGAATATTCGGGGAAAGAGCAGCTATGATCTTCCCCGGTCTTGGTGAGCCGCTACCCCTCTACCCCGGGGAGATTGCGGGCATCTGGGGGGCAAGAGGAGGATTCCCGATAATGCCCGCAGAGACCTTCATAACCATTGGAATATTCGCTTTGCTCGGGCTTGTCTATGTGCTGGGAATCAAGTACCTGCACTTGCTGCCAGCCAAACGGGAAGAACCACCTGTTGTGACTCTGTCCGAACCCGAGCCGACTGCGGTGGAAGAATGAAGAGGGCCGGCGAAATTGACTGAGACACGTGGGACCGGCGTCATTCTGTGTGAGTGCCACGGCAGGCTGGAGAGAGACCTGCTTGACGACATACGCGCCTTTCTCCAGAGCCAGCAACCTGGACTTCCCGTGGTCACGACCGACGACCTGTGCCGACCACGGGCGCTGTCCGGGCTCCTGCGGGAGCACAGCTTTGAGGCGGTGGTAGTGGGAGCCTGCTCACAGGTCGGCACCCGGCTGGGCTTCTGGGAAGAACCGGATGCGGCTGCGGTTAGCCCGTTCTGCGTCAGGACAGTCGACCTGCTCAGAGAGACAGAATCCCGGTGCAGCCCGGCCCACCTGAATGACAGGATGAAGCTCCTGCTGTGGGCACAGGTCAAGCGGCAGACCGGGTTCAGCGGCGTGCCCGAGGAAGCGTTGAAACCGGAGTTCACCAGGCCACAGGGCGAGATCACTCGACGCAACCTGTTCCAGATGCTGCTGCCCCGCTACCGGGTAATACCGTATATCCAGCCAGACAAGTGCGCCGGATCGGCCAGGTGCCGCGTCTGCCGCGATAGCTGCCCCTGCGGCGCCATTACCACCGAGGGCAACGTGGCTTTGATCGATAGGCTTGAGTGTGAAGGCTGCGGTGGCTGCGTTGCAGCGTGTCCCCGCCAGGCCATCACTTTCCCCACCTTCTCACTGGACCAGCTAGAAGGGGAGATGGAGGCATTGCTTCTTGCCGGCGCCGAATGGCTCAAGCCACGACTGATCGGCATCTGCTGCCAGACCTGCCTCTCTTCCGTCAACAAGTCTGACACGGACCCATTCAGCCGTGCACCAAATGTGCTGCCTATGCAGGTCCCGTGCCTGGCCATGGTCTCGCCGCGGCTCATGCTGCGGGCTTTCGACCTGGGGGCCCAGGGCCTGGCGCTGGTCCACAACAGGCAGGTATGCCGGCTGGGCCTGTGGTGCGACCGGTGGCGGGGGAGAATTCAGTTCGTGCAGCAGTTGCTTGAGACCTGGGGGATTGAGCCGGGCCGCGTCAGGGACTTCGATCGTGGCGTGGCCGAGCCAGAGCTGAGCCGATTCGCCCACGACGTTGCCCTCCTGTCACCGTTGTCAATCGGGCCATCTCAGCCCACGCCACTCACCACACACCTGTCGCTGCCGTCACTCGTCAGCAGCCTGACGAACAGGTTGGCTGCATCCTCAGGCCATGTGATCTCGGCAGGAAGTGTGCCTTTCGGCCGGCTCGAGCTGGACCGGTCGCAGTGTACCGGTTGCGGCCTCTGCGCTCTTGACTGCCCGACAGCGGCACTGCGTATTGCCTCGAACGCCGACTCCATCCGATTGCTTTTTGAGCATCAGTCATGCGTGGGCTGTGGCCAGTGCGTGAAAGCCTGCCCAGAAGAGTGTCTTCGGCTGGAGAACGTCCTCGATCTGGACAGGCTGAAAGGGCCGGCCGAGAATCTGCTCGAAGATGGAATGGTCATGTGTACGGAGTGCGGTGCAGCGGTTGCCCCCAGGGCAATGATAGATAGTCTGAGAAGCAAGCTGGATGCAGGCGGAGCCCCTTGGTCACAGCTTGAGGTTTGTCCGGCCTGCAGGTCGAAGTCCGTATTCGGCAGCAACGCCATCCTGGTCGGAGCGCAGTAGATGGATCAGGCACTTAGAGGACTGGCCGTTTTCCTGGAAGTGGCAGTGCTGGCGGGAATCATTGGCTGCGCACTGGTCGGTGTGAAGCTATTCCTGAATGACGTCGGTATTGGACCCAAATACAACAAAGCTATAGGCATAGCCCTGCTGGCAGTCTTCTCCGTGATAGTCATTTTCTTCACTACACATCTGGCGTCATTTTACCCGACCATATGAAGGGCCTTAGGTAGGAGATTCAGCACATATGGATTTCTGGACTGGTCAGCTAGAGTATATAGACGATATCTTCAAGCCAGTAATAATAGCCATACTCATCATAAGTCCCATCCTCTTCGGCCTATTTGCCCTCGGCTTCTATAGACGGTACCAACTCTGGCGGCTCGGCCAAAAGGACAAGCGGACAGACAACATCCTGACGAGGATCAAGACAACGCTCGGCGTGGCTCTGGTGCACCTGCGTCTGGTGTCGAAGGGTGAGTACTACCCCGGAGTGATGCACCTGCTCATTTTCTGGGGAGCCGCCATGATCGTGCTCAGCAAGATAGTCCGCCTGTTCTCCTATCCCGTGGGCATCGACAATCCGCCGCAGAGCGTCTTCCTGTACTTCTCCTTGATATCCGAGATAGGCGCTGTGCTCATAATCATCGGCGGGTTGCTGGCAATCTACCGCAGGTACGTGGTCAAGCCATCCCGCCTGGACACCAAGACCGATGACACACTGGTCTTCCCGTTCGTGTTCCTGATCCTCCTCACCGGCTTCATGATCAAGGGGTACCGCATCGCCACCAGCGATGTAGCACCTGCCGACTGGGCTACGTGGTCGCCCATCGGCTACGGTTTCTCCAAGATCTTCCCCACCTTTCTGACCGAGTACCGGGACCAGATACTGACATGGCACCGAGTCCTGTTTCACACGTCGGTTGCTGCCATATTCGGAATCTACGTCTTCGTAAACCGGTCTCGCATACAGCACCTCTGGCTGTCACCGCTGAACGTATTCTTCCGCTCGCTTAGACCCAAGGGAGCGCTGGTTCCAATGGACCTCGAGAATGCGGAGGTCTGGGGCGCGTCCAAGATCGAAGACTTCACCTGGAAGCAGCTACTCGACCTGGACGCCTGCACCAGGTGCGGCCGCTGCCAGGACAATTGCCCGGCACACCTGAGCACCAAGGCCCTGTCGCCCAAGCAGGTCATACAGGACCTCAAGACGCATCTCGGAGAGGTGTACCCTTACCCCTTTATCAAGAAGCCAGCGGAAACGCGAGCCGATATGCTCACCGACGTCATAACGGAGGAGGTAATCTGGGACTGCACCACCTGCCGTGCTTGCATGGAAGCATGTCCCATTTATATCGAGCATATTGACAAGATAGTCGATATGCGCCGCAACCTGGCCCTTGAAAGAGCCCAGTTCCCCGAGTCGGCTCAGCAGGCACTGACGTGCCTGCAGTCCAGAGGACATCCCTGGAGAGGTACCACCGCATCAAGAACGGACTGGACGACTGATCTGGGAGTAAAGACCCTGGCAGAGGACTCAAACGTGGACCTCCTGTACTGGGTGGGCTGCACGGCAGCGCTGGAAGAGAGGAACATGAAGGTGGCCCAGGCCACGGCCAAGATCCTGCAGGCAGCAGGGATCAACTTCGGCATCCTGGCGGTGGAGGAGGGCTGCTGCGGCGACCCGGCACGCAGAATAGGCGACGAATACCTGTTCCAGACCCTGGCCCAGAAGAATATCGAGGTGATGAAGTCATACAACGTGAAGAAGATCGTGACCGCCTGTCCTCACTGTTTCAATACCCTCAGAAACGAGTACCCGCAGTTCGGTGGCGATTTCGAAGTCATCCACCACTCCGTATTCATCGCCGATTTGATGTCTCAGGGCAAGGTGAAGGTGGGCAACATAAGGCCGATGACAATCGCCTATCACGACTCGTGCTACCTGGGACGTCACAACGACATCTACCAGCAGCCGCGGGACATCCTCGACTCTCTCACCGGCCTGAAGAGGACGGAACTGCTCCGATCGGGGCCAAAGGCCTTCTGCTGCGGGGGCGGCGGCGGACACATGTGGATGGAGGAGCCGCCTGAGAAGCGCCTCAACATTCGGCGGACCGAGCAAGTGCTGGAAGCCAGGGTGGAATGTGTGGCAACAGCCTGTCCCTGGTGTCTGTCGATGTTTGAGGACGGACTGAAAGCCAAGGAGGTGGAGGAGACGGTGAAGGCCATGGACATCAGCGAGCTGGTTGCCCAGGCGCTCCTGCAGGAGCCGGTTGGGAAAGAGGCCTCTCTGGTCGAGGAGCAGCCAACCCGTTAGCCCCTCCCCCCAGCACTACCCCTGTCATCCGCAACAAGGCGCCATTGCACTACATCAACAGCACGGGCTGCAGAAGCTCAGCTACCTGTCTTTGGGCCCGGCCAATTCCCGCGCAATGTCCTGGAAGCCTACGGGCCTCCCATCTTCGACGACCAGGCTGGTGGTCAGCTCGACAACCGCCTCTGAACCGTCCTTTCTGACCAGACGTTGTTCGTAGTGCTGCTCCAGAGGCTGGTCCTCAAACAACCTGCGACGGACCTCTGCCGCATTGCGCCCCTCGTCAGATAGGAAATCCGTCACCTTCATTCCCGCAAGCTCGTCCAAGGCATAGCCGGTGAGCTTTTGTGTGGCCCTATTGGCGGCAAGGATGTTGCCCTCCAGGTCATGGACCCAGATAGCATCGCCGGCGCTATCGAAAAGCGTCTGAAAGTCAACGGCAGCAACAACTGATGTCTCGGCCACCGGATGCTGTTTCTCATAGAGACGCGCATGGTCGATAGCAGCACCTATCTGGCTTCCCACCGCGGCGAGCAGGTCTACCTCCTCAGAAAGAAACTCACGGGGGCGGCGCATTCCTACGCAGAGCGTGCCCGTAACGTTGCCCTTTACCAGCAGGGGCACGATAAGCTCGTTCTTGATCTTCATGCTCCTGGCCTCCGGCGATGCCAGCATGGGGTCAAGAGAGGCGTCACCCACGGCCAGCGCCTGGCCGGTCTGGGCCACCCGCCCGTTGGCGGACTCACCGATCCTCACCCTCCCAACTGCCTGGGCGAACTCATCGGACACACCCTCGTACGCTGCCAGGACCAGCTCATCATTCTGTCCATCCAGGTCAAATATCAGGGCGACCTCAACGTCCATCAGCTCCATCACCAGGTGGATCGCCCTGCGCAGGACCTCGTCTGAGCCGACGGCCCCGGTGAGCATGGTGGAGATTGCATTCAATGTATTGAGCCTTTTCTCGTTGCTCCTGGCAGACTGCACGTAGCGCTGCAGCAAGCGGTGGGCAGCCTCCAACTCCACCAAAGCCGCCCGGTACCTTTCCCTCTGCCTACGAAGCGATTCAAAGGAGATGACCACTGCGATACCAACAACGAAGACTGCAACCGTTTCAAACAGGGCATCAACGCGTTGCTCCGATATGGCTATGGCACGGGGGAGCATACAGGCGAAGGCAACCACCGAGGTCAGAATGGCACCCCTCAAACCGAACAGGAAAACCGACCAGATTATTGGCGCCAGATAGGCGATCCTTTCGAAGGCATGACGGTCCAGGCCCAACCGAGACGCAAGATCCGCCAAAAAGGCTGGTTGCTCCAGGCGATCGGCGTACTGGAAAACGGTGATAACTGCCAGCAGCACAACGACAAGCCAGAAGCCTGGCCGTCTAAGGGTCGCCGTGAGCCGGCCAAGTGACAGGCTATGTGTCATTTCCGCTCCTCTGGCTGCCCGGGCTACCGAATGCCTCTGGCTCCATGCCTACAAACGGACCAGGGTAGCTGTCCCACCAGGGCGGCGCAGCCGATTGCAGACTGTGGCCTGATCCGGCTACCAGTTCGTGCGCCGTATGCCATTATAGCATGACGCCCTGTTGCGGTCGCCCGCCAAGACGGCGGCCCATAGTAAGCATATTCGCTCAGTCAGGCTGGGCGCGTCCTGAGCATAAATGCCTGCCGACGAGTACCATAACACGACTTTTAGGCAAGCAGAAACAGGCATTAAGTCGGAAGCCCATTTCGACAACATAATCGTAAAGTTAGAGCAGATGGCCTGGAGGCGCTAGAGTCCAATGGGGGCCGGAAACGAGGTGTGAGTGATGCAGTGGGAGTTCATTGTAGCGCTAGCTCTGGCCATTCCCATCATCCTGTTCCCGGCAGCCTTTGTGTGGTACCTCAACGTGGGAGGTATCTTTGCTGCCATACGGAAGGCACAAAAGAAGAGGGCCGACCGTAGAAAAGAGACGAGAGCCGGGGCTGAGGAGCCCCATGAGGTGGCCCATAGAACCCGGATGTAATACAAGCGGCGAACCAAAGTGAGACGTTGAGTTGAAAGGGGCAACAAGAAATTAGCGACGGACATTCTGCACCCGTCGATAACTCAATCGGTTGGGGGGCGGACAGCGGAGCGTGCAGCCATTGCCGCTCCGAGTGATCCGCCCTTTTTTTCTTCTGTCGGCGGCCAGACCGCGCGTGTGATCTTTGCGACACCGCGGGATATCAGGGTGGCAACGCCAGAATGTGCAATTTGGGCTAGGCCGAGATACAATATAGAGTCGAACCACCAAAAAGGGAAACCAGGCACATAAGCAGGAGGCAAGCTATGCAAAAGACCGAGACGATTCCCCCAGCAAGGGGGGCAGGTTCCAGCGGGTACGCTGGCAGGGTTTTCGGGCAAATCCAGAAGATGATCGAGGACACAGGCGGTCAGTCCGGCGCCTTGATCAGAGTACTGCAGCAGGCCCAGGGGATAGTTGGCTATCTACCACCACCCGTGCTGAAGACTATTTCACGCGACCTGAAGATTCCCATGAGTGAGATAAACGGGATAGTCAGCTTCTATCACTTCTTCACCACAGTTCCGCGCGGCAAGTATACCGTCCAGGTCTGCCTGGGGACTTGCTGCTACGTGAGGGGTGGCCAGGCGATACTGGACACTCTGCAAAAGGAGTTGGAGATTGAAGCGGGAGGGACAACCCGAGATATGAGGTTCTCGTTGGACACGGTGAGATGCCTGGGCTGCTGCGGGTTGTCCCCGGTAGTGGCTATCGAGGACACGGTCTATCGTCGGGTGAGGCCCAACAGAATGAGGGAAATCCTGAAAGCTTACGCTTAGGGGGTCAAGAGTGAAGAGGCTTTCTTCTGTAAAAGAACTAACAAGCTTGCGAGACAGCATACGACAAGAGCTGGCTGATCGGGACAAGAAAACGCAGGTCAAGGTCCACCTGGGAACCTGCGGTATCTCATCGGGTGCCAACGCGGTCCTGGATGCATTTGTCCAAGAGGTAGAGACGCGCAAACTGACCGATGTGGTCGTCTGCAAGGCGGGATGCATCGGCTTGTGCGGCCGTGAGCCCGTGGTAACCATTATCCGCCCCCAGAAGGGGAAGACAATCTACAGCGAAGTAGCTGCCGATAGAGTCAAGCGGATCATCGAAGAGACGATCGTCAAAGGCGACGTAATTCAGGAATGGGCTCTGGACGAGGAGACGCCTTTCTTCCAGTTGCAGGACAGAAGGGTGCTGGCAAACCAGGATAACGACCCCTCGATCATCGAGGAGTATATTGCCGTTGATGGCTATCAGGCCCTGGCCAAGGCACTCAATGGTATGAAGCCAGAAGCGGTCATCGAGGAGGTCCTGAATTCAGGGCTGAGAGGTAGGGGCGGAGCTGGCTTCCCCACCGGAAGGAAGTGGGGCTTCGTCCGCAGTGCGGTCGGGGACGAGAAGTTTGTCGTCTGCAATGCGGACGAGGGTGACCCTGGCGCATACATGGACCGCACCGTACTCGAGGGCAACCCTCACGCAGTGATCGAGGGCATGGCCCTGGGCGCATACGCCATTGGCAATGTCAGGCAGGGCTATGCATACGTTCGTGCAGAATACCCGCTGGCCATCGAGACCTTGAGCCATGCAATCCGCCAGGGGCGAGAGGCCGGCCTTCTGGGCAAGAACATGCTGGGCACGGACTTCAGCTTCGATATCGACATATTCCCAGGCGCCGGCGCCTTTGTCTGCGGCGAAGAGACGGCGCTGCTAATCTCTATCGAAGGCAAGCGGGGCAATCCCCGCCAGAGGCCTCCCTTCCCGGCCAACAAGGGCCTGTTCGACAAGCCCACCACACTCAACAACGTGGAGACCTGGGCCAACATTCCCGGCATAGTCGTCAAGGGCGCCGATTGGTTCGGGAGGATAGGCACGGAGAAAGGCAAAGGTGCCAAGACGTTCTGCCTGGTGGGCAAGGTGAATAACACCGCCCTGATCGAGGTGCCTGTCGGCACTCCGCTGGGGCAAATCGTGTTCGACATTGGCGGCGGCATCCCCAGTGGCAGGAAATTCAAGGGGGTGCAGATCGGTGGGCCTTCCGGCGGCACCATACCCGTCGAATATCTGAACACGCCAGTCGACTACGAGCCCATCACCGAGCTGGGAGCGATCATGGGCTCCGGCGGCCTCATCGTCATGGATGAGGACAACTGCATGGTGGACATGGCCAAGTTCTTCCTCGAATTCACCAAAGATGAATCCTGTGGCAAGTGCCTGGCCTGCCGCGCCGGTATCCCCAAGATGCTGGAAATCCTGAAGAAGATAACCCAGGGTGACGGCACCATGGAGGAACTCGACGACCTTGGGGAGCTGGCGGAGATGGTTGGCGCGGCATCCCTCTGCGGGCTGGGGCAGACTGCCCCCAACCCGGTGCTGAGCAGCTTGCGCCATTTCCGTGACGAGTACGAGGCACACATTATCGACAAGAAGTGCCCTGCGGCTGTCTGCGCAGCCCTGTTTAGGGCGCCTTGCCAGCATACCTGCCCTGTGGGGCTTGACGTCCCGGGGTACGTGGCCTTCATCAAGGAAGGGAAATTTGACGAGGCATACCGCCTGATAAGACAACGGAACCCCTTCCCCTCCATTTGCGGACGGGTGTGTCACCATCCGTGCGAGAGCAAGTGTCGCCGCAACCAGGTGGATGACCCGATCGCCATCAGACACTTGAAGAGATTTGCCGCCGACTGGGCTTTCGAACACGGCGTTGACTACACGCCTCCGATCAAGCAGAGAAGGGAAGAGAGGGTGGCCATTATTGGCGCCGGTCCTGCAGGTCTGTCTGCGGCACACGATCTTGCCATTGAAGGTTACGGGGTAACCGTTTTTGAGGCCCTTCCTGCGGCAGGGGGTATGCTCGCCGTTGGAATCCCCGAGTATCGTCTGCCCAAGGACATACTCAAGAAGGAGATCGAGGCCATCGCAAAACTCGGCGCCGACATAAAGCTCAACACGCGCGTTGACGACATCGAAGCCGTGCTCAAAGACGGCTACAAGGCTGTTTACGTCGCCGTCGGTGCCCACAAGGGTGACACGATGAAGATCCCCGGCGAGGAGCTCGATGGTGTGTACGACGCCGTCGAATTCCTGCGCAACTCCAATCTAGGGCAGAAGGTGAAGGTAGGAAAGAAGGTGGCGGTCATAGGAGGTGGTAACACGGCAACCGACTCTGCCCGGGTGGCCCTGAGAATGGGCGCCGAGGAAGTACACATATTCTACCGGCGGGAGAAGAAGGACATGCCCGCCGTAGAAGAAGAAATAGTGGCTGCCGAGGAGGAGGGCATCCACATTCATCTGCTCACAGCTCCAACCAAGGTAGCCAGCAGCAACGGCAAGGCCTCCGGAATCGAGCTGATTCGGATGCAACTTGGCGAATTCGACAGGAGCGGCAGAAAAACGCCGCATCCCACCCAGGGGTCCGAGTACCTGGTTGAGTGCGACACGATTATTCAGGCAATAGGTCAGAGGCCAGATACCAGCTTCCTGGGTAGCAACGGGGTTAAGGTAGACAGGGGCGGGGCGATAGTCGCAGATTCTCGCACCCTGGCCACCGACCGGCCGGGCGTTTTCGCTGGCGGTGATGCGCAAACGGGACCCCAGACCGTGGTCGAGGCCATCGCTGCCGGGCAAAGGGCTGCCTCTTCAATCAAGAGATACCTCCAGGGGCGGGAGCTTGGACCGAGGGTAGAGAGGGAAGATATGCAAGAATTCGAACTTCCCGCTTCCCAGGTGGCAGAGGACATCGAGGAGAAGGTCAGAATAACCATCAAGGAGATCGCTTCCAAGAAGAGAACGGGCTCTTTCCAGGAAGTGGTATCAGGTTACAGCGCCCGCGAGGCAATGGAAGAAGCCGCAAGATGCCTCAGGTGTGATGCTGAAGCTGGAGGAGAATAGATGAAGGAGATAAAGCTTACTATCGATGGCAAGGAAGTCAAGGGGAAAGAGGGGGATACCGTCCTTGATGTGTGCCGGGCTAACAATATAGACGTGCCGACCCTCTGCTTTCTGGAGGGGCTGGCAAGCGTCGGGGCCTGTCGCATGTGCGTGGTGGACATCGAGGGCGAGAGAAGGGTAAACCCGGCGTGCACTTACCCTGCCAGAGACGGACTGGTGGTGCGCACAAACACGGAGCAACTGGAGAGGTATCGGCGCTTGATGCTGGAGCTCATCTTCACCGAACGGAACCACTTCTGCATGTTCTGTGAGCAGAGCGGAGACTGCGAGCTGCAGAACCTGGCCTACCGGTACCAGATGGACAACGTTCGGTACCCGTACACATTCCCTCCATTACCTCTGGACTCGTTGAATGCCTACGTGGCCATTGACCACAACCGTTGCATACTCTGCGGTCGGTGCGTCCGGGCCTGCCGAGAAATAGTGGCACGTCACACCCTGGATTTTGCCAAGCGCGGCTGGAAGACCATGATCTCGGCCGATCTTGACCAATCCCTGGGAGAATCTACCTGTATTTCCTGCGGAGCTTGTGTTCAGGCCTGCCCGACGGGCGCAATCTTTTCCAAGCGCAACCTGTACAAGGGTAGGAACAACGAGTGTCAGCAGATCAGTACGGTGTGTTCCCTGTGCGGCATCGGCTGCGAGCTCAACGTGCTGGTGAAGGACGACAATCTGATACGGATTGAAGCACCAAACCTGGCGGACCCGAGAGGACCTCTGTGCAAAGAAGGCCGCTTCGAGCTGCTCGACCAGACCAGGCCGCGAGTGATCTCACCCATGATCCGTAACGCCCAGGGCAAGCTGGAGGAGTGCACCACAGACAAGGCAATCGAGGTTGCCGCCGACAAGCTGAGGGGAGCCAGCGACTTCGCGGGCATGACCTCAACCAGGTACCCGAACGAAACACTCTCCCTCTTCCAGAGGTTCGTGCGTGAGGTGATGGGCAGCGATGCCGTAGACACCCTGGACGGAGGAGACTATCGCCTCATCGCCGACGGACTCAAGCAGTTCGGCGCCAATGGAAAAGGACTGAACCTTGAATGCCCTGTAGAGGAGATACTACAGGCCGATTGCATCCTGGTGGCAGGGGCTGACCCGGTCAATACCCATCCCATCGTGGACTGCCTGATCAGGCGTGCAGTGAGCGAGACAGGTGCAAAGCTGCTAACAATAGATGCGGCCAAGGACGCCTTTCCTCTGTGGCGAGATATCTGGCTGAGACCCGAGGCAGGCAGCGAGGGGGCTGTGCTCTCCGGCCTGATCAAGGCCCTGATCGACAAGGGCCTAGTCAAGCAGAAGGGAACGTCGAATGTGCCTTCGGACCTGATGAGCGGATACAGCAAAGCCACCGGCGCCAGCGTTGAGGACATTGAATCGGCAGCCGACATGTTCGGCGCCGCCAAGCGGGCCGTAATCGTTTACGGAGAGGGCATTCTTGAGAGCGGTGATGCCAACCTGGTCACGTTGCTGCTCCACCTGGCCGATCTGACCGGCAACCGGACGGAGGACCGTTTGCGGGTCATCTCTCTCAAACGGAGCGGCAACAGCCGTGGTGCCTGGGAGCTAGGGTTGGCAGCCAAGGACACCCGGCGAGACAAGCCCAATGGACTCTTCCTCCTGCTGGGTGATGAGCCCGAAGACGACGAGTTGTTGGGCTGGCTCAAGTCACTCGATGGCTCCCTGGTGGTACAGGCGAGCTATCACTCGGCCATTACGTCGATGGCCGACGTCGTCCTGCCCTCGCCCACCTGGGCGGAAAGGAACGGGGGTAAATACGTTAGTCTGGACGGACGCATCTCCAAGGCTCAGCAGGTGCTTCGACCCAAAGACGGCGTGCATCAGGACCAGGAGATACTGATACAACTTTCCAGAAAACTAGGGCGCGAGTTGAGCCCGAGCCAGGAGGTTGACCGTGGCTAAAGTCAAGGTTGCTACAGCGTGGTTGGCTGGCTGCGCAGGATGCCATATGTCGTTCTTGGATGTAGATGAGGCGATAGTGGAACTGGTCAACGTATTGGAGTTCACTACCAGTCCTATCACCGACTTCAAGGAGTTCTTTCCTGTGGATGTAGGTATTGTTGAAGGCGCAGTCGCCAACACCGACAACGTAGAGGTGCTGGAGAAACTGCGCGCCAACTGCAAGATACTGATGGCCTGGGGTGACTGTGCCTGCTTCGGCGGAATAGTCACCATGCGGAACCTGTTCGACAAGGCCGAGGTGCTGCAACGGGCCTACGTTGAATCCGAGAGCACTGCCAAGGGCAAGATTCCTTCATCGGACGAACTCCCCACGCTGCTTGAACTTGTCAAGCCCGTGAACCAGGTGGTCAAGGTCGATTGCTACGTTCCGGGGTGTCCACCCAGCTCCAAAGCCATCCACTATGCCGTGGCCGAACTTCTGGAAGGACGGATCCCCGTGTTGCCGGCTGACATGATGAGGTTTGATTAAGGTTCGGAAGATCGTGGAGGTATTGAAATGACCAAGAAAATCGTAATTGAACCCGTTACTCGAATTGAGGGACATGGGAAGGTGACGATTCACCTTGATGGCGGGGGCGATGTAACCGAAGCCAAGCTCCACGTGACCGAGTTCCGGGGGTTTGAGAAATTCTGCGAGGGACGGCTATTCTGGGAGATGCCGGTGATCACCCCCCGCATCTGCGGAATCTGCCCGGTGAGCCACCATCTGGCCTCAGCCAAGGCCGGTGATGCCCTTTTGGGAGTAGAACTCCCTCCGGCAGCAAAAAGGCTGCGCGAGCTGATCCAGATGGCCCAGTATGTACAGTCTCACGCCCTCCACTTCTTCCACCTGGCCAGCCCTGACCTGCTCCTGGGCATGGACGCGGACCCAGCCAAGCGAAACGTGGTGGGGATCATAGCTGAGAAGCCCGACCTGGCAGTGAAAGGGGTAATGCTCCGCAAGTATGGCCAGGAGATAATCGAGGCCCTCGGGGGCAAGAAGGTGCATCCCAACGGCGCTATCCCAGGCGGGATGAACAGGGCCCTTGCACCTGAGGACCGTGATAGATTCCTGAAGCAGGCTGACAGCGTGGTCGCCGACTTCCAGCTCGCCATCACACTGATCCAGGACTATTTCTCCCAGCAGGGTGAGGAAGCCGCCAACTTCGCCAAGTTCACTTCGTGTTACATGGGGCTGGTAAGCGACCGCGGTGCCCTTGAACTCTACGACGGCAAGATCAGGTTGAAGGATGGCAAGGGTATCACTTTAGAGGACGGAGTTGCGCCGAAGGACTACCTCTCCATCATCGAGGAAAGGGTGGAGGATTGGTCTTATCTCAAGTTCCCCTGCTACAAGAAGTGGGGCTATCCTGAGGGCATGTACCGTGTCGGGCCGCTGGGCAGAGTGAATGTCGCCGACAGCATAACCACGCCGCTGGCCAATGAAGAACTCCGCAAGTTCAAGAAACTGGGGGACAACGGAATCGTGGAGGGGTCACTTTACTTCCACTACGCCCGGTTGATCGAAGCGCTCTACGCGGCTGAGAGGGTGCGGGAGCTTCTGGCGGACAAGGACATCTGTTCGACGGAAATACATGCCGATTCGACGACCTTCAACGAAGAGGGGGTGGGCGTGATCGAGGCCCCGCGGGGCACTCTCATCCATCATTACAAGATAGACTCGAGCGGAGCGATCCGCAAGGCCAACCTGATCGTGGCCACGGGCCACAATAACCTGGCCATGAATCGCGCGGTGCAAGAAGTAGCCAAGGCGTACGTGAAAGGCGACAAGCTTACCGAGGGAGTGCTCAACCGCGTCGAAGCTGCCATCCGCTGCTACGACCCGTGCCTGTCCTGCGCAACCCATGCGCTGGGCCAGATGCCTCTGGCAATCGAGTTGGTCTCACCCACCGGCGAAGTCGTCGACAGTAGCGTCAGGACAGGTTAGAGTATAATAGACGAGCGGTGAGCACATGGCCATTCGGGCGATGCCACAGATATGGCGGGACCCTTGCCGGGTCCCCGCTTAGTCGGACTGATTCTCCATCGGTAGGGAGGGAACGACTTGGAGAAGATCAGGATTCTCATTGCTGACGATCACGCGGTGGTGCGGGAGGGTACGCGCCGCATTTTGGAGCAGGAACCGGGGCTGGAGGTCATAGCTGAGGCGGCTGACGGAGAGGAGGCCATACAGTTGGCTACCGAGTACAAACCAGACGTAGCCATAATCGATATCTCCATGCCCAAAGTGGACGGCATAGAAGCCACCAGGCAGATCAAGGCCCGTTTCCCTGGCGTTACCGTGTTGATCCTGAGCGCCTACGACGACGACCAGTTCATCTTCAACCTGTTGGAGGCAGGGGCCGCTGGCTATCTACTGAAGAACGTCCGCGGGCGTGAGCTAATAGATGCCGTGCGCGCTGTTCACTCTGGTGAGTCGGTGCTGCATCCCTCGATTGCCCGCAAGGTCTTGAATCGCTTCGTGGTTGTGCCCGGGAAGCCCAGGGAACGCGAGCCCCTGGAAGAGCTTAGCGCCCGGGAGAGGGACATCCTCAGGCTGGCTACCAGAGGCTTGAGCAACAGAGAGATAGCCGACGAGCTGTCTCTCAGCATTCGCACTGTGCAGGGTCACCTGACGCATATCTTCAACAAGATGCAGGTCGGTTCACGTACCGAAGCTGTGGTGCGCGGTTTGAAAGAGGGCTGGATCACTCTCGAAGATGTGCCCTGATTCTCGGTCAGTTTGAGGTGGCATAGGCTGGTGGGGACTTGCGACGACTCCAAACGACGCTTCGGTCACTCCTAAGGCTTATCAGGAAGCCAGGTTTCTGGCTCATCACCGCCCTGGTAGTCCTTATCACCATTCCTCACTACGGGGAGCAGCTAGCGCACCCCGCATTCCTGGCTGAATTCCTGGCGAACCTCGGTCTGGACAGGCACGCCTTCGAGAGGATCGCCTATCTCCTGCCCATAATCTGGGCCGGCTTCCTGTTCGGACAGAGAGGAGCCTTTATCACCTCTCTGGTTGCGCTGGCCTGCATGCTGCCCCGTGTCATTTTCATCTCTGAGTTCCCCAGAGATTCTCTCTTTGAAACGATGGCCGTCTTCGTTCTCGGCAATGTGGTCGCTTTCTCGTTCAACGCGCTGCGAAAGGAGCGGGAGCGCCGCGGCGAGCTGGAGGTGGCAGAGAGAGCGCTGCAGCTTCAGCTTCAGGTAATAGGGGAGAACGAGCGACGGCTTGCGGCTCTGAACCAGACGGCGGCGATACTGTCTCAGTCGCTGGAACTCAAACAGGTGTTGGACAAAGCCGCTGAGAACGTGGCGGACGTGATGCAGGCTGAAGCTGCGCTGGTCTATCTCCTGGACGAAGATTCCGGCGAGCTGTCTCTTGCCGCTCACAGAGGCGTTCCCCAGGACCTGGCGAAGGACCTGGACAGGATCAAGCTCGGAGAAGGATTCAACGGCAGAGTAGCCGCCAGTGGGGAGCCGCTCTTTGTGGCAGACGCAACACAGGATCCCAGGCTGACTCGAGAGGCCATGAGAAAAGAGGGGGTGCAGTCGCTGCTGAGCGTTCCCCTGATAGCCAAGGGAAAGGTCATGGGCACTCTTTGTGTGCTCATGCATAGCTTTCGCCCGTTTCGTGAGGATGAAGCCGAGTTGCTGGCAGCCATCGGCAACCAGGTTGGCGTGGCCATCGAGAATGCGCGCCTGTTCGAGAAAGAGCGCCTGGCCAGCGAGAGACTGGCGGTGTCAGAAAGAAACTATCGAGGGCTGTTCGAGAATGCCAACGATGCCATCTGGGTCCATGACCTCGAGGGCAACATCGTGGTCGCCAACAGAGCATCAGAGAAACAGACCGGATACCCTCTGGAAGAGCTGACCAGGATCAACGTTCGGGTTTTCCTGTCTGAGGAAGGCCTCAGTCTGGCAAGAGAGGTCCGCCGCAAGCTGTTCGAGAACGAGCCCATGGAACAGCCTTATGAACAGCGCATAACCCAAAAGGACGGCTCGGAGGCGACTCTCAAGCTGAGCACGAGCCTGGTAGTAGAAGACGGCGTGCCGATCGGATTTCAGAACATCTGCCGAGACGTCACCGAGGAGAAGAGAATGCGGGAGAACCTGCGCTACTACCTGGGAGAAGTCACCAAGGCCCAAGAAGAGGAAAGAAGGCGTATCGCCCTGGAGTTGCACGATGACACCATTCAAGCTCTGGTCGCCCTTGCCCTTCGGCTGGACGATCTGGCCACCAACAGTAAAGGGTTCACGGAGGAGAATCGAGTGGCGCTGGAGAACCTGTGGCGACAGACCAGCGACATAATTGAAGGGGTGCGGCGACTCAGCCGGGACCTGAGACCTCCTACTCTGGACAGGCTTGGACTGCTGCCGGCGTTGGAATGGCTGGCCTCGGACATCACGGAGTATTCAGGAATAGCAGTAAAGACCACAGTGGCCGGCAACGAAAGGCGCCTGCCTCAAGAGGCAGAACTTATGCTATTCCGCATCATTCAGGAGGCACTGAGGAACGCCTGGAGACACTCCGGGGCAAGCGAGGCCGAGATCCGGGTGGAATTCAACGAGAGCAGAATCAGGATCGCTATCAAGGACAATGGGAGGGGATTCGACGTTCCAAGCTCAGTTGGAGATTTGACCAGGACAGGCAGACTTGGCCTGGCAGGGATGCAGGAACGGGCCCGATTGCTGGGTGGCGCCGTGACCATGGAGTCCGAGCTGGGCAAGGGCACAACGATCACCGTTGAGACACCGATATAGCTGAGTAGTCGACCGGCCAGTACTGTGCTCCGGTCGAACAAGAGGCTCACGGGACACTCTGGAAAAACGTCGCCCCCGTCGTTTCCCACCGCAAGCGTGACCCGCTGACCCCTGGTCAACCTGACCCAAAGGCGCAGGAGCATCGAGCTCCGGTATACGCGCCACCGAGGCAGCCTACACCTCGGTTCCGAGCCTCTGCTCCCGCCTGTCGCTGCACACCAGCAGGGTTGGGCAGATTCATTCGGGGCCGATATTCGTTCACGAACAAGCATATTTGCTCAGCTTCGCCCTTTGATGACCAAGTATAAATGCCTAGCTATAGTGCGCGCTATGCGTATTTCGGCAAGCGGAAACAGGTATTCCTGCGGAAGTCACACCGACCAGTCACGTGATACGGTATTCTCGGAGGCTATAGACATAGCAATCAAGTTGCTTTCGTGCTGCAGGCGTATTAGCCTGAGAAAGGGGCGTCTGTAAAGTAGTGGCAACTCCCGGAAGCCTTGGCCCGCCCGTCGTTCGCGTTTTGGCAGCTCTGGTTTGCAGATCACGACCGGGATTCACCTTGCTATCTTGGACGAACGGCGGTGGCGGGCTTTTTTTGGTAGGCCGCAAATGACAGGCGACGGACGGTATCGTCGGTTGTCGGTAGGAGTTGCAGCAAAACAAAAGGCTCTCAGAACCAGAAACGAGGGAATTACAGGTACCCGGTAGGGACGTGATTTGAGAAGGAGGCGGGAGCTTATGGATTCGAGGACAGAGACCAAGGGCTTCAGCAGCATAATGGAGGAGACCCGGAAATTTGACCCCCCCAAGGAGCTGAGCCAGCAGGCGTATATCAAAAGCATGGACGAGTACAAGAAGATGTACAGGCGCTCCGTCGAAGACCCCGAAGGGTTTTGGAGTGAGCTAGCCGAGCAACTGGGCTGGGTCAAGAAATGGGACAAGGTGCTTGAGTACGACTTGGTGGAGGCGAATATCAGGTGGTTTGACGGCGGCAAGCTGAATGTTTCTTACAACTGCCTGGACCGCCATCTGAGCACCTGGCGGAAGAACAAGGCAGCGCTAATCTGGGAAGGTGAGCCAGAGGGCCAGACCAGGGTATACACCTACCAGACACTCCATACCGAGGTATGCAAGTTTGCCAACGTGCTGAAGAAGATGGAAGTCAAGAAGGGAGACCGCGTCTCGATCTACCTGCCAATGATCCCCGAGCTGCCCATAGCCATGCTCGCCTGTGCCCGTATCGGTGCTATCCACAGTGTGGTCTTCGGCGGATTCAGCGCTGAGGCATTGCGAGACCGCATCCTGGACTGCGGAGCCAGAATCCTGATCACCTGTGATACCGGCTACCGGAGCGGAAAGAGTGTCCCCACCAAGCAGAATGCGGACGGTGCTCTGAAGGAATGTCCGGACGTGACCAAGGTGATCGTGGTCCAGAGGAGCGGCGAGAACGTGAATATGGCAGACGGCCGCGACTTCTGGTGGCATGAACTGGTGGCCGCCGATGACATATCACCGGCCTGCGAGCCCGAGGTATTGGATGCCGAGGACCCTCTCTTCATCCTTTACACCAGCGGCAGCACCGGCAAGCCGAAGGGCGTCATGCACACTCAGGCAGGCTACCTACTCTACTGTCTGCAGACCTTCAAGTGGATCTTCGACCTCAAAGACGAGGACACCTTCTGGTGCACGGCCGACATCGGCTGGGTCACGGGCCATAGTTACATAGTGTATGGCCCGCTGGCAGCGGGGGCCACCAGCCTGATGTTTGAGGGCGTTCCCAACTATCCCAAGCCAGACCGCTTCTGGGAGGTAGTGGAGAAATTCAAGGTCAACATCTTCTATACCGCGCCTACCGCCATCAGGGCCATCGCCAAGGACGGCGACGAGTATCCCAAGAAGCGCGACCTGAGCAGCCTGAGAATCCTGGGCACGGTGGGCGAGCCGATCAACCCCGAAGCCTGGATGTGGTACTACAACGTCATTGGCAAGGGCCGTTGCCCCATAGTCGACACGTGGTGGCAGACGGAAACCGGCGGCATCTTGATAACGCCGTTGCCGGGCGCCATACCCATCAAACCCGGCTCAGCCACGCTGCCGTTCTTCGGTGTGTCCGCCAAGATCGTCCGAGAGGACGGCTCAGACTGCGATGTCAACGAGGGCGGCTTGCTCCTTATCACCCAGCCCTGGCCAGGGATAATGAGAGGCGTGTACGGTGAAGGAGGGCACGAGAGATTCAAGGAGACGTACTTCACCCGCTTCCCGGGGAACTATCTCACGGGAGACGGTGCCCGCCAGGATGAAGATGGGTACTACTGGCTGATGGGCCGGGTTGACGACGTCATCAACGTGTCCGGGCATCGTCTGGGTACGGCAGAAGTCGAGAGCGCCCTGGTTTCCCACCCCAGCGTAGCTGAATCGGCCGTGGTTGGCTACCCTCACGACGTCAAGGGTGAGGGCATCTATGCGTACGTGACGCTGAAGAGCGGCCAGCAGAAGTCAGACGAGTTGAAGAAGGCCCTGGTAGCACATGTGCGCAAGGAGATAGGCCCAATCGCCAGCCCTGACAAGATACAGTTCGCCGATGCTCTGCCCAAGACCCGAAGTGGCAAGATCATGCGCCGGATCTTGAAGCAAATCGCCAGGGGTAACATTGACGACCTGGGAGACACGACTACGCTGGCTGATCCGGGTGTTGTAACAACGCTAGTGGAAGGCCGGGACTAGAAGGCTCCAAAGGCGGAGACTACTTTCACATAGAAAGGAAGAGGTCTCTATGGCAGAAGAAGCACCAAAGGCGGAACCCAAACTGGCCCACGTTGGCCCTCTGGGGTTGGGGGCTTTCGCCCTGACCACCTTCATCCTCAACGTTGTCAATACTGGTGTGGTGGATGCCGACAGCCTCGGAATGGTGCTGCCCGTGGGCATCTTCTACGGCGGCCTGGCCCAGTTCTGCGCCGGAATGTGGGACGTCAAGCGGGGAGATACCTTCGGCGCCACCTGCTTCACCTCTTTCGGGGCCTTCTGGATGGCAGTTGCCGCCATGATACTGCTCGAGAAGGCTGGGGTGATAGAAGCCGTGCCGCGTGAGGGTATCGCCGTCCTGTTCATCGCCTGGGGCATATTCACCTGCTACGCCACGGTGGCTTCGCTGAGGGTCGCCAAGGCTGTCACAGCGGTGTTCGTCATGCTTGCCATTCTGTTCTTCTTGCTCACCATCGGCCAGTGGAACGACACCGTTCACAAGATCGCTGGCTGGGAGGGCATCGCCACTGCACTGGTAGCCTGGTACACCTCAGCGGGCATCTTGATCAACCAACTGTTCGGCCGAGAAGTGGTCCCATTGGGTCCTGCTAAGCCAGCCGGGTAAATCAGGAAAAACAACAATAATAAGAGACCGCCACCCTCGACCAACCCTGCACCAGGCTGGCTTGTAATTGAGGGGGCTGGGAGTAGATCCCAGCCCCTTCAAGTTTCTCGTTCGAAGCCTATGAGGGTCGCATCACAATGCACCACCTTTTCTTCCCGATCAAGCAGCAGCACGGATGACGTCTGGGCTAAGCATAAATGCCTGTCGGCCCCAAAGTCGTATACGAGGTTTCGGCAAGTAGAAACAGGCATTAAGGCGGAAGTCGATCACATGGTCAGAATGCTACTCTAGTGTTGTAGGACTACGAGGCCAACGGCCGTAGAAAGGAGCGGAGATGGAATGGCAGGTCTTGGCTCTTGTACTGGCCGCGCCTGTCATCCTCCTGCCAGTGGGCTTCATGTGGTACCTGAACGTCGGTGGGGGTAACTCCGCCATTCGGGAAGACGAAAGAGGAAGGCCGCTGCCAGGGAGCGACTTATCGAGGCGGCAGGCTTCAAATCCAAACAGCCCTGAAGAAGCCAGGCATCTGGGAAGGAGGCAGAGATAGTGAAACCAAAGGTAATGGAGGAACTGAAGAAGATCCTCGACGAGATCCGCGATGCGGATGACGTGGCCGAGGTAGAGAAGGTCATCGCCGAGATAAAGGGGAAGATCTCGCTGGAGCCGGCTAAGGGATTCTGGGAGGACAAATCGCCCTGCTGGGAGATGTGTCACTGCCCAGAGGCCATCAGAGATGATTGCCCGGCGTACACGCATCAAGCCCTGGCTTGCTGGGCGATAGAGGGGACCTACTGCAAGCTCACCGATTACGGCACCAGAGGCGATGACATCAGCATCTGCAGAGTATGCCGGGTCTACAAGAGGTGGGGCGCTGGCGAACCGATAGAGCTCAAGTTGCTGGGTAAGGGAATCAACAGCGCCGTCGCAGTGGGCGCCAAGGCGGCAACGTAGAGGACCAGGGCCGCCTGCCGGCAAACACGGCATCCACGCCACCAGCGGGCGGCAGTGTGAACAGCATGAGATTCGGCGGCTGATTACCCAGGGATGATGCCCTTCCGGAAAGCTCGGGGCTGAAGAAGGGGGTTAGACTCGGGATAAGAGAGCTGCGTGAATGATTGCTTGAGGGTGTAGCGCTGTCCCTACATAAACCAGCGCATCAACATGCCGGTGGTCCCTTTCCTGACGATGCGACAAGGCTGTGTTGCCTGGTCTTGCACCCATACGGGCACCGGTACGGGCTGCATCTTGGGCCCCCCAAAGCCCTGGAAGCTCATTCAGGGTCCCACCGACACCTGTCACCCTTTCCCCCTTATCCCGAGTCTGAGGCAGGCGTCATTTCCACAGTTCCGCTATCCGTGGAAAGGCTTCTATCAATCACCTGCATGAGGTGTCCCATGTCGAACGGTTTCTGAATGTAAGCGTATGGTCTGAATTCGGCGACCTTCTTTCGGTCAGGTTCCAGCACTGAAATAACGATCAGCGGCACGCTCTCCCCCGATCCGATCTCCTGAAGTACTTTGGCCAGAAACCACCCATCACAGTCAGGCAGTCTTAAGTCCAGCACCATCAGGTCCAGCTTCTCCTGGAACAGGCACTTGACCGCATCGACTCCCCTGTGAAAGGCCTTAACATCGTGCCCCCTCCTGCTGAGGCAAATCTGTATGGTCTTCAATAGCAGACAATCGTCATCTATGACCAGAACTCTCTTGCTCACCGCGGCCAATTCCCCCGAGAGACATATCTCAGCTATCCTGAAAACCCTCTGTCCGAATCTCAGGGTGAATCAGCAAGTACGCCAAGGAGCCGAGGCAGGTGACGAACAGTATGGCCAATGCCCACAGCCCCTTCCTACCACCCACCACTCGCTGCCTCACAACGAGATCCTCCAGCGCCATTGGCACCAGCGCCCAGTGAGCCAGGCCCAGGATTACCGCCAGAGAGACGACCCTTAACAAGAATTCCAGTTCCATGGCGCTACTCCCCCCTTCACGCTCGCCTGTCCTGGCATGATTGTAGTCTGGGAAACGTAAGGAAGGTGTAAAGAAGGAAGGGGTGGATCGTAAGGATTTTATAAGGATTTTGGCGTTGAGGGCGTTGGATGGGCTGCGAGTCAATGCGCAGAGCGTCTATCAGGCTGCGGCGCCCTTATGCAACCACTAGTCTGGCTTGACGAAACGGTATCCGATGCGCGGTTGGGTCACAATGAAGCGAGGATTCGAAGGGTCATCTTCAATCTTGCTCCTGAGCTGTCGGACAAAAACACGCACATACTCGCTTTCTTCACCGTATTCCGGGCCCCAGACATTGTGGAGCAGCTCTTTGTGCGTCAGTACCTTCCCGTGGTTGGAGACCAGGTATGCCAGCAGCTCGTACTCGGTCTGTGTGAGTCTCACGGTCTGTCCTCTTCGCCTGACGGCCCGCCTGGTGAAGTCAACCTCCAGGTCACCTGCAGTGAAAACCGGGGCAACAGCCCTTGTGCTCCCTGAACGCCTGAGAGCAACCCTGATCCGGGCCAGCAACTCCTCTATGCCGAAGGGCTTGGTAACGTAATCGTCGGCACCCTCATCAAGGGCTTTGACCTTGTCAGCTTCGTCTTCCCTCACGCTCAGGATTATGATTGGCATGTCACCCCACTCCCTTATCCTGCGGCAGGCCTCGACCCCATCCATGTGGGGCATGTTTACATCAAGAACGATCACATCTGGATCAATGCGCCCTGCCGCCTCCACAGCCTCGAACCCGTCCTGCGCAACGTGTACCTCATAGCCGCGCGCCTCGAGGTTGGCCCGAATGAACATGCGTATTTTGGGCTCATCGTCGACTACAAGTATCCTGGTCTTCTTGGGCATACAGTTACTGTCCTCAACGGTCACCAGGCTGGGCTGCGGGCAACCTTAAGTAGAAGGTGGAGCCACATCCGGCGTCGCTTTCAGCCCATATCCGCCCGCCGTGAGCACGGATCAACGCCTGGCAGATGGCCAGGCCGAGACCGGTGCCACCGGGCCTTCGCCTCGCCTGAGCACCGCGATAGAATTTCTCAAACACCTTCTCCAGCTCCTCCGCCGGTATGCCAGGACCCTGGTCAGACACACTCACTTCCACTTCTCCGTTCACGCTTCTGGCTCTGAAAGTTATGGTGGTGCCTTCTTCGGAGTAGGCTGCCGCATTCTCCAGCAGGTTCACCAGCACCTGTTTCATCTGGCTGTAGTCCACGCAGATTTCTGGTAGTTCGGTCTCCAGGTCAGTCTCAAAGGTGTGATCCTTGTGGAGCCATTTCTGCTGCTCGAGCGTTTCACTGACGATGTCTGATATGCTGCGGAGCTCCTTCTCCGGCTTCCAGACACCCGCCTCAATCCTGCTCATGTTTAGCAGATTGGTCACCAGGCTGGCCAGCCTGTCCGTCTCTTCGCTAATGCCAGTGAGAAGCATCTCGCGGGTCTCGCTGTCCCAGTCCACGTCTTTCTGCAACAGGCTACTGATGATTCCCTTGATAGAGGTCAGCGGTGATCGAAGGTCGTGGGACACGTTAGAAAGAAGATCAGATTTCAACCTGTTGAGTTCAATGAGTTCCATCTCGACCTTCTTGCGCTGGGTGATGTTTCTGAAGGCAGCAAGCTGGCAGACCACACCATCAGAATCAACAAAGGGAGATGCAACAACCTCATAGGTCCGGCCATCAGGCAGGTCGTACTCCCATCTCTCCGTCGAGCCGTTGACAACCTTCGACAGTCTGCAGATTTCGCCGCATGGTTCGTCAAAGCCGTGAAGATAGTCATAGCAGAGGCTGCCCACGCCCTCGCCGAACTCCCTGGCCATGCTCCTGTTCACGAAGCGTATCCTGCATCGCGGGTCTATCAACAGGACTCCTTCCTCCATCATCTCCAGCATTCCCAGGAGCCTGTCTCTGTCGCTACGCACCAGAGCCTCGAGTTGTGCTCGCCGCTCGATCCCATTGTGAACCATTCCGGTAAGGATACTGATGAAGCCTGCAGCTACAGTGAAAACTGCTATCCTGAGTAGTGGGTCAGGGAAGGGAGACAGACTGAGCGCCCGGGGCAGGAAGGCAATGAATGCATCGATAGTAACAATCACGGCGCCTCTGATCCTGTAGACGTAGGCGCCGTAGATTATCGGAGCCAGGAAGAGGAGCCGGTGCGCATCATGAGGAGCATAGAAGAAATCCAGGCGCAGGGCTTCCCAACCAGCCCAGTCCACCAGTTCGCCGAAGTAGTAGAAAAGGATGCAAATCTCAAACAGAAGCACAAGCAGGCCGAAAGAGTAGCCATTGCGGCTGCCCAGCACCGCCAGGGCGGCTCTGACGCGGGAGCGCCCCTCTTTCACCTGCTCCTCGGCTTCTGCTTCGGCATCAACCACAGCCAACTCTCTCCAAGATACCATCCGACTCGCCTGGCGGACCGATTCCCGCTCGGCCGACCTTTGTTCGCTTGACTTGAACGTGACTTATGGCTGCCAGAGTGACCACCACATTCCATCCACTTGTCGTATGGGGACTTGCGCCGGATGAGGCCCAAAATTGGCAAACGCCCTCGGTGCCAGGGCACCCTTTTTTTCCATTTGCTATTATACACCTTGCCTGACTGCATCATTCTGGCTCTCGGCTATTCTGACCGCAAGGCACAGCCGAGGCCCGATCCCAGGGCCCGCCTGGTGGCAAGAAGGGCAGAGATTGCAGCTCGACGCGGCGATTATATCTTCCTTGCTTAGAACACAGTCGCCAATTCGATCGAAGATAATGTTGAGGCTGCATGACTAAGCACAACAACAACCATCCGAAATGTTGATATCCTTTTGGAAATGCGGTATCATTCTACTGGTCGAGGGGAATATGATGCCGACGGGCACCATCCACGAATAACGGTCGGCACGCGAGTTCTGAGTAGCCCAAGAAGAGGTCAGAACATAACCACGGCGGTCACCCCATTCAGAGAAGCCGTAGACGCTCTGACAGAGGCAGGCGGCGAAGCTCTCAAGCAATGCTATCAGTGCGGACTGTGTACCGGCACCTGCCCCTGGAACCAGGTTAGAAGTTTCCTCACCCGCAAACTCATCCACCAGGCGCAGCTAGGCGTAGTCGACTTCGAAGGAGAAGACACCTGGACATGCGCCACCTGCCGCGCTTGCGTAGTCCGCTGTCCGCGCGGCGTAGCCATCATCGACATCATGAAAGCCATGCGCAACATAATAGTGGAGATGGGGGCCGGCTATCTCCCCGACTCGCTCCGGGTAACGCTGAAGAACATCGCCGCAACAGGGAACCCGCTCGGAGAACCAGCGGAAAAGAGGGCCGACTGGGCAAAAGACCTCGATCTGGTGACTTTCAGCAAGGAGACCGACATACTGTACTTCTCCTGCTGCATACCTGCGTATGACCCCAGCGTCAAGAGAGTGGCCCGCACCACAGCCAACGTCCTCAAAAGGGCAGGGGTAGACTTCGGCATCCTGGGTGCCAGCGAAAGCTGCTGTGGCGAGAGTGTACGCAAGGCAGGCAATGAGAGCCTGTTCCAGAGGCTGGCTCAGGGCAATATCGCCGCTTTTGCCGAGAGCGGCGTCACCAGAGTAGTCGTCAGCTCCCCCCACTGCTATCACACCTTCAAGAACGAGTATCCAGAACTCGGAGGCAGCTTCGAGGTGTTGCACTTCACTCAGTTGGTGGCCGAGCTGGTCAGGGAGGGAAGACTCAACTTCACCAAGGAGGTGAAGGCCAGGGTGACCTATCACGACCCGTGCTATCTGGGGCGCCACAATGACGTTTACGATGAACCAAGAGAGATTCTGACGAGCATCCCCGGCCTGGAACTGGTGGAGATGCCTGATTACGGCGCCAACAGCCTGTGTTGTGGCGGTGGCGGCGGACGGATATGGATGGAGACCAAGAAGGGAGAAAGGCTTTCAGACCTCAGAGTTGACCAGGCGATTGGGGTGGGCGCCAGCGTCCTGGTGGCCGCCTGTCCGTACTGCGTGCTCAACTTCGAGGACAGCGTCCTGACAATGGACAAAGGCAGCACAATCCAGGTGAAGGATATCTCAGAGCTGGTCCAGGAGGCAATCTAGCAGCATCGAAGCTGCTTTGAAAGAAGAAGGAAAGCAGGGCTATGGCCAGGGTTGGTGTGTTTATATGTCACTGCGGCACTAATATCGCCGGTACCGTCGATGTCACTGCGGTGGTTGAAGCAGCCAGACACATGCCGATGGTGACACACGCCGAGGACTACAAGTACAACTGCAGTGACCCAGGACAGGCGTCCATCCGTGACGCTATTACCGCCAATCGTCTCAACAGGGTGGTCGTTGCAGCCTGCTCGCCTCGGATGCACGAGAACACATTTCGCAACACGATTGCCGCAGCCGGCCTGAACCCTTACCTGCTGGAAATGGCCAACATACGAGAGCATTGCAGTTGGGTCCATGGCGACGGCAAGGAGGCAGCAACCGAGAAGGCAATCGAGCTGATCAGGATGGCAGTAGCCAAGGTGAGCCGCCATGAGGCACTTTTCCCCAAGCAGCTACCCATCACCAAGCGGGCGCTGGTTATTGGCGGCGGTATCGCCGGAATCCAGGCAGCCCTGGACGTTGCCAATACCGGCCATGAGGTCGTTCTGGTAGAGCGCGAGCCCACTATCGGCGGCCACATGGCCCAACTGGACAAGACCTTCCCTACCCTCGATTGCTCCTCATGCATTCTCACTCCCAAGATGGTCGACGTTGCCCAGCACCCCGACATTACTCTGCTGACTTACGCAGAGGTAAAGGAGGTCAAGGGCTTTGTGGGCAACTTCGAGGTCAGCATATTGCAGAAAGCACGCAAGGTAGACCATGTGACATGTACCGGTTGCGGCACCTGCTGGCAGAAGTGCCCCGAGAAGGTGGATTCAGAGTTTGACGTGGGAATCGGCAAACGCCCTGCGATCTACATTCCCTTCCCCCAGGCAGTGCCCCCCAAACCAGTGATCGACACGGAACACTGCCGCTATATTAACTATCTTCGCTTCACCAACGAAGGCAAGGAGGGCAAGCCCCCACCCAAGTGCCAGGTCTGCGAGAAGCTCTGTCCCACGAACGCCATTGACTGGGAGCAGGAGGACCAGCTTCTCACCGAGAAGTTTGGAGCCATTATCGTAGCTACCGGCTACCAGCCCTTCGACCCCAAGGGCTACACCGAGTTGGGGGCAGGTAGATATCCCGACGTGATCACCGGTCTGGAGCTGGAGCGCATGATGAGCGCCTCCGGCCCCATGGGAGGCGAGGTTAGCCGCCCCTCCAATGGTGCCCACCCCAAGCAAGTCGTGTTCATTACCTGCATCGGCTCAAGGGATGAACAAAGGGGACGCACCTATTGCAGCAAGGTATGCTGCATGTACATAGCCAAGCACGCCATCATGCTCAAGGAGCATGACCCTGAGGTACAGTGCTACGTGTTCTACATGGATGTCCGCGCAGTGAGCAAAGACTATGAGGAGTTCTACAAGCGGGCCCAGGAGAGCGGTGCCACGTACATTCGTGGGAAAGTGTCTGCCATCCGAGAGGAGGGCGATCAATTGATAGTGCGGGGCGAGGACACCCTGCTGGGTGAAATAGTGGAGATTCCGGCTGACCTGGTGGTGCTGGCAACGGGCATTGAACACAGCCTGGGGGCAGCAGAGCTGGCCCAGACCCTCAAAGTCAGCTATGACACCAACGAGCTGTTTATCGAGGCGCATCCCAAGCTGCGCCCGGTGGAGACCATGAGCGACGGTGTATTCCTGGCGGGGGCCTGTGTCGGGCCTCGGGACATCCCGGAATCCGTTGCGTCAGGCAGCGCTGCGGCGGCAAAGGTAGCCACGCTGTTCAGCCCGGACTACCTGACCACCGACCCCATGGTGTCGGTTGTCGATGCCGTGAAGTGCAGCGGGTGTCTACTGTGCTATCAGGCCTGTCCCTTCACCGCCATCGATACCCAGGTTACCAGAGACGGCCGCACGGTAGCGGTGGTGAATGAGAGCGTATGTAAGGGATGCGGCCTGTGCGTGGCTGGCTGCCGCTTCGGGGCGGCCAACCTGCGCGGTTTCAGCCAGCAGCAGTTACTCGCTGAGGTGACAGCTTTATGTCAGTAGAGTTCGAGCCCAGGATAGTTGGATTCCTCTGCAACTGGTGCAGCTATGCCGGCGCTGATATGGCCGGTACCAGTCGTATCTGCTACCCCCCGAATATTCGAATCATACGGGTGCCCTGCTCGGCCAGAGTCGACCCCCTGCTGATAGTCAAGTCTTTCCAGTTGGGGGCTGACGGCGTACTCGTCGCCGGTTGCCACCCCGGCGACTGCCACTACACCGAGGGTAACTATCACGCCCGGCGTCGCTTTGCGCTGCTTCGTCCATTCCTGGTGTATCTGGGTGTTGAGAGTGAGAGATTCCAGGTGGAATGGGTCTCCGCCTCGGAAGGCAAACGCTGGTCGGAGGTGGTGTCCTCATTTACGGACCAGGTGCGAAGGCTGGGGCCCAGAAGAGCCCCCGTGGCTCAGGAAGTCGTGGTATGAACCTGACTGAAGAGATCCGAAGGAAGGCCAGCGAGCTGCTGGAAAGCAAAGCCGTAGACTGCGTTATTGGCTACGAACGTGCCACGGACGGAGTGACGGCTCGTCCGTCGTTTGCCTATGATCCGAAAGAGGCAGACAGGCTCATCTTTGACCAGACGTGCGGCCATAACCTGGTGAAGTACCTGCTGAACCGCAAGGACAAAGTGACCGGCATCGTGGTGAAGCCCTGTGATTCCCGGGCCATCAACCTGCTACTTGGTGAGAGCCAGATTCAGCGGGACAAGGTGTCCATCATCGGAGTGGTATGCCCCGGGATAGTGAAGACGAGCTGGAATTCGGCCAGCGAGGAATTGGAGGCTGCCTGCCAGCTATGTCAGCGACATACTCCAGTGGTGTACGACTTCCTGGTTGGGGAACCACCGGCGTCGGAGCCAGACATACCCGAGCCCTACCCGGATGTAGCCCGAGTGGAGAGTCTGTCGGCGGCCGAGAGAAGGGCGTTCTGGGAGGAGCAGTCCAGCCGCTGCATCCGCTGCTACGCCTGCCGCCAGGTCTGCCCCGGATGCTATTGCAGCGAGTGCTTCGTGGAGCGACTGGACCCTCTGTGGGTCGGCATCAGGATAGCCCCCAGCGAGAACGAGATGTGGAGCGCCATGCGCGCTTTTCACCTGGCCGGAAGGTGCGTTGGCTGCCACGCCTGCGAACGTGTCTGCCCGCTGGACATCCCGCTCAGCCTGCTCAACCGCAAGCTGGAAAAAGAGGTGCTGGAGCTGTTCGGTTTTCAGCCGGGTATGGACCCCGAAGCTGCGGCACCGCTCTCCACCTTCAGAAAAGATGAGAAAATAGGGATCGGCGAATGAGCCAGTTCATTTCCAGGAACGACCTGCTGTCGTGGTTGGCAAAGCTAGTCCAGGATGGCGACCTGGTGGCGCCAACCAGGATTGACGAGTTGACCCTGTTCCGAAGAGTCGGGCAAGTGGAAGATATAGTCTTCGACTACGGGAACACCGACCTATCTCCGAAGGAGTTCTTCTTCCCTGCTACGGAGACGCTGTTCACGGTAGAAAGAAGCGATGCCCAGATCGAACTGGTGCCTGCCGCGGTTGAGCGTGAGACCGTGATATTCGGCGTGCGTCCCTGCGACGCCAGAGGCATCGCCACACTGGACATGCCCTATCTGTCGGAGCCAGCCGATGACCTGTACCAGCAACACCGCGACAAGAGCACCCTGGTCGGTCTTTCCTGCCTGAGCGTCTCTCCAGAGTGTTTCTGCACCAGCATGGGCAGCGGTCCGGACGATGCCTCCAACGTGGACGTCATGCTCACGGAAGTGGAGGATGGGTACGTGGTCCAGGTCGTTACAGAGAAGGGCGAGTCCCTGCTGCCCCGTGGTCTGTTGACTGCAGCGAATGTGACGACCCCGGCAGCGCCTTCTGTGCCGACCATCCCCAGCGAGGGCATTGCAGAGGCTATGCGTCAGAACTTTGACAGTCCCTACTGGAGCCGGTTGGCCGACAGATGCCTGCACTGCAATATGTGTTCCTATGTCTGTCCCACCTGCTATTGCTTCGACGTAAGGGACTTCAGCGAAAATGGGAGGATCAACCGGGTGCGGACCTGGGAAAGCTGCCAGTCGCCAGGGTTCACCCGCATTGCCGGTGGTCACGACCCTCGTGCCAACAAAGGGGCACGCTTGAGGCAGAGGTTTGCACACAAGCTCCTCTACTCTTCCGAGCGTTTCGGAGCTCTGCACTGCGTCGGCTGTGGCAGGTGTGTCAGGGCCTGCCCGGTGAACACGGACATTCGAGAGGTAATATCCGATATCCAGAAGATGGGGGCAGCCAGGTGAAGTCCGCCAATCCCATGCTGCCATACCTTGCCACCCTGCAAGACGTGGTTGACCTGACGCCTGACGTCAGGTTGTTCGCAATGGAATTGCATGACCGTGCCGTGGCGGAAAGCTTTGACTACAAGCCGGGGCAGTTCATTTTCGTGTCAGCATTCGGCGTGGGTGAGTCACCCTTCGGGCTGGCGTCTGTCTCCTACCGCAAGGACGGGCTGGAGGTGGCGGTGAGGCGCGTGGGGACGGTCACCAACTCACTTCACGAGCTTGAACCGGGCACGGTTGTCGGCGTGAGGGGCCCTTTTGGGAACCACTTTCCCCTGGAGGAATACAAGGGCAAGAACATCTTCATCATCGGCGGCGGCATCGGCATGGCCCCGCTGCGTCCGGTGATAACCACCATCGTCGACCACAGAGACGACTACGCAGACCTGGTGGTCATCAACGGGGCGCGGAGCCCGCAGGATCTGGTTTTCGCCAACGAGTTTGATAC